>NZ_JARAYJ010000033.1:0-102915 GCF_033794345.1 Streptomyces niveiscabiei
TCCTCGCCCCCGCCGCCCCTACCCGTCCCATCCTGAAGGGGCGCTGCCCCTTCAACGACCCCGCCAGGGGCTCCGCCCCTGGACCCCGGGTGGGTGGGGGAGGTGGGGGCTGCGTGCTGTGGGTGGGTGGTGATCGGCCCTGAAGGGCCTCGTCCTCAAACGCCGGACGGGCTGAAAGTGCTGGGCGTGGCTTCGTTCTCGAGCGGCGGGTGGGCTGGAGGTGCTGGGTGTGGTCTTGTTCTTGAGCGGCGGGTGGGCTGGAGGTGCTGGGTGTGGTCTTGTTCTCGAGCGGCGGGTGGGCTGGGAAGAATGGGCTGGTGGTGCCTGGCTCCGTTCCTTCGTGGTGGATGAGGGACCATGGGGGCATGGCTGATTCTTTTGATCATCCCGGGGAACTCGGGGCCGTCGATCCCGTCAAGTTGGTTGCTGTGCGGGGGGAGGCGCTGTCTCTGGATGAGGTGTTCCGGGCTGTGGGGGATCCTTCCGCCGGGGGGATCTCTCTGTTCGTCGGGACCGTTCGGGATCATGACGAGGGGGCCGGGGTCGAGGCGCTGGGGTACTCCTGTCATCCCTCCGCCGAAGGCGAGATGCGGCGGGTCGCCGAGAAGGTCGTCGCGGAGTTTCCGGTGCGGGCGTTGGCGGCTGTGCATCGGGTGGGGGAGCTGAGGGTGGGGGATGTCGCGGTGATCGTCGCCGTGGCCTGTGCTCATCGGGCCGAGGCGTTCGCGGCCTGCCGCAGGCTCATCGACGATCTCAAGCACGAGGTGCCCATCTGGAAGCAGCAGAAGTTCTCCGACGGGACCGAGGAGTGGGTGGGGGCCTGCTGAGGCTCCGGTTGCGTAACCGGCGCCCCCGCGTGAGCGTTGTCAGTGCGGATCGTTAATCTGCTGATCAGTCAGTTCGCGGTGGCTCGTCCGGGGTCGGGAGGTCGTACATGGGGGCGCTCGCCTGGTTGGGTATCCCGTTGCTCGCGGCGATCGGCGCGGGCCTGTGGGGCAGCTGGGCCAACCGCACGCGCAAGGCCCGCAGCGACGGCCCCGAACTGGACGGATACGCCCGTTTCCGCGCGGCGATGGAGCGCCCGATCCCGCGGGACGGCGAGTTCCGGTACGCCGGATTCGAGGACGCCCGCCGGAACGTCGCCCCCCAGGACACACCCCCCGCCTCCGTCACCGAGCCCTCGCGCGCCCTCGAAGCCACGGCCCCCGAGCAGGCCCGCACCTGACCGGCCCGCCCTGACGGTGCACTGACAGCCCCGTCCCGTACTGTCGACCCATGCCACGCCGCACAGCGACGATGCTCGCCTCGACCCTGATGCTGATCGCCCTCCTGTGCGTGGGGGTGTTCGTCAAGGTGCCGTACTCCGAGATGTCACCGGGTCCGACGGTGAACACGCTGGGGGACCACGACGGCGAGCCGGTGCTCCAGATCTCGGGGCACAAGACGTATCCGACGTCCGGGCACCTCAACATGACCACCGTCCGCGTCACCGGCGCCGACTACCGGATGAACCTCGTCGAGGCCGTGTACGGCTGGCTCGCGCACGACAACAAGGTCGTCCCGCACGACACGCTGTACCCGGACGGCAAGACGGAGGAGCAGTCCACGCAGGAGAACGCGGAGGAGTTCAGCCAGTCCCAGGAGAGCGCGAAGGTCGCCGCGCTGAAGGAGCTGAACATCCCCGTGCGGTCGTGGGTGATCGTGTCGACGGTCGTGAAGGGCTCCCCGTCGGAGGGCAAGCTGCACGCCGGGGACGTCATCAAGGACGTGGACGGGACGGCCGTCAAGGAGCCCGGTGACGTCGCGAAACTGGTGACGAAGCACAAGCCCGGCGAGGACGTCGTGTTCACGATCATCCCGGCGAAGGCGCAGGAGGCCGCGCAGAAGTCCGGGAAGACGGCGACGGCCACCGAGAAGGTCACGATCAGGACGGCCACCTCGGACGACACCGGCGAGAAGCGCGCCATCGTCGGGATCTCGGCGGGGACGGACCACACGTTCCCCTTCAGCATCGACATCAAGCTCGCGGACGTCGGCGGCCCCAGCGCCGGTCTGATGTTCTCCCTCGGGATCTACGACAAGCTCACGCCCGGCAGCCTCACGGGCGGCACGTTCGTCGCGGGGACGGGCACGATCGACGACGACGGCAAGGTCGGCCCGATCGGCGGCATCGAGATGAAGACGGTCGGCGCGCGCGACAAGGGCGCCCGGTACTTCCTCACCCCGGCCGACAACTGCGCGGCGGCGGCGAAGGACACGCCGAGCGGTCTGACCCTCGTCAAGGTCGCCACCATCAAGGACGCGCTCGGCGCGCTGGCCGACATCAGGGAGGGCAAGACCGACGCCCTCCCGAAGTGCACGAGCAAGAACTGACGGAGGGTGCCCTCAGCTGAAAAGGGCACCCTCACCGTCGTACAGAAGAAATCAGTCCTCGAACGTCGCCGACAGGGCCTCCGCGAGGCCCGGGACCAGCGCACCCCCCGTCAGGACCTCCGACGGCGTGTCCTTCTCGCGCAGGCGCAGGGCCGAGTCGCGGGTGCCGTCGCGCAGGACCGCGACGGTCATGCGGACCTCCTGGCGGTCGGGGTGCGCGGCGACCCACTGCGCGAGCTTCTTCTCGTTCAGGTCCGAGGGGACCTGGGCCTCGGCGGACGGCGGGAGCATCAGGCGCTCCACGGTCAGCGCGCAGCCGGTGACCGCTGCCGGCCAGGCGATCGTGGCGAGGAACTCGTCGAGCGGCCGGCCGGCGGGCACCTCGTCCTGCTCGATCGGGGTGAGACCGGCGGTCTCGGGCGCGTCGTCGAGGCCGAGCTGGGAGGCGAGGCGGGGTTCCTCGCGGCGCAGGCGCGCGGTGTCGACGAGGGCGAAGAGGCGGGCGGGCTGGTCCCAGCCGAGACCGGAGACGTACTCGTCGATCTCCAGTACGGCCCGGGTGAGCGGGTTCGCCGCCATGGGAGTGTTGGACATGGTCACAATCCTCTCTCGTTCGTGACCTGAATCGGGAACCGAGTAAACGGTGAGTAAGTTGCATAGGTGTGGGCCCGCGATCACCGGGGGCCACGAGGGGTCGGCGAAAACGCGGGCCTGAGGGATCGACAGCGAACTTCGAGGTGCCACCTTGGCTTTCCAGATGCCGGACCGCGGCGGAGGCCCGACGGGGCCACGGATCAGAGTGGGCCGCCCGTCCAGGCGAGCCAGGACCCTGCTCCTGACACTGGGCGTGCTGGCCGTGCTCGGCATGGCGTTCACCATGTTCGCCGGGTTCTGGACCGACTGGCTCTGGTACCGGTCGGTGCACTACTCGTCCGTGTTCACCACCACCCTGTGGACCAAGGTCGGGCTCTTCTTCGTCTTCGGCCTGCTGATGGCCCTGGCGGTCGGCTTCAACATCTGGCTCGCGCACCGCCTGCGCCCGCCGCTGGCCGCCATGTCGGCCGAGCAGCAGAGCCTGGACCGCTACCGGATGGGCATCGCGCCGTACAAGAAGTGGCTCCTCCTCGGGATCACGGCCCTGGTGGGCCTGATCGCGGGCGCCTCGGCGTCGGGCCAGTGGCGTACCTGGCTGATGTGGGTCAACGGCGTGTCCTTCGGCAAGAAGGACCCCCAGTTCCACCTGGACGTGTCGTTCTTCGCGTTCGACCTGCCCTGGTACCGCTTCCTGCTCGGCTTCGGCTTCGCGGCGACGATCATCTCCCTGATCGCGGCGGCGCTCACCCACTACCTGTACGGCGGACTGCGCGTCACCAGCCCCGGCGCGCGCGCGACGGCGGCGGCGACCGGCCATCTGTCGGTGCTGCTCGGCGTCTTCGTCGCCCTGAAGGCGGTCGCCTACTGGCTCGACCGGTACGGACTGGCCGTCAAGTCCAGCGACTTCAAGGCCACCGACAGCTGGACGGGCCTCAGGTACGTCGACGCCAACGCCTACCTCCCGGCGAAGACCATCCTGTTCTGCATCGCCGTCATCTGCGCCCTGCTCTTCTTCGCCACCCTGTGGCGGCGCACCTGGCAGCTCCCGGTCATCGGCTTCGGCCTGATGGTCCTCTCGGCGATCCTGATCGGCGGCCTGTACCCGGCGATCGTCCAGAAGTTCCAGGTCCAGCCGAACGAGCAGGCCAAGGAAGCCCCGTACGTCGCGAAGAACCTGAAGGCGACGCGCGAGGCGTACGGCATCGACGACGCGCAGGTCACCGAGTACTCGGGCAAGCCGGCGGCGACGGACAAGACCAAGCTCCGCGCGGACGCCGCGGCGGCGGCCAGCGTCCGGATCATGGACCCGAACATCATCTCGCCGACGTTCCAGCAGCTCCAGCAGATCCGGAACTACTACGCCTTCCCGACCAACCTGGACGTCGACCGGTACACGAAGGACGGCAAGGACCAGGACACGGTCATCGGCCTGCGCGAGATCAACCTCGCCGGGATCCCGAAGAAGAACTGGATCAACAACCACTTCCGCTACACCCACGGCTACGGCGCGGTCGCCGCGCAGGGCACCTCGGTCGACTCCGAGGGCCGGCCGGTGTTCACCGAGTCCGACCTGCCCTCCACGGGCCAGCTCGGGAAGTACGAGCAGCGGATCTACTACGGCGAGCGCACGACGACGTACTCGATCGTCGGCGGCCCGCAGAAGGAGATCGACTACTCCGACGACAGCGGCGAGAAGACGACGAGTTACACCGGCAAGAGCGGTGTGAACCTGTCGAACCCGGTCAACCGGGCGGCGTACGCGGTGGCCTTCGGGGAGCCGCAGATCCTCTACTCCGGCGCGATCGGCGAGGGCTCGCGGATCCTGTACAACCGCACGCCCAAGGAGCGCGTCGAGGCCGTCGCCCCCTGGCTGACGATCGACGGCGACGCCTACCCGGCGGTCGTCGGCGGCAAGATCCAGTGGATCGTCGACGCGTACACCACCACCAACGGCTACCCGTACGCCTCCCGTACGACGCTCGGTGACACGACGGCCGACTCGCTGACGGCGGCCAACAACTCGCGCGCGGTGGTGGCCCAGCAGAACCAGGTCAACTACATCCGCAACTCGGTGAAGGCGACCGTCGACGCGTACACGGGCGAGGTCAAGCTCTACCAGTGGGACACCCAGGACCCGGTCCTCAAGACCTGGATGAAGGCGTTCCCCGACACGGTCGAGCCGCGCGCCGCGATCTCCAAGGACCTGATGGACCACCTGCGGTACCCGCAGGACCTCTTCAAGGTCCAGCGCGAGCTGCTCACCCGCTACCACGTGAAGGACGCGACGACGTTCCTCAGCGGCAGCGAGGTCTGGCAGGTCCCGGACGACCCGACCAACAAGTCGGGCGACGCGGTCCCGCCGTACTACCTGAGCCTCAAGATGCCCGACCAGAAGGCGCAGGCGTTCTCGCTGACGACGACGCTCACGCCCAACGGCCGGGACAACCTGAGCGCGTTCATGGCGGTCGACGCGGAGGCGGGCACGGCGGACTACGGCAAGATCAGAATCCTGAAACTGCCGACCAGTACGACCGTCGACGGACCCAAACAGGTCCAGAGCCAGTTCAACTCCGAACAGGACATCGCCGAGTCGATCCGCCTCCTGAGAGGCGGCGACTCGGAGGTCGAGTACGGCAACCTGCTGACGGTCCCGCTCGACGGCGGACTGCTCTACGTGGAGCCGGTCTACGTACGCGGCGGTGGACTCAAGTACCCGCTGCTGCGCAAGGTGCTGGTGACCTACAACGGCAACACCGCGTTCGAGGACACCCTGGAGGCGGCGCTCGACAAGGTCTTCGACACGCAGAGCCCGCCACCGGCCACGCCGCCCGGTGAGGACGACGGGGGCGGCGGTACGACCCCGCCGCCGTCGACCCCGTCCAACCCGACGGTCCAGCAGGCCCTCCAGGACGCGCAGAAGGCGTTCACCGCCGGCCAGGAAGCCCTGAAGAAGGGCGACTGGCAGGCGTACGGGCAGGCCCAGAAGGATCTGGAGGCCGCGCTGAAGCGGGCCGAGGACGCGCAGGCGGCGGTCAAGCCGGCTCCGGCGGCCAGTCCGAGCCCCAAGCCAAGTCCCAGCTCTTCGTAGGGGCTTGAGCAGGTCGGAGGCTCCCTCCGCGCCGTGGTACGGTTGTCACAACACGGCGCGGGGTGGAGCAGCTCGGTAGCTCGCTGGGCTCATAACCCAGAGGTCGCAGGTTCAAATCCTGTCCCCGCTACTGAAGGCGAAGGCCCGGATCCAACTAGGATCCGGGCCTTCGGCGCGTGTTGGAAGGAAAAGGGGTTTGATGTGTCTCTCTGTGGGCATGTCGACAAAACGCTGAAGTGACCTCACTGACTGCGGTATACCGGATGTAACTCGGTTGCAGGTGGTGCGACGATGGACGTTATGGGGGACAAGGGAACTCTGTACGGGACAGGGCGAATTGCGCGGCCTTCGGGTGAGGCTGCCGGCGAGGCCGAGGAAGCGGCCCCGGACGAGACGGGGGAAGCCGCCGAGGAGGCACGCCTGTGGCTCGCGGCCGAAGGCGGCGACACCGAGGCGGCCAGCGTCCTCGGCGCGCGGCTGCTGCGGCGCGGCGACCTGGACGGTGCGGAGCCCCGGCTGCGTGCGGCCACGGCCGCCGGTGACCGGGCCGCCGCCAACAACCTCGGAGTCCTCCTCCACCAGCGCGGGTACGCCGACGAGGCCGCCGGCTGGTGGCGCGTCGCCGCCGTCGCCGGGTCCTCCGCCGCCGCGCACGCGCTCGGCCGCCACCACCGGGAGCGCGGGGACGAGCCCGCCGCCGAGTACTGGCTGCGGCAGTCCGCCGAGCAGGGACACACCCTCGGCGCCTACGCCCTCGCCGACCTCCTTGAGCACCGCGGCGACGCCGGCGCCGGGAAGTGGCTGCGCGCCGCCGCCGAGCGCGGGCACCGCGAGGCCGCCTACCGGCTCGCCCGCGCGCTCGACCGGCCCGGCAGCGGAGGGCTCCTCGGGGAGCGCGGGGAATCCAGCGCCGAGGCCGAGCAGTGGTACCGGCAGGCCGCCGCGCGCGGACATCTGCGGGCCGCCCTCCACCTCGGGGGCATCCTGGAGCGGCGCGGAGAGCTCAAGGAGGCCGGGCGGTGGTACCTCATGGCCGCCAAGGACGGGGACGCCCGGGCCGCCTGCGCGCTCGGCTTCCTCCTGCGCGACGCCGGGGACGTCGAGAACGCCGCCATCTGGTGGCTGCGGGGCGCCCAGGACGGGGACGGGAACGCCGCGAACGCGCTCGGCGCGCTGCACGCCGAGCGGGGGCAGACCCAGACCGCCGAGCGCTGGTACCGGGCCGCCATGGACGCCGGGGACATCAACGGCGCGTACAACCTCGGGCTGCTCTGCGCCGAGCAGGGGCGGGACGCCCAGGCCGAGCAGTGGTACCGGCGGGCCGCGTACGTCGGGCACCGGGAGGCCGCCAACGCGCTCGCCATTCTGCTGCTGCGCAACGGGGACGCCAGTGGGGCCGAGCCGTGGTTCTCCAAGGCCGCCGAGGCCGGGAGCGTCGACGCCGCCTTCAACCTCGGCATCCTGCACGCCGGGCGCGGGGAGGAGGACGCCGCGCTGCGGTGGTACGAGCGGGCCGCCGCCGCCGGGCACACCGAGGCCGCGCTCCAGGTGGGCATGGCCCGGCTCCGGGAAGGGGACGAGCAGGCCGCCGAGCGGCATCTGCGGTGTGCCGCGGGTGGGGGGAGCGCGGAGGGGGCGTACCGGCTGGCCGCGCTGCTCGACGCGCGGCGGCCCGCCGTGTCCGCGCACGAGCTGGGCGAGCCTGTCCGGGAGAAGAGCGAGTGCGAGGAGTGGTACGAGCGGGCCGCGTCCCAAGGGCATCGGCGGGCTCAGGTCCGGGTCGGGATGCTGGCCGCCGGGCGGGGGGACGTCGTCGAGGCGGCTCGGTGGTACCGGGCCGCGGCGGAGGCGGGGTCGCGGAACGGGGCCTTCAACCTGGGGCTGCTGCTCGCCCGTGAGGGGAGTGAGCCCGAGGCGGTCGTGTGGTGGCAGCGGGCGGCCGGCGCCGGGCATGGGCGGGCCGCGCTGCGGCTCGCGCTGGTGTGCGCGCGCAGGGGTGAGCTGGTCGAGGGGCAGCGGTGGGCTTCCCGGGCCGTCGAGTTGGGGCCGGGGGAGGTGGGGGAGCGGGCGGCTCGGCTGCGGGACGCTCTGCGGGAGGAGCTGAGCGCGTGAATCTCGCCCCCGCCGCCCCTACCCGTCCCATCCTTTGAAGGGGCTCCGCCCCTTCCACCCCGCCAGGGGCTCTGCCCCTGGACCCCATTCGGCCCTAAGGGCCTCGTCCTCAAGCGCCGGACAGGCTGGTTGTGGCTGAGCTTCGGGGGAATCGATTTGCCTCTGCCCTGCACCTCGCGTAACGTTGTGTTCACCGACGCGGGGTGGAGCAGCTCGGTAGCTCGCTGGGCTCATAACCCAGAGGTCGCAGGTTCAAATCCTGTCCCCGCTACTGATAGCGAAGGCCCGGGTCCTGGGAACAGGACCCGGGCCTTCGGTGTGTTCCGGGGCGCCTACGGCTTGGCGCAGTTCGGGCAGACGCCTCTGTATGTGACCTCCACCGCCTCGATCGTGAAGCCGAAGCGTTCTGTCGTGGGGAGGTCGGTCAGGGGGTCGCCCGTGGGGTGGACGTCGCGGATGGTGCCGCATTGGGCGCAGACGAGGTGGTGGTGGGGGCGGTGGGCGTTGGGGTCGTAGCGCTTGGCCCGTCTGTCCGTCGTCACCTCCAGGACCTCGCCCAGGGTCACCAGTTCGCCCAGCGTGTTGTAGACCGTCGCTCGGGAGATCTCCGGGAGTTTCGCCACCGCTCGGGAGTGGACTTCGTCGGCCGTGAGGTGGACGTGTTCGCCGTCGAGGACTTCGGCCACGACGCGCCGCTGTGCGGTCATGCGCCATCCGCGCCCGCGCAGCCGCTCCAGAAGGTCACTCATGCCGTCCAGATTAACAGCCGGGTGCCGTTTTACGAACGGGTGTGACTTTGGAAGCTGGCTTGACTTGGAATTGGTCCAATGTAGGATCCGGAGTGAAGTTCGGCGGGCGGCTGGAGGCCGTGGTCCAGGCCCTGCACGGTCGCTCCAGCACTGGACCGCTCGCCGAGGTTGGTGGGCCGGTCCCTGCGGGGGACGGCCCACCTGGCGTGTCCGGGGTTACGCGGGCACCCTCGCCGGGATCCAGCAGCGCACGATGTCGCGGACCGAGACGATGCCGGCGGGTTCGCCGCCGTCCAGGACGACGAGGTGCCGGAAGCCGCCGCGGGTCATCGCGAGGGCGGCGTCCTCCAGGGGCATCGAGGGCGTCGCGAAGACGACGTCGGTCGTGGTGTGCGCGTGGGCGGGCTCGTGGTCGGGGTTCTGGCCGAGGCCCACGGAGTTGAGGATGTCGCGTTCCGTGAGGATGCCGATGTTGCCGGCGTCCGGGTCGAGGACGACGGCCGCGCCGACCCTGCGGGCGGACATCAGGGCGGCGGCCTGGCGGAGGGTGTGGGCGGGGCCGATGGTGAGGACCGTCGGGGTCATGGCTTCGTGGACGAGCATCGAGGGGTGACCTCCTCCTGTGATCCCGGAAAGTGCGGAGATTCACAAGTGCACAAGTGGGGGCGCCCTCAGCGTCGCAGGTAAAGCGGGGGTCAACAAGGGGGCGTGCGGCGCCTATTGAGGGCGCGCGCGCTCAGATGTGCCGACCGGTGGGCGCCGTCAGTAGCGCTGGTTCAGGTACCCCAGCAGCTCTTCGTGCAGCAGCCCGTTCGACGCCGCCGCGTTCCCGCTGTGCGGCCCCGGACGGCCGTCCAGACCGGTGAACACGCCGCCGGCCTCCTGCACGACGATCGCCGTCGCCGCCATGTCCCACAGCGACAGCTCCGGCTCCGCGCACAGGTCCACCGCGCCCTCGGCGACCATCATGTACGACCAGAAGTCGCCGTACGCGCGCGTGCGCCACACCTCGCGGGTCAGGTCCAGGAAGCCGTTCAGGGTGCCGCGGTCCTCCCACCCGGAGAGCGAGGAGTACGCGAACGACGCGTCGGCGAGGTTCGCGACCCGGGAGACGTGCATGCGGGACGCGGAGGACAGGGAGCGGCCGGTGAAGGCGCCGTGGCCCTTCGCCGCCCACCAGCGGCGGCCCAGCGCGGGCGCGGAGACCAGGCCGACGACCGGCTGGTAACCGCCCTCGGCGGCCTCCGTCAGCGCGATCAGGGTCGCCCAGACGGGGACACCGCGTACGTAGTTCTTCGTACCGTCGATCGGGTCGATCACCCAGCGCCTGGGGCCCGTGCCCTCCACGCCGTACTCCTCGCCGAGGATCGCGTCCCTCGGGCGGGCGCGCTGGAGGTGGCCCCGGATCAGTTCCTCGGCCGCCTTGTCGGCCTCGCTCACCGGGGTCATGTCCGGCTTCGTCTCCACCTTCAGGTCGAGCGCCTTGAAGCGGGCCGTGGTGGCGGCGTCGGCCGCGTCGGCGAGGACGTGGGCGAGGCGGAGGTCATCGAGGTAGTCCGGCATGGGGGAACCGTATCCGCCGAGGTGACGGCCGGGCCATGCGCGGGGGCACGGGGCGGTTGCGGGTTGGTGTCGGTTTTCCCGTGACGGGTTCCCGCCGTATCGGGACGCGGGCTCTTGACACTGGTTCCGGGCGCGTCAAATGTGGGCGGCAGAGTTGCTCGGCCCAGGGAGGCGACGATGCCCTCAGCGCGGGAGTCTCTGCTGGACGCCGCTTTCGCGGCGCTGGCGCGGCGGTCGTGGTCGACGGTGCGGATGGTGGACGTGGCCGCGGCGGCCGGGGTGTCGCGGCAGACGCTCTACAACGAGTTCGGCAGCAAGGACGGGCTCGCGCGGGCCCTGGTGCGCCGGGAGGCGGACGGCTACCTCGCGGGCGTCGAGCGGGCGTTCGCCGGGGACGACGGCGAGGGCGACGTCGGCGAGCGGCTCGTCGGGCTCGCCGAGTGGACCGTCGCGCACGCGCGCGAGAACCCCCTCGTCCGGGCCATGCTCACCGGCTGCTGGAGCGAGCGGCTGCCCGCCCCGCCGCTGAGGGCGGTGCTGTCGGCCACGGCGGTGCCCGCGCAGCGCCGCGCGGACGGGCCGCTGCCCTCGCCGGGCGACTTCGTGGCCCACGTACGGGAGCGGTCGCTGGCCGTGCTGGTCCCGGCCGGGACCGGGAAGGGCGACGCCGACGAGGTGGTGCGCGGCGCGGAACTGGCGGTCAGGCTGGCCCTGTCGTGCGTGGCGGCACCGGCCGGGGAGGGGGGCGTCAGGGAGCTGGTGGCCGGGGCGCTGGAGCACCGGGCGGTGGGCTGAACCCCTCCCGGCTCAGTGCGCCGACCCCGACAGCTGCAACCCGATCACCCCGATGATGACGAGGCTGATCGACACGATCTTCAGCGTGGACACCAGGTCCCCCAGGAAGATCATCCCGTAGATCGCGGTCCCGGCCGCCCCGATCCCCGTCCACACCGCGTACGCCGGACCCACGTCCAGCTTTCTCAGCGCGAGCGTCAGCAGCCCGAAGCTGCCCAGCGCGAACGCGGCGAACGCGATCGTCGGCCACAGGCGCGTGAAGCCGTGGGACAGCTTGAGGCACACCGCGAAACCTGTTTCGAGCAGTCCGGCCACGACGACCAGCAGCCATGCCATGTGCTGTCCTCCCGTTTGGTGTCACGTCTGGTGTCACGCTCGATCGAGGTCGGTGCGATTGTGCACTTACCGGACTCAGGTACACACAAACAACACCCAGGTCAGGGACGTGCCCTGACGGCCCGTCAGTCGCCTTCCGTGCGCTCGCGCGTCGCCAGCAGCCGGCGCAGCGAGTACAGGCGCGCCTGGTCCGCGTGGCCCTCGGCCACCCACGCGTCCAGCGCGCAGTCCGGCTCGTCGTGGCTGCACGCGCGCGGGCAGTCCGCCGTCCCCTCCTCCAGGTCCGGGAAGGCGTGGATGACGCGGGACGGGTCGATGTGCGCGAGGCCGAAGGAGCGGACGCCGGGGGTGTCGATCACCCAGTCGTCGGCGCCGTCCAGCGGGAGCGCGAGCGCCGACGTCGTCGTGTGGCGTCCCCGGCCGGTCACCGCGTTGACGTGGCCCGTCAGACGGCGGCGGCCGGTCGGCACCAGCGCGTTGACCAGGGTCGTCTTGCCGACGCCCGAGTGGCCGACGAACGCGGTCGTCCGGCCGGTCAGGAACTCCCGTACGCGGTCCGCCGCGTCGCCGTTCTCCAGCTCCTCGCGGTTCGTGACCACATACGGGATGTCCAGGTCGCCGTACAGCTCCAGGAGCTTGTCCGGGGGGGCCAGGTCCGACTTGGTCAGCACCAGGAGGGGGGCCAGGCCGCCGTCGTACGCCGCGACCAGGCAGCGGTCGATCAGGCGGGGGCGGGGTTCGGGGTCCGCGAGGGCCGTGACGATCGCCAGCTGGTCGGCGTTGGCGACGACCACGCGTTCGTACGGGTCGTCGTCGTCCGCCGTGCGGCGCAGGACCGAGGTGCGCTCCTCGATGCGGACGATGCGGGCCAGGGTGTCCTTCGCGCCCGAGAGGTCGCCGACGAGGGCGACGCGGTCGCCGACCACCGCCGCCTTGCGGCCCAGTTCGCGGGCCTTCATCGCGAGGACCGTGCGGTCCTCGACCAGGCAGGTCAGGCGGCCCCGGTCGACCGTGAGGACCATGCCCTCGGCCGCGTCCTCGTGCTTGGGGCGGATGTTCGTGCGGGGACGGTTGCCCTTGCGGTTGGGGCGCGAGCGGATGTCGTCCTCGTCGGTGTGCTTGCCGTAGCGACGCATGATCGTCAGCTCCCGAGCATCCCGGTCCACATCTCCGGGAAGTCCGGGAGGGTCTTCGCGGTCGTCGCCACGTTCTCGATCTCGACGCCCTTCACCGCCAGGCCGATGATCGTGCCGGCCGTCGCCATGCGGTGGTCGTCGTACGTGTGGAACGTGCCGCCGTGCAGGGGCCTCGGGCGGATGTGCAGGCCGTCCGCCGTCTCCGTGACGTCCCCGCCGAGTTCGTTGATCTCCTTCGTCAGGGCCGCCAGGCGGTCCGTCTCGTGGAGGCGGAGGTGGGCCACGCCGCGCAGGGTCGACGGGGAGTCCGCGAGGGCGGCCACCGCCGCGATGCCGGGGGTCAGTTCGCCGACGTCGCTCAGGTCCACGTCGATGCCGTGGATCTTGCCCGTGCCGGTGAACGTCAGGCCCTCGTCCGTCAGGTCGCAGGAGCCGCCCATCGCCGTGAAGATCTCCCGCAGGGCGTCACCGGGCTGCGTCGTGCGCCTCGGCCAGTCCGGGACGGTGACCCTGCCGCCGGTCACCAGGGCCGCCGCGAGGAAGGGCTGGGCGTTGGAGAGGTCCGGTTCGATCGTCAGGTCCCGGCCCAGGAGGGCGCCCGGGGTCACCCGCCACACGTTGCGCTCGCCGCCCGCCTCCGGGGTGTCCACCTGGGCGCCGGCCGCGCGGAGCATGTCCACCGTCATGCGGATGTGCGGGAGGGAGGGCAGGGTGGCGCCGGTGTGCCGCACCTCCACGCCCTGGTTGAAGCGGGGGCCGCTCAGCAGGAGCGCGCTGACGAACTGGGACGACGAGGAGGCGTCGATCTCCACCGGGCCGCCGTCCAGGGCGCCCTGGCCGTGGACCGTGAGGGGGAGGGCGCCCCGGCTGTCGTCGTCGACCCTCGCGCCCAGGGCGCGCAGGGCGTCGATCACTCCGTGCAGGGGGCGTTCGTACGACCTCGGGTCGCCGTCGAACCTGATCGGGCCGTCGGCCAGGGTGGCCACGGGAGGGAGGAAGCGCATGACGGTGCCGGCGTTGCCGACGTCCACCGTCGCCGGGCCACGGAGGTCGGTGGGCAGCACCCGCCACGCCTCACCGGTGCCGTCCGGGCCGACCCCCTCCTCGATCCCCACGCCCATCGCCCTGAGCGCGCCCGCCATGAGCAGGGTGTCCCTCGACCGCAGCGGGCGGCGCAACCACCCCGGCTCACTCGCCAGCGCGGCTAGCACCAGGGCACGGTTGGTGACGGACTTCGACCCCGGCACGTGGACCGTCGCGTCGACGGCTCCGCTCGCGGTGGGGGCGGGCCAGTGGGCGGTGTGGACGGGGTTCTGCGGCATGCGTTCACTTTAGTCGGCCGTTGCATTCCGGGACGCGCGGCGTCACAGCCCCAGCAGCCACCTGCCCCCGCCCAGCAGCGAGCACAGCGACACCGTGTGGAACAGGAACAGCCACAGCCCCGCCGGTACGTGGGTGAGCCGCGACAGCTGGTCCGCGTCGGACTCCGCCGCTCCGCCGCGCCTGCGCTTGGCCTGGAGCTCGAACGGCGGGCGTACGCCTCCCAGGAGCAGGAACCACACCACCGCGTACGCGAACGCGGCCTGGACCTGGGGGCCGGCGAGCCAGGAGACGAGGAGGAAGGCGCCGCCCGACAGCACCACCGTCAGGACGCCGTACGCGTTTCTGATCATCACCAGCATGGCTACCAGGAGGGCTGTTGCCGCCCACAGGAGCAGGGTGATCCGGCCCGCGCCCAGCAGGGCCGCGCCGCCCAGGCCCAGCAGGGACGGGGCCGTGTAGCCCGCTGCCGCTGTGAGGATCATGCCTATGCCGTGGGGCTTGCCCCGGCTGAGGGTGAGGCCGCTGGTGTCCGAGTGGAGGCGTATGCCCGTCAGCGTGCGGCCCGTCAGCAGCGCGATCAGGCCGTGGCCGCCCTCGTGCGCGATCGTGATCGCGTTGCGGGAGACGCGCCACAGGTTGTGGGGGACGACGATCGCGAGGGCGGCGACGGCTGTGGCCAGGACCACCCAGAGGTCGGGGTCGGGCTGGAGTCCGGTGACTCGGTCCCACAAGGTGGTGTCCATAAGCGGCGGTGGCTCCCAACTGTCGTGCGGGGTCTGGCAGTGTGGCACGTATGTGCGGACGGTATGCGGCCAGTCGTGGGCCCGAGGATCTCGCGGGAATCTTTGAGATCGAGAGGATCGAGCCGGAAGAGGCGTGGGCGCCCGATTTCAACGTGGCGCCCACGAAAGAGGTGTACGTCGTTCTCGACCGTCCGTTGAAAGACGCGGAGGACCGGCGGCCGGTTCGGCAGCTTCGTACGGTGAAGTGGGGGCTCGTGCCCTCGTGGGCGAAGTCGCCCGAGGGCGCCGCGCGGATGATCAACGCGCGGGCCGAGACGGTCGCCGAGAAGCCGTCCTTCCGGCGGGCGTTCGCGAGCCGGCGGTGCATCGTCCCGGCGGACGGGTACTACGAGTGGGTCACCGCGAAGGAGGAGCGGGACCTGGAGGTCGAGGGGAAGAGGAAGCGGCCCCGCAAGCAGCCGTACTTCGTGACGCCGGCCGACGGGTCCGTGTTCGCGATGGCGGGGCTGTACGAGTTCTGGCGGGACCGGACGCTGCCGGACGACCATCCGCTGGCCTGGTGGGTGACGTGCTCGGTGATCACGACCGAGGCCGAGACGACGCCGCTCGCGGTCGCCCCGGCCGAAGGGCCCGGCAGCCTGGCCGAGATCCACCCCCGTATGCCGCTGATGCTGACGCCGGACCGGTGGGACGCCTGGCTGGACCCCTCGACGACCGACCCCGACGACCTCGTACCGATGCTGGCGCCCCCGCCGCACGGACTGATGCGGGCGTACCCGGTGTCGACGGCGGTGAGCAACGTCCGCAACAACGGCCCGGAGCTGCTGACCGAACTGGAGGGCCCGGAGGAGGGCACACTCTTCTGACATGACCCCCCAGCCCGCCCCCACCTCCGAGACCGTCCCCACCGACGCGGGCGACGCCCGTGTCACCTGGCACCCGGCGAAGAACCCCCGCCTCGTCCTCGCCGTGAGCCACGGCGCGGGCGGCGGTGTCGAGGCCCGCGACCTCCAGGCACTGGCCGCCGTACTCCCCGCCCACGGTGTGACCGTCGCCCTGGTCGAACAGCCGTGGCGGGTGGCGGGGAAGAAGGTCGCGCCGGCTCCGAAGACCCTTGACGTCGGGTGGTCCGGCGTCTGGGGGGCCGTGGCCGCCAAGGGCCTCCCTGTCATCGCCGGTGGCCGCTCCGCCGGTGCCCGGGTCGCCTGCCGTACGGCGAAGGACCTCGGTGCCGTCGCCGTCCTCGCGCTCAGCTTCCCCCTCCATCCACCGGGCAAGCCGGAGAAGTCCCGCGCCGGGGAACTGCTCGGCGCGGGCGTGCCGACGCTCGTCGTGCAGGGCGCGAACGATCCCTTCGGGAAGCCGGCGGAGTTCCCGAAGGGGGAGTTCGGGATGGTGGAGGTGCCGTACGGGGACCACGGGTTCGCGGTGCCGAAGAGGAGCGGGGTCACGCCGGAGGAGACCGTGACGGTCATCACGGACGGCGTCGTCCGGTGGATCGGGACGCTCGGGAATGTTGAGTCCCGTACGACTGTTGAGGCAGACACAGGACGTTGAGAAGGCCGTAGAGAGGGAGTCCGCCGCATGGGTTCGACCATCTGCCCGAACCGTTCCAGCCGCGCCGACCTGGACTGGACGGTGCTGCATGCGGCCAAGACCGCTCAGATTCGGGCGGCGGCGGGAGTGGATCGTCGTCTATCCTCCGATTCTGGTGGTACCGGTCTCGGTGCCGCCTGGAATCTTGAGGAGGTGGGTCCGGTCACCGGTACCGACGCAGGGACCGAACACGGCCAGGCGGAGCAGCCCGAGGGCCGGGGCGTCAACGAGTCGACCGCGGAGCGCAGCGCGCGCTTCGAGCGGGACGCGCTCGAATTCCTCGACCAGATGTACTCCGCCGCACTGCGGATGACCCGCAACCCGGCGGACGCGGAGGACCTCGTACAGGAGACGTACGCGAAGGCGTACGCGTCCTTCCACCAGTTCCGCGAGGGCACGAACCTGAAGGCGTGGCTGTACCGGATCCTCACGAACACGTTCATCAACTCGTACCGCAAGAAGCAGCGCGAACCCCAGCGTTCGGCGGCCGAGGAGATCGAGGACTGGCAGCTCGCGCGCGCCGAGTCGCACATGTCGACCGGGCTGCGCTCCGCCGAGTCGCAGGCGCTCGACCACCTGCCCGACTCGGATGTCAAGGAAGCGCTCCAGGCGATCCCGGAGGAGTTCCGCATCGCCGTCTATCTCGCGGACGTCGAGGGCTTTGCGTACAAGGAGATCGCCGACATCATGGGGACACCCATCGGTACGGTGATGTCCCGGCTGCACCGGGGCCGGCGCCAACTGCGCGGCATGCTGGAGGACTACGCGCGTGAGCGCGGTCTCGTCCCGGCCGGCGCGGGGGAGTCGAACGAAGCGAAAGGCTCGGGCTCATGAGCTGCGGAGACCACCACGAGACGGACTGCTCCGAGGTGCTCGATCATCTCTACGAGTACCTCGACAGCGAGATGCCGCTCGGGGACCGGGACAAGTACCGGGAACACTTCGACGAGTGCTCGCCGTGCCTGGAGAAGTACGGGCTCGAAGAGGCCGTGAAGAAGCTGGTCAAGCGGTGCTGCGGGCAGGACGACGTGCCGACCGACCTGCGCGCCAAGGTCCTCGGACGGCTCGACCTGATCCGCTCGGGGCAGGTCGTCCCGGACCATGACGTCGCGGGTGCCCCGCAAGAGACCTGACACACCGGCCCTCACTCGAACGGGGTACTACCTCTAGTTACACCTTCCGTCCCATCCGCCCGTCCCTAGGCTTCCCGTCCGTGGAGGCTATTGCGGGGCGGGCGCGGGTGTTTGTCGGGGCGGTCGTTCTGGTAGCCGTCGTGGTGTGCGCGCCCCTGCCCGACAGGACGCCCTGGGCCGCCGTCGGGTTGCTCGCCCTCGTGCACGCCATCGGGGAGCGGGCCGTCAAAGGGGCCTTCCACCCCGTGCTCCTCGCCGCCGTGTTCCTGCTGCCGCCGCCCGCCGCGGCCCTCGTGCCCCTGCCCGGCGCCCTGTGCGCCTCCGCCGGCCGGGTGCGGCGCGTCTGGCGGGCCGCCTCCGGGGCCGTCACCGTCTGGGCGGCCGGGTGGGTGCACTGGCGGCTCGGGGGCCGGGACGCCGTCGTCGCGCCGGAGTTTCCGTACGCCCTGGTGCCCGCTGCCGCCGCCGTGCTCGTCTACTGCCTCGTGCTGATCGTTCTCGACACCGGGGTGCGCGTCCTCGCCGGGGAGCCCGTGCGGCGGCCCGTGATCTGCCGGGCCCTCGCGCCGCTCGCCGTGCACGGGCTCGCCGGGCTGATGATGGCCGTGCTGTGGCGCAGCCCGTACGGGCCCGTCGCCGCGCTGCTCGTGCTGCTGCCGATGTGCGTGGCCTGGTGGGTGTTCGCCCAGGTGCACCGGGAGCGCGCCGCCCACAGCGCGACCATCCGCGCGCTCGTGCAGGCCGTCGACATCAAGGACGAGTACACGCGCGGGCACAGCGAACGCGTCGGGCAGGCGTCCGTGATGATCGCCCGGGAACTCGGCATGGACGAGGAGCGCGTTGAGCTGATCCGGTTCGCCGGGATCCTGCACGACGTGGGCAAACTCGGCGTCCCCACCCGGCTGCTGCGCAAGGACGGGCCCCTCACCCCCGAGGAGCGCCGCGTCATCGAGCTGCACCCCGAGTACGGGCACGAGATCACCCGGGGGATCGCGTTCCTCGGCGAGGCCCGCTCCGCGATCCTCCACCACCACGAGCGGTTCGACGGGGGCGGCTACCCGTACGGCCTCGCCGGGTACGGCATCCCCGAGCCCGCCCGGATCGTCGCCGTCGCGGACGCCTTCGACGCGATGACCTCGACCCGGTCGTACAGCAGGGCACGCCCGGTGCCGGTCGCGATGGAGGAGCTGCGACGGTGCGCGGGCGCGCAGTTCGACCCGCGGATGGTGGAGGCGCTGGGGAGGGCGCTGGACCGGTGGGGGTGGCATCCGGTGGTGACGGCGGAGGAGCCGGGGGTGCCGGAGAGGGCACAGGCACCGGCGAAGGCACCGGCACAGGCACCGGCACCGGCATCGGCGAAGGTCGAAGTCGTACAAGAAGACGATCAGGCGGTACGGCCTTGAGGCGCCGCCCGCTCCTCCTCCTGCACGCCGCCGCCGGTCTCGCCGTGACCGCCGCCCTCGCCCTCACCTGCGCCGAGGGCCTCAAGGACGCCCCCACCGTCCTCGCCTTCGCCGCCCTGATCGCCCTCGGTGAGGCCCTCCGCTGGAGCGGGCCCGGCGTCCGGGACATGGCGCCCCTCGGCGCCGCCGCCTCCCTCGCGTACGCGCTCCTCGGGGACGACGCCGGAGACCCCACCGGGCACGGCGCGGCCCAGGTCGTCGCCGTGGTCGCCGTCGCCTCGCTGACCGGGAACGTGCCGCACATCGCGCGCGGGAGGGGCAGCGCCGCCGACCACCTCGTGCGCCGCGTCCTGTCCGTGGGGTTCGCGGCGCTGTGCTTCCAGCCCCTGGTCAACCGGGGTGTCCTCGCGGACGGCCCCGGGTACGCCGTGCTGCTGCTGGCGCTGCTCGTGCTGACGGCCCTGTGCGACGCGGTCGTCGCCGCCGCGCTCGCGCACGCGCGCACGGGATGGCCGTACGGGCCCCTGCTGCGCGACGAACTGCGCGCGGTGCCCGGCATCGGGTCGGCGGTGTGCGCGACCGGCGCGGTGACCGCGCTCGCGGTGGCCGTCGTCGGGCTGTGGGCGGTGCCCCTGTTCTGCGTGCCGCTGCTGCTCGCGCAGGTCGCGCTGCGCCGGTACGCGGCCGTCCGGGCCACCTACCGGCAGACCATCGCGTCCCTCGCGCGGGCCACCGAGATCGCCGGGTACACGCCCGCCGGGCACGCGCACCGCGTCGCCGCGCTCTGCCAGGCCGTCGGCCGGGAACTGGGGCTCAGCGAGGCCGAGTCGACCGTCCTGGAGTACGCCGCGCTGATGCACGACATCGGCCAGCTCAGCCTCGTCGACCCCGTCCCCGAGGGCGCGACCAGCGGCCTGCCGCCCGAGGAACAGCGCCGGATCGCGCTGCTCGGCGGGGCCGTCGTCCGGCAGACCGGCGCGGGCGCGCAGGTCGCCGCCGTCGTGGAGCGG
Source organism: Streptomyces niveiscabiei (assembly GCF_033794345.1). Lineage (NCBI taxonomy): Bacteria > Bacillati > Actinomycetota > Actinomycetes > Kitasatosporales > Streptomycetaceae > Streptomyces > Streptomyces niveiscabiei. The sequence goes on from NZ_JARAYJ010000033.1 coordinate 19,955, forward strand.
CAGGCCGACCCGGGCGCCGGGCGGCCCCGGGCCGCGCGGATCGTCCGGGTGGTCAACGCGTACGAGGAGAAGGCGCGCGCCTCGGGGCCGCTCAGCGCGCTGGAGGAGCTGAGGCTGGGGACGACGGGCGCCGGGTACGCGCCCGAGGTCGTCGCGGCGCTCGCGCGGGTGCTGTCCGGCGATCGGGGCGGGGCTGGGGGCGGGCCCGGGGGAGGGCGTGGGAGCGGGCCTGGGGGCGGGCCGTCATACCCCGGCCGTCCCTGGGTAACCCATGGGTAGGGAGCGCCCTTCCGGTCGTACATGGTTTGATGCGATGAGCAGAGGGTGTCAGGGGAACTGGCGGGTGGTGATGTGAGGATCTTCGGCAAGGGACGGCACCGGCCCTCCGCCTCCTGGCGGCAGGCCACCGATCGCGCGTTCACGCTGATCGGCGACGGGCGGTACGAGGACGCGGGAGCGCTCCTGACCCGCGCCGCCGATCTGGAACCCTGGCTGTCGGAGTCCTGGTTCAACCTGGCCCTCCTGCACAAGTTCCGGCACGACTGGGAGCAGGCGCGGGCCGCCGGGCTGCGCGCCGTCGCCCTCCTCGACAAGGACGCGGGCGCCCCCGACTGGTGGAACGTCGGCATCGCCGCGACCGCCCTCCAGGACTGGCCGCTGGCCCGCCGCGCCTGGCAGGCGTACGGGCTCGACGTACCGGGCGGTTCCGGCTCCGCCGCCGAGCCCGTCGGCATGGACCTCGGCAGCGCCGCCGTCCGGCTCTCCCCCGAGGGCGAGGCCGAGGTGGTGTGGGGGCGGCGGCTGGACCCCGCGCGCGTCGAGGTGCTCTCCATCCCGCTGCCCTCCTCCGGGCGGCGCTGGGGCGAGGTCGTCCTGCACGACGGGGTGCCGCACGGCGAGCGGACCACCTCCGCCGGGCACTCCTACCCCGTCTTCGACGAGATCGAGCTGTGGGCGCCGTCTCCGGTGCCGACCTGGGTGGTGCTCCTGGAGGCGGCCACCGAGGCCGACCGGGACGCCCTCGAACAGCTCGCCGCCGACGCCGGGTTCGCGGCCGAGGACTGGTCGTCGTCCGTGCGGCTGCTGTGCCGCACGTGCTCCGAGTCGCGCATGCCGTCCGACGAGGGCGACGGGGAGCACCTCGACCCCCACGACCACAGCGAACCGGGCCAGCCGGGCCCCCTCGGCCACCGCACCGACGGCCAGCTGTGGGTGCCGGAGCGCGAGTGCGGGGTGGCCGCGCCGGCCTCACTGGTGGCGGGGCTGCTGGACGGGTGGGTCGCGGACAGTCCGGACACACGGGACTACCGGGACGTCGAAGAGGTCTGCTGAACCGTTACGGCGCCGGTTCTCCGGTGTGCCTCCCTTTAGGCTGTACCCGCAGATTTTTCTTCAGGTTGCAGGAAGGCTCACCTCGTCATGGCGCAGCAGGACACCGATCAGCAGCACGCGGGCGTGCTCCCCGTGGACGACGAGGGCTTCGTCATCGACACCGAGGACAACGAGGCGCGCGAGGCCGCCTACCGCGAGCGCGGGACCTCGCTGCCCATCACCGTCGTCGGCAACCCGGTGCTGCACAAGGAGTGCAAGGACGTCACCGAGTTCGACGACGCCCTGCTGAAGCTCGTCGACGACATGTTCGCCTCGCAGCGCACCGCCGAGGGCGTGGGCCTGGCCGCGAACCAGGTCGGGGTCGACCTGAAGGTCTTCGTCTACGACTGCCCGGACGACGACGGGGTCCGCCACACCGGCGTCGTCTGCAACCCGAAGCTCGTCGAGCTCCCCGCCGACAAGCGGCGCCTGGACGACGGCAACGAGGGCTGCCTGTCCGTGCCGACCGCATATGCCGAACTCGCGCGCCCCGACTACGCCGAGGTCACCGGCCAGGACGAGCGCGGCAACCCGATCAAGGTGCGCGGCACCGGCTTCTTCGCACGGTGTTTGCAGCACGAGACCGACCACCTGTACGGCTACCTCTACATCGACCGCCTCTCCAAGCGCGACCGCAAGGAGGCGCTGAAGCAGATGGCCGAGAACGAGCCCCGCTACCCCGTGGTCGCCAACGACTGACGCCCCCGCGCGCACCCCGCCGACGCCCGGCCCGGAACCCCCTCCGGCCGGGCGTCGCTCGTATGTCCCTCGCACGTCCGATCGCGTAAGCGCACCTTTTGATCCATAACCAGTCAGCCAGGGGTGGAATCTCATCATTCCGGGGTGGTGAAAGAAGCAAATCCGTTCCCAGAACGGTCAGTTGTGGTGCTGAATGGGAAGAGCGGGGATACGCAACGGCGCACGCCCGGCACAGCGGGAGGGGTGTGTGCGACAGGCGGCCGAGAGGGGTTGTTCGTGCCAGCTTTCCCACACAGCACCACATACAGCAGGACCGGTGCCGCACGCGGTGCCGCAAACCGCGCGCCGGAGACCGGCCCGGCGCCCGCGGTTCCGCCGTCGCTGAGTCTGCCGGTCGTCGAGGCGGAGTTTCCCCGCCTGCGGCATCCGTATTGGCCCCGGCTACAGGAGAACACCCGGCGCTGGCTGCTGGAAAAGCGGCTCATGCCGCCGGACAAGGTCGCGGAATATGCCGACGGCTTGTGCTACACGGACTTGATGGCGTGCTACTACCTCGGCGCCCCCGACGCGGTCCTCCAGGCGATCACCGACTACAGCGCGTGGTTCTTCGTCTGGGACGACCGCCACGACCGCGACATCGTGCACGGCCGCACCGCCTCCTGGCGGCGCCTGAAGTCCCTGCTCCACCAGGCCCTCGACGCCCCCGCGGCCCACCTGCACCACCAGGACCCGCTGGTCGCGGGCCTCGCCGACAGCGTCCTGCGGCTCTACGGCTTCCTGCCCGCGAACTGGAACGCCCGCTTCGCCCGCCACTTCCACCAGGTGATCGACGCGTACGACCGCGAGTTCCGCAACCGCGTCGAGGCGCGCGTCCCGCCGGTCGAGGAATATCTCGCCCTCAGGCGCCTCACTTTCGCCCACTGGATATGGACGGACCTCCTGGAACCCGCCGCCGGAGTCCGGCTGCCGGACACCGTGCGGAAACACCCGGCATTCCGGCGGGCCGCACTGCTCAGCCAGGAATTCGCCGCCTGGTACAACGACCTCTGCTCGCTGCCGAAGGAAATAGCGGGCGACGAGGTCCACAACCTCGGAATCAGCCTCATAGTCCACGAAGGACTGACGCTTGAGGAATCCGTTGAGGAACTCAGGCACCGAATACTGGAATGCATCGCCGATTTCCTCGCCGCCGAACGGGAGACCCGCAGGTACGCGGACGGGATCGGCGACAAGGAAATCCGCGACGCCGTGCTCGTCTGCCTCGCGAACATGCGGAACTGGTTCGGTTCCGTCTACTGGTTCCACCACGAGTCCGGCCGCTACATGGTCGACAGCTGGGACGACCGGTCCACACCCCCCTATGTCGACAACGCGCCCGCGGGAGAGAAATAGATGACCCTCGAATCGGTACGGCCCGCCCCCGCCGAGGCGCCCCTCGCGGGTGGCGGGCTCCCCGTCCTCGGCCACGGCTGGAAACTGGCCCGCTCACCCCTCGCGTTCTTCTCCGGACTGCGCGACCACGGCGACGTCGTCCGGCTGAAACTCGGGCCGAAGACGGTGTACGCGGTCACCTCGCCCGAGCTGATCGGCGAGGTCGCCCTCAGCCCCGACTACATCATCGCCGGGCCCCTCTGGGAGTCGCTGGAGAGCCTCCTGGGCAAGCAGGGGGTCGCCACCGCCAACGGGCCCCTGCACCGGCGCCAGCGGCGCACGATACAGCCCGCGTTCCGGCTCGACGCGATACCCGGGTACGGGCCCGTCATGGAGGAGGAGGCGCGGGCCCTCGTCGAGCGGTGGCGCGGCGCCGAGAGCCTCGACGTCACCGCCGAGTCGTTCCGGGTCGCGACGCGGATCGCCGCGCGCTGCCTCATGCGCGGGAGCTACATGGACGAGCGGGCCGACCGGATCTGCGCGGACCTCGCGAGCCTCTTCCGCGGTATGTACCAGCGGATGGTGGTCCCCCTCGGACCGCTTTATCGCGTGCCGCTTCCGGCCAACCGCGAATTCAACCGGGCACTGGCCGATTTGCACCTCCTCGTCGACGAGATCGTCGCCGACCGGCGCGCCTCCGGTCAAAAGCCGGACGATTTGCTGACGGCTTTGCTGGAAGCGGTCGACGAGAATGGCGAACCCATCTCGGAACAGGAGATCCACGACCAGGTCATCGCGATACTCACACCGGGGAGCGAAACCGTCGGCTCCATGATCATGTCGCTGCTCCTGGTGCTCACCGAGTACCCCGAACACGCCGACAAGATCCGGGCCGAGGTGAAAAACGTGGTGGGCGACCGGCCCGTGGGATTCGACGACGTCCGCAGTCTGCCGTACACCGGGAATGTCGTCGTCGAGACCCTCCGCCTCTATCCGGCGGTATGGATTCTGACCCGCCGGGCGGTCGCCGCCACGACTCTGGGCGGATACGACATTCCCGCCGGCGCCGACATCGTCTACAGCCCCTACGCGGTCCAGCGGGACCCCCGCTCCTACCGCTCCGCGGAACTCTTCTCCCCCGACCGCTGGCTCCCCGGCGGCTCCGAGGAAGTCCCCAAATACGCGATGAGCCCCTTCAGCGTCGGCAACCGCAAGTGCCCCAGCGACCACTTCTCCATGGCGGAGATGACCCTCCTGACGGCCTCCATGGCGACGGCGTTCACCTTCGAGGAAACGGCGGGTTCCGACTCCCGCCACCGCATCGGCATCACCCTGCGGCCCAGGGACCTGCGCCTGCGGCCGATCGCCCGCTGACGGCGACACGACGGCCCGGCACCCGGGGGAGTGCCGGGCGGCGGACCCGGAGCAGCGGCGCGGACCGGACCGGGGGACGGCGGGGCAGGCCGCCGAGGGCGTCACCGACACGAACCTCGGCGCGCCCGGTGCCGCTCCGGCCGCCGCGCCCGCCGCTGCCGCTCCGGCTCCGGCCGCCGCCCCGGCCCCGGCCGCCCCGGCCCCCGTTGCTGCTCCGGCTCCCGCGCCGGTCGCCGCCGCCCCGGCCCCGGCCGCCGCCCCGGCCCCGGCCGCCGCTCCGGCGCCCGTCGCCGCTCCGGTCACCCCGGCTCCGGCGCCCGCACCCCCGCGTGCCGTCGGCCTTCGGCTGCACGACGGCCCGGCACTCGGGGTGAGTGCCGGGCCGTCGTGACGGTCAGGTCAGAAGTCCTCGTCCAGGTCGACCGTGCCCTCCACGGCGACCTGGTAGGCCGACGGGCGGCGCTCGAAGAAGTTCGTCAGCTCCTGGACGCCCTGGAGCTCCATGAAGGAGAACGGGTTCTCCGAGCCGTACACCGGGGCGAAGCCGAGGCGGACCAGGCGCTGGTCGGCGACGCACTCCAGGTAGGCGCGCATCGACTCGGTGTTCATGCCCGGGAGACCCTCGCCGCACAGGTCGCGGGCGAACTGGAGCTCCGCCTCGACGGCCTCCGCCAGCATGTCCGTGACCTCCTTCTGGAGGACGTCGTCGAAGAGCTCCGGCTCCTCCTTGCGGACCGTGTCGACCACGTCGAAGGCGAAGCTCATGTGCATCGTCTCGTCGCGGAAGACCCAGTTGGTGCCGGTGGCCAGGCCGTGCAGCAGACCCCGGCTGCGGAACCAGTAGACGTACGCGAACGCGCCGTAGAAGAACAGGCCCTCGATGCACGCGGCGAAGCAGATCAGGTTGAGCAGGAAGCGGCGGCGGTCGGCCTGCGTCTGGAGGCTCTCCAGCTTCTCGACCTCGTTGATCCACTTGAAGCAGAACTCGGCCTTCTCACGGATCGAGGGGATGTTCTCGACGGCGGCGAAGGCGGCGGCCCGGTCGTCCGGGTCGGGCAGGTACGTGTCCAGCAGCGTCAGATAGAACTGGACGTGCACGGCCTCCTCGAAGAGCTGGCGGCTCAGGTACAGCCGCGCCTCGGGGGAGTTGATGTGCTTGTACAGCGTCAGCACGAGGTTGTTCGCGACGATCGAGTCACCCGTCGCGAAGAACGCCACGAGCCGCCCGATGAGGTGCTGCTCCTCGGGGGACAGCTTCGCGAGGTCCGCGACGTCCGAGTGGAGGTCGACCTCCTCGACCGTCCACGTGTTCTTGATCGCGTCCCGGTAGCGCTCGTAGAAGTCCGGGTAGCGCATCGGGCGAAGCGTCAGCTCGAAGCCGGGGTCGAGCAGATTCTTCTTGGCTTCGGTGGTCATTACTGGCATGCCTCGCAGGACTCGGGGTTTTCGAGGGAGCAGGCGACCGCGTCGGGGTCGGGGGTGGCCTGCACGGGAACGGACGCCTGGGCGGCGCGGGCGATCCTCGTCGCCGGGCGCGAACGCAGGTAGTACGTCGTCTTCAGCCCGGACTTCCAGGCGTACGCGTACATCGAGGAGAGCTTGCCGATCGTCGGCGTCTCCAGGAACAGGTTCAGGGACTGCGCCTGGTCCAGGTACGGCGTACGGGCCGCCGCCATGTCGATCAGACCGCGCTGCGGGATCTCCCACGCCGTGCGGTACAGCGCGCGGACGTCCTCGGGGATCCAGGCGAAGTCCTGCACCGAGCCGTTGGCCTCGCGCAGCGCCTCACGGGTGCGGGCGTCCCACACGCCGAGGTCCTTGAGGTCCTGCACCAGGTACGAGTTGACCTGGAGGAACTCCCCGGACAGCGTCTCGCGCTTGAACAGGTTGGACACCTGCGGCTCGATGCACTCGTACACACCGGCGATGGACGCGATCGTCGCGGTCGGCGCGATGGCCAGCAGCAGCGAGTTGCGCAGCCCCGTCGACGCGATCCGCTCGCGCAGGGCCGCCCAGCGCTCCGGCCAGGTGAACTCGACGCCGAAGTGGTCGGGGTGCAGCACGCCACGGGCCGTACGGGTCTTCTCCCAGGCGGGGAGGGGCCCGGAGCGCTCGGCGAGGCCGGCGGACGCCTCGTACGCGGCGAGCATGATCCGCTCGGCGATCCGCGTGGACAGCTCCTTCGCCTCGGCCGAGTCGAACGGGATGCGCAGCTTGAAGAAGACGTCCTGGAGGCCCATCGCGCCCAGGCCCACCGGCCGCCACCGGGAGTTGGAGCGGCCCGCCTGCTCGGTCGGGTAGAAGTTGATGTCCACGACCCGGTCGAGGAAGGTCACGGCCGTGCGGACGGTCTCGTCCAGCCGGTCCCAGTCGATGCCGCCGCCGGTGACGAACGCGCCCAGGTTCACCGAACCCAGGTTGCAGACGGCCGTCTCCCCGTCGTCCGTGACCTCCAGGATCTCCGTGCACAGGTTGGAGGAGTGCACGACGTGGCCCGGCTCGGCGGTCTGGTTCGCCGTACGGTTCGCGGCGTCCTTGAACGTCATCCAGCCGTTGCCGGTCTGCGCGAGCGTGCGCATCATCCGGCCGTACAGGTCACGCGCCGGGATCGTCTTCTTGGCGAGCCCGGCGGCCTCGGCCTTCCGGTACGCCGCGTCGAACTCGTCGCCCCACAGGTCGACCAGCTCGGGCACGTCGGACGGCGAGAACAGCGACCACTGCGCGTCCGCGTTCACCCGGCGCATGAACTCGTCCGGGATCCAGTGCGCGAGGTTCAGGTTGTGCGTACGGCGGGCGTCCTCGCCCGTGTTGTCCCGCAGCTCCAGGAACTCCTCGATGTCGGAGTGCCAGGTCTCCAGGTACACCGCAGCCGCGCCCTTGCGCCGCCCGCCCTGGTTCACGGCCGCGACACTCGCGTCCAGCGTCTTCAGGAACGGCACGATGCCGTTGGAGTGCCCGTTCGTGCCCCGGATCAGCGAACCCCGGGAGCGGATGCGGGAGTACGACAGGCCGATGCCGCCGGCGTGCTTCGACAGGCGGGCGACCTGGTGGTAGCGGTCGTAGATGGAGTCCAGCTCGTCCTTGGGGGAGTCCAGGAGGTAGCAGGACGACATCTGGGGGTGCCGGGTGCCGGAGTTGAACAGCGTGGGGGAGGACGGCAGGTAGTCCAGGCGGCTCATCAGGCCGTACAGGGCCGCGACCTCGTCCAGGGCCCGTACGGTGTCGTCCTCGGCGAGCCCGGACGCCACGCGCAGCAGGAAGTGCTGGGGCGTCTCGATCACCTTGCGCGTGATCGGGTGCCGCAGCAGGTAGCGGCTGTGCAGGGTACGGAGGCCGAAGTAGCCGAAGCGGTCGTCGGCGGCCGGGTCGATCAGGCCGTCCAGCGCGGTCGCGTGCAGGCGCGCGAACTCCGCCGTGCGGTCCGCGATCAGGCCCTCGCGGTGGCCCACGGAGATCGACTCCGTGAACGTCGTCACACTCTGCGAGGCGGCCTCCTCGCGGATGCTGATCGTCAGCAGGCGGGCGGCGAGACGGGAGTACGCCGGGTCCTCCGAGATCAGGCCCGCGGCGGCCTCCGTCGCCAGCTCCCGCAGCTCGGCCTCGTCCGCCCGCGCGGAACGGCCCCGCAGGGCCGCGGCGGCGACCCGGCCGGGGTCCGCGTCGGGGAGGTCGGCGGTCAGCTCCGTCAGGGTCCGCAGCAGCGCGGTACCGGGACCGTCGGTTCCGGTCTCGACCGCCTGGACCTCTGAAGCCGGTTCGGCTGGCGCGATGGTCACGTGAGGCTCTCCCTCGCTCGGCAAGGGGCTTCGCGGGAGGGCATGGGGCAGCACGGACGCACGACACGTACGCGTCCCCGGCCCACTCCGCGAGGCCCGGACGTCAGGGCACGCCGAGCCGTCCCTTGGCACGGCTGGCGCTTGCTGCCGACAGGTCCTCGGACTGACTCCCGTGCGCGTATACGCACAAGTACACCGTTGCGGGACAGTTCCGGATTCCCACCGGATTCCCCTGCGGCGACAGCGAGCATGAGCATACATCTAGTGCCGCCCTGTCAGGTCACCCCCAGATGTTGTGTCGCGTCGGCTTCGGAGCGTCAACTTGTGGGTGGGAACTGTGATGCCGGGCGGGGGGTGGGGGGTGTTGTCGGAGGCGGTCTGCGGGTGCGTCGTGGCCGTTCGCGCAGTTCCCCGCGCCCCTAAAAAGTGCGCGCAGCGCATCTTTTTTAGGGGCGCGGGGAACTGCGCGACAAGCCACAGGGGTGCCGCACCCGCCTGACGGCCTGGTGTGGCACCCCTGTGGAGCGAACTGCTAGTGGGCCGCTCCCGACGTCGCCGGGGGGAGTTCCGTCTGGACGCCCGGGTCGCCCGCGTCCGCCGTGTAGTCCGAGGGGCTCGTCTCGTCGATGCCGTCGGGGGCCTTCGCCGCCTTCAGGACGAACGTCAGGACCACCGTCACCGCGACGTTCAGGACGAACGCCGTGAGGCCGATGTAGCCGATCTCACCGATGCCGGGGATCTCCTTCGAGCTGCCGCCGAAGTGCTTCTGCGTGGGGGAGGCCACACCGTACGCGGCGATCGTGCCGTACAGCATGCCCACCGCCCAGCCGCCGAGCAGCGCCCAGCGGTGGAACCAGCGGGTGAACAGGCCGCCGACCAGGGCCGGGAAGGTCTGGAGGATCCAGATGCCGCCCAGGAGCTGGAAGTTGATGGCGACCGTCTTGTCCATGGTGAGGACGAAGACCAGGGCGCCGACCTTCACGAGGAGGGAGACCAGCTTGGAGACCTTCGTCTCCTGTTCCGGCGTCGCGTCGGGGCGGATGAAGTCCTTGTAGATGTTCCGGGTGAAGAGGTTCGCCGCGGCGATGGACATGATCGCGGCCGGAACCAGCGCCCCGATGCCGATCGCCGCGAAGGCGACGCCCGCGAACCAGTCGGGGAACATGTCCTCGAAGAGCTGGGGGATCGCCAGCTGCCCGTTGGAGACCTTCACGCCCGCCGCGATGGCCATGAAGCCGAGGAGGGCGAGCAGGCCCAGCATGAGGGAATACAGCGGCAGGATCGTCGTGTTGCGGCGGATGACCTCGCGGCTGCGGGAGGAGAGAGTCGCGGTGATCGAGTGGGGGTACATGAACAGCGCCAGGGCGGACCCCAGCGCGAGCGTCGCGTACGTCCACTGCGCGCCCTGCGCCGGCACCAGCCCCCCGGCGCCCGCGGCCTCGTACTTCTCCCCGGCCTTGGCGAAGATGTCGTCGAACCCGCCGAGCTTGATCGGGATGTAGATGATCGCCACCGTGATCACGATGTAGATCAGCGTGTCCTTGACGAACGCGATCAGCGCCGGCGCCCGCAGCCCCGAGGAGTACGTGTACGCGGCCAGCACGCCGAAGGCGATCAGCAGCGGCAGGTCCTTGACGAACCAGTTCGTGTCCTCGCCGCCCCCGACGCCCATGACGTCCAGGACCGCCTGGATGCCGACGAGCTGGAGCGCGATGTACGGCATGGTCGCGAGGATGCCGGTGAGGGCGACCGCGAGGGACAGCCCCTTCGAGCCGAACCGCCCGCGCACGAAGTCGGACGTGGTGACGTACCCGTGCTTGTGCGAGACGGACCACAGGCGGGGCAGGAACGTGAAGATGAGGGGGTACACGAGGATCGTGTACGGCACGGCGAAGAACCCGGCCGCCCCGGCCGCGTACACGGCCGCCGGAACCGCGACGAACGTGTACGCCGTGTAGAGGTCGCCGCCGAGCAGGAACCAGGTCACCCAGGTCCCGAACGAGCGCCCGCCGAGCCCCCATTCGTCGAGGGAGTGCTCGTTCTCCGCCTTGCGCCAGCGCGCCGCGAGGAAGCCCATGACGGTGACCGCGAGGAAGAAGAAGATGAAGACGCCGAGCGCGACGCCGTTGACGCCGTCGTTCACTTCGACGCACCCCCCTTGCGGGCGCGCTGGTCACGCTGCCACAGCTTGTACGCGGTCATGGTCAGCCCGGTCGAGACGACGACCCACAGCATCTGGTACCAGTAGAAGAACGGGATACCGGCGAACCGCGGGTTCACATCGGCATACGACCCGACCCACAGCAGCGCCACGAAGGGCGCGAACAGGCAGAGGGCGATGACGACGCGCACGGGCGTCACCACCGGGTCCCCTGCCTTCGGTGGGGTCTCTGACATCGGCGGCTCCGTCCCCTCGCTGAGATCACCAGTGATCACCACTGCAATGCGCAGGCAATCTAAGTGACGGATAAGCACAGCGGAAGCCCTGCCGGAGGATCGTCCTGAAGCTGTGCTACTCCACCGGCCGCTTCAGACGGGCCACGAACTTGTACCGGTCCCCCCGCCACACCGACCGCACCCACTCCACGGGCTCCCCCCGCAGGTCCAGGGAGTGCCGGGACAGCATGAGCATCGGCAGCCCCACGTCCGTGCCGAGGAGCCCCGCCTCGCGCGGCGTCGCGAGCGCCGTCTCGATGGTCTCCTCGGCCTCGGCGAGCCGTACGTCGTACACCTCGGCGAGGGCGGTGTACAGGGACGTGTACTTGACGAGGGAGCGGCGCAGGGCCGGGAAGCGCTTGGCGCTGAGGTGGGCCGTCTCTATGGCCATCGGCTCCCCGTTGGCCATGCGGAGGCGCTCGATGCGCAGGACCCGGCCGCCGGGCGTGATGTCGAGGAGCTCGGCGAGGCGGTCGTCGGCGGTGACGTACCCGATGTCGACGATCTGCGAGGTCGGCTCCAGGCCCTGCGCGTGCATGTCCTCGGTGTACGAGGTGAGCTGGAGCGCCTGGGACACCTTGGGCTTCGCGACGAACGTGCCCTTGCCCTGGATGCGTTCGAGCCGGCCCTCGACGACGAGTTCCTGGAGGGCCTGGCGGACGGTCGTGCGGGACGTGTCGAACTCGGCCGCGAGCGTGCGCTCCGGCGGGACGGCCGTACCGGGTGCCTGCGTCTGGGTGATGTCCAGCAGATGCTTCTTCAGACGGTAGTACTTGGGCACACGCGCGGTACGGACGGTCGCTCCACCCTCGTTCTCCGCACTGCTGACGTCGGTGCTCATGGCCCGCCTTCCCGGCTCGCACGGGCCGACCTCCCGTCGGCCGCGGCACCCCATCGTGGCACGGGATCGTGTGTGCGGGTGCCCGTACGGGCAGGTCGGTTCCGGTCCGGGCCGGTAAGAACTCCCTGCGTACGGCGTCCCGGGCCTTGACACGGTCCTTGGTCCGGTCCAAGCTCGCGATGCTGGTCTACACCATTCGTGCGCCATTCGGAGGGCGGCCTTGGCGGAGACGACTGTGACCCGGGACGCGCTCGCCGTCCTCCAGCCCGGCTTCACCGGGACGACCGCCCCCGACTGGCTGCTGCGCCGCCTCGACGAGGGCCTCGCCGCCGTCGGCCTCTTCGCCCGCAACATCGCAGGTCCCCGGCAACTCGCCGACCTCACCGCCGAGTTGCGCAAGGTCCGGCCCGATGTGGTGATCGCCGTCGACGAGGAGGGCGGCGACGTCACCCGCCTCGAAGCGCGCCGGGGGTCCTCCTTCCCCGGCAGCCTCGCGCTCGGCACCGTCGACGACCCCGGCCTCACCCGCGCCGTCGCCGCCGAGCTGGGGCGCCGGCTCGCCGAGTGCGGGGTCACCCTCGACTGGGCGCCCTCGGCGGACGTCAACACCGACCCCGGCAACCCCGTCATCGGCGTACGCTCCTTCGGCGCCGACCCGGCGCTGGTCGCCCGGCACACCGCCGCGTACGTCACCGGGCTCCAGTCCGCCGGGGTCGCCGCCTGCGCCAAGCACTTCCCCGGGCACGGGGACACGTCCGTCGACTCCCACGAGTCGCTGCCGCGCGTCGACGTCCCCTACGAGACGCTCGCCGCCCGCGACCTCCCGCCCTTCCGCGCCGCCGTCGACGCCGGGGTCCGCGCCGTCATGACCGCCCACATCCTCACCCCCGCCCTCGACCCCGCCCGCCCCGCGACCCTCTCCCGCCGCACCCTCGACCTCCTGCGCCACGACCTCGGCCACGACGGCCTGATCATCACCGACGGCATGGAGATGCGGGCCGTCGCCGACACGTACGGCGTCGAACGGGGCGCCGTCCTCGCGATCGCCGCCGGCGCGGACGCGATCTGCGTCGGCGGGGGCCTGTCGGACGGCGACACGGTCACCCGCCTGCGCGACGCCCTGGTGACCGCGGTCCGCACCGGCGACCTCCCGGAGGAACGCCTCGCGGAGGCGGCGGGCCGGGTACGGGCGCTGGCGCGGTGGACGACGAGACATGCGACGGGGGTGGGGACAGGTCCGGCCGGGGACCCGGGGATCGGTCTGGAGGCGGCCCGAAGAGCGCTCCGGGTGGCCTCCCCGCAGAACCTCCCGCTGACGTCCCCGCCCTACGTCGCCGCCTTCACGCCCCTGGCGAACATGGCGGTGGGCGACGAGACCCCCTGGGGCCTGGCCCCTGCCCTGGCCGAGTTCCTCCCCGGCACGCGGACGGGCACGTTCACGGGCCCACGGGCGGGCCACGAGGCTCTCGCGGCGGCGGGGGACCACCGGATCGTCGCCGTGGTCCGCGACGAACACCGCCACTCCTGGATGTCCGGCGCCCTCACCACCCTGCTCGCCGCCCGCCCCGGCACGGTCGTCGTGGAGATGGGCGTCCCGCACGCCGCGCCCCGGGGCGCCGCCCACATCGCCACGTACGGCGCGGCGAGGGTGTGCGGCTGGGCCGCGGCGGAGGTGCTCGCGGGGGTGCGGGGGGCTTAGGGCGGGGTGCTCAGGGCGGGGGGCTCAGATGCCCTGCCACTCCGGCTTGTTGTCGTACGTGTGGCGGAAGTAGTCCGCCAGCTTCAGCTTGGAGGCCGCCGCCTCGTCCGCGACGACCGTCGCGTGGGGGTGGAGCTGGAGTGCCGAGGCGGGGCAGACCGCCGCGACCGGGCCCTCGACCGTCGCGGCCACCGCGTCCGCCTTGCCCTCGCCGGTGGCCAGCAGGACCAGGTGGCGGGCCTCCAGGATCGTGCCGATGCCCTGGGTGATGACGTGGTGGGGGACCTGGGCGATGTCGTCGTCGAAGAAGCGGGCGTTGTCGACGCGGGTCTGCTGCGTGAGGGTCTTGATGCGGGTGCGGGAGGAGAGGGAGGAGCAGGGTTCGTTGAAGCCGATGTGGCCGTCCGTGCCGATGCCGAGGAGCTGGAGGTCCACGCCCCCGGCCGCCGCGAGCGCGCGGTCGTACGACTCGCAGGCCGCCTGGATGTCGTCCGCCGCGCCGTCGGGGCCGAGGAACGCGGACATCGGGATGCCGAGCGGCGCGAGGACCTCGCGGCGCAGGACCGAGCGGTAGGACTCGGGGTGCTCGGCGGGCAGTCCGACGTATTCGTCGAGCTGGGCTATCCGTACGGCGGAGACGTCCGCGCCGCCGGAGCGGACCCGCGCCGTGAGCGCTTGGTAGACCGGCAGCGGGGTGGACCCCGTGGCCACGCCGAGGAGGGCGTTCGGCTTGCGGGCCACCAGCCGCGCGATGGCCTCGGCGACGAGCTCGCCGCCGGCGGCGGCGTCCGGGACGATCACAACTTCCACGCTGGCCTGCCGTTCTGAGGACGATCCGAAAAGGACATGTGGTTTAGACCACTCTAATCTAGCCCACGGGCTCCGGCCCCGGGAGTGACGTCCGCCTGTCGGTCCGCTGAACTTCCCCCGCCCATCAGGCCCCCCACGGGAACCCGCACAGGCTAGGCTGCGTTGGGAAACACAGTGAGACTTCCGCTCTCCCCGCACAGGAGGGCGGACCGAGGACCCGGTGCTCTCTGCCCTGACTGCCCCGGTTCCTCACCTTTCGGCCGATCGGGACCGCACACCCCGTGGCCGGGATTGCTCCGGGCTGCGGTGCCGCGAGGGTTGAGGGTCCCTCCAGGCGCCGCGGCCCGCGGGTGTTTCCGGGGACTCGTCCAGGGGCGCATACTCCGCCCCGCGCGCCGGGTATGTCGTGACGATGGGATTCAGCACGGCGTACGAACGTCATATTTCGGCCAGCGACAAACCGGCGGGTACGCTCGCCCATGTGCCCTCCATGAACGAACTCGTACGCCAGCACACAGCCCTGGACGACTCCGACCTGGAGTGGCTGCACCTGCTGGTCTCGGAGTGGCAGCTGCTCTCCGACCTCTCCTTCGCCGACCTGGTGCTGTGGGTCCCGACGAGCGACGGCACGCGGTACGTCTCGGTGGCGCAGATGCGCCCCAACACGGGCCCCACCTCCTACCAGGACGACATGGTCGGCCACCTGGTTCCCCGCGGCCGGCGCCCGCTCCTGGACGTCGCCCTCGACGAGGGCCGCATCGTCCGCGAGGGCGACCCGGAGTGGCGCGAGGAGGTCCCGGTACGGGTCGAGTCGATCCCCGTACGGCGTGAGGGCCGCGTCCTCGGCGTCATCGCGCGCAACACGAACCTGCTGACCGTCCGCACCCCGAGCCGCCTGGAGCTGACCTACCTCCAGAGCGCCTCCGACCTCGCGCAGATGATCGCGGCGGGCGCGTTCCCGTTCGCCGGCCAGCAGATGGACATGGACGCCGCGCCCCGCGTCGGCGACGGCCTGATCCGCCTCGACGCGGACGGCATCGTCCAGTACGCCTCGCCGAACGCGCTCTCCGCGTACCACCGCATGGGCCTCGCCTCCGACCTCGTGGGCCACAACCTCGGCCGGACGACCGCCGAACTCGCCCCCACGCGCGGCCCGGTGGACGAGGCGCTCGCCAAGGTCGCGAGCGGCTGGGCGCCCCGCGAGTTCGAGATCGAGGCGAACGACGGGGTGATCCAGTTCCGCGCGATCCCCCTCAAACCCAAGGGCACGCGCATCGGTTCGCTGGTCCTGCTCCGGGACGTCACCGAACTGCGCCGCCGCGAGCGGGAGTTGATCACGAAGGACGCGACCATCCGGGAGATCCACCACCGGGTGAAGAACAACCTCCAGACCGTGGCCGCCCTGCTCAGGCTCCAGGCCCGCCGGATCGAGTCCGAGCGGGGGCGCGAGGCGCTGGAGGAGGCGGTGCGGCGGGTCGGGTCGATCGCCATCGTCCACGAGACGCTGTCTCAGAACCTGGACGAGCGGGTGGAGTTCGACGAGATCGCCGACCGGGTGCTCGCGATGGTCGCCGAGATCTCGCCGGGCAAGGTGACCGGGCGGCGCACCGGGCGGTTCGGGATCCTCGACGCGGAGGTGGCCACGCCGCTGTCGATGGTCCTCACCGAGATCCTCCAGAACGCGCTGGAGCACGGCTTCCGCGAGGGGGAGACCGGGACCGTCGAGGTGACGGCCGTGCGCGGCGGCACGACCAAGGACGCGCGGCTGCTCGTCACCGTCCAGGACGACGGGGTGGGGCTGCCCGAGGGCTTCGACCCGCAGGTCTCCGGCAACCTGGGGCTCCAGATCGTACGGACCCTGGTGGAGGGGGAGTTGGGCGGCGGCTTCGACATGGTGCCGGGGCCCGAGGGGGGTACGCGGGTGATCCTGGACGTGCCGGTGCGGTCGCAGAAGTGACGGCCCCGGGACAGCAAAGAGCCCCGGACCATGTGGGCCGGGGCTAGTGCTCCCTGCTGCGGTACTCGTGCATGTGGTGCAAGTCGTACTGAGCGCTTGGGGGTACTGCGCGCTGCGGTTCGGGGGCGGGAGCTGCGTACGTGCCGTACGCGCCGCCAACCTCAGGCTGTTTTCCGCGGGGCGGACGGGTCAGGCGGAGGCCTGACGGGCCCGGTTGCGGGCGGCGCGGCGCTTCATGGCGCGGCGCTCGTCCTCGCTGAGACCACCCCAGACGCCGGAGTCCTGACCGGACTCGAGCGCCCACTGCAAACACTGGTCCATCACGGGACAGCGTCGGCAGACGGCCTTGGCTTCCTCGATCTGCAGCAGCGCAGGACCGGTGTTGCCGATGGGGAAGAAGAGCTCGGGGTCTTCCTCGCGGCAAACGGCGTTGTGACGCCAGTCCATGGCTGCTACCTCTCCTTGGGTGTTACGTGCTGGTTGCTTGTGAATGTGAACGCTTTCACGAATCCCTCAACAAGGGAAGGGCCACCAGCCAGATACGCCTGGCGCGGTCCTGGTGTCGCGAAGAGGGGTTCCGGTGATCAGTGGATGCCGGTGTTGCGGGCTGTCCCGATCGCCACGTAGAGACTCGCAAACCTCAGCGGCGGATACAACCCCTTCTGGAAAGTTTTTTTTGATTCCTCGGTGTCGACTGGGTCACAGCCGTACTTCCAAGGGGTGGACCCTGGCCTAAACGTTCGAGTGAAAGGACTTCCGCCCTTTCTGCTCACACAATCACACGCAGTGCCCGGCGTACGCCTGTGAACGTCACGCTGGTACGCAGTCCGAGGTGGTCTCCGTCCATCTGGAGCGGGAGCGGCACCTTCGAATGCAAGGTGAACTGGTCCACGTCGTGGAGGGAGACGGCGTGCTTGCCCTGGGGTCCCTTCTCGGGGGACGAAAGGAGCAATTGGGTCGCATACCGGGCAAGTGCGGGGGTCGACAGGCGGCTGAGACCCAGTACGTCGAGCGCGGTATCGAACGAGGCCTTAGGCGACGCGTACACCGGGCGATTGCCCAGATAGGTCCACGGAGCCGTGTTGCAGACTATGGACATCACCAAATCGGTCACGGGTTCTTCTCCGGCCCGTTCCAGGGTGATCGTTCCGTGGCGCCGGTGCGGTTCTCCGAAAAACTGACGGAGTGCCTGCTGAAGGTAAAGAGCGTGTGTGGATTTCCTTCCACGTTCGCGTTGTTGCTCCACCCGGCCGATGACTTTCGCGTCGAATCCCAGGCCGGCGTTGAAGGTGAACCACCGTGCGGGTACGGCCTCGTCCTCCGTCCCCGGGGTCCCCGTCGCCAGGCCGAGGCCGACCGTGCGCTCACTGCCCTGCCGCAGCGCGTCCAGCAGGGCGCCGGTCGCCTCCACGGGGTCGTTCGGCAGGCCCAGGGCTCTCGCGAACACGTTCGTCGAGCCACCCGGCACGACCGCGAGACCCGGCAGCCGCTCGGGGTCGGGGCCGCCGGTGAGCAGGCCGTTCACGACCTCGTTGATCGTGCCGTCGCCCCCCAGCGCGACCACCAGATCGATGTCCGAACTCGTCGCCGCCTGCCGGCCGAGGTCCCGCGCGTGCCCGCGGTACTCCGTCGTCACCGCTTCCAGCTTCATCTCGCTCGCCAGCGCGTGGATCAGGACATCGCGCGTACGCGCACTCGTAGTCGTCGCCGCCGGATTGACCACAAGAAGTGCACGCATGGATTGCAGCGTACCTACTGGGGGGTACCCGGCACAGGTCGAGGTAGGGGAGGGGTAAGAGAACGGGCGTGAGTCTCGACACGGGGTGGGGGCGTGTAGGGGTGGGCGGGGGGCGTGCGGATGAGGAGAGTGCTTCGGGGCGGGGCTGTGGTTCGGATCACCCGTGAGTGCGGGATGAGGCCGGCCATGACCCCTGTGGATCCGTCCCCCGGCTCCTCGGATCTCCCTGCGAGAGACCTTGTCGCCTGCCCCTGTTGCTTCCAGCGGACCTTGGAGGAGCGGCCGACTTCGAGATCTGCCCGGAGTGCGGCTGGGAGGGGCTGTGGCTCGCGGAAGCACGACGCCGGTTCCCCGAGCTGGCTGAATAGGTCCGACGAAGGGCGTGGGAGCCGTCTCTCTCAGGTGGCCGATACCCTTCAGGCGTGAGCAGTGAAAAGGCCCCCAAGCCCTCCCGGACCCCCGGAACGCCGGAGGAGACGGCCCTCGACGGCCCCCGTCCCCGCAGGCTGACGTACGCCGCTGTGCTGGCCGGTCTTGAGGGCGTCGCGCTGCTCGTGGGCGGCGGGTGGATGCTGGTCGTGGGGATCGGCGGGGACGCGGACGACCGTCAGGGAGCCGTGACCGGGGGTATCACCCTCGCGGTGCTCGCGCTGCTGCCGCTGCTTGCCGCGAGGGGGCTGCTGAAGCGCCGCAGCTGGAGCCGGGGCCCGGCGGTCGTGACCCAGGTCATGGCGCTGCCGGTGGCATACACCCTGCTCCAGGCCGACAGCGTCGCCATCCCGGCGGGGATCGCGCTGGGGGTCGTGGCGGTCGTGGCGCTGGTCCTGCTGGTCAACGCCGAGACGACCCGGGCCCTGGGAATCCGAGGCCCGGGCAACGCGCAGGACTGACCCCGGGGCGCTCACTCCTCCACGAGGAGCTTCTCCCGCAGCTGGGCCAGGGTCCGGGCCAGGAGGCGGGAGACGTGCATCTGGGAGATGCCGACCTCCTGCGCGATCTGCGACTGGGTCATGTTGCCGAAGAAGCGCAGGAGCAGGATGCGCTTCTCGCGCGGCGGGAGGTCCTCCAGGAGGGGCTTGAGGGACTCGCGGTACTCCACGCCCTCCAGCGCCTCGTCCTCCGCGCCGAGCGTGTCGGCGACGGCCGGGGACTCGTCGTCCGTGTCGGGGACGTCCAGGGAGAGGGTGGAGTACGCGTTGGCGGACTCCAGGCCCTCCAGGACCTCTTCCTCGGAGATCGCGAGTTTCTCGGCGAGTTCGTGGACCGTGGGGGAGCGGCCGTGGAGCTGGGAGAGCTCGGCGGTCGCGGTGGTCAGGGCGAGGCGGAGCTCCTGGAGGCGCCGCGGGACGCGGACGGCCCAGCCCTTGTCGCGGAAGTGGCGCTTGATCTCGCCCACGACGGTCGGGGTCGCGTACGTGGAGAACTCGACACCGCGGTCGGGGTCGAAGCGGTCCACGGACTTGATGAGCCCGATGGTGGCGACCTGGGTCAGGTCGTCCAGCGGCTCGCCCCGGTTGCGGAACCTCCGCGCGAGGTGCTCGACGAGCGGCAGATGCATCCGCACCAGCCGGTTGCGCAGCTCCGCGTACTCGGGGCTGCCGTCAGCGAGGCCGCGCAGCTCGACGAAGAGTGCCCGCGCCTCGCTGCGGTCCTGATGACCGTGTGGCACGGCGGCCACGCCGCCCTGCTGATCGTCTCGCTCGTGCTCGCTCATCGTCCCGCCCGTCGCCCTTTGTCGAGCCGTTCTCCCGGCCCGGCCAGGGGTGCCCTGCGCACCGTCCCGCTCCCGCTGCTCGCCGACCGGAGTGTCGTCCTCCGGATGCGGCCGGGCCTGTTCGGGAATGCCGTCGACGCCGTCCGCCGTCCGCCGCAGGAAGCCCTCCTCGGTCGGCAGGCGCGCGCCGCGCTCATCGCCTTGCACCGGCCCGTCCCCGTCCTTCACGCCGGCCCGGGGCCCGCGCCGCGCTGTTTGTAGAGGCTGATCGAGACGGTCTTGTCGTCGTCGACGGCGGAGGACACCTTGCCCGCGAGCGCGGACAGCACGGTCCACGCGAACGTGTCCCGCGCGGGCGCGTGGCCGTCCGTCGTCGGCGCGGAGACGGTCACCTCCAGCGAGTCGTCGACGAGGCGGAACACGCAGCCGAGCACCGAGCCGGGCACGGCCTGCTGGAGCAGGATCGCGCACGCCTCGTCCACCGCGATGCGCAGGTCCTCGATCTCGTCCAGGGTGAAGTCCAAACGGGCCGCGAGGCCGGCCGTGGCCGTCCGCAGCACCGACAGGTAGGCACCCGCGGCCGGCAGCCGGACTTCCACGAAGTCCTGGGTCGCGGGCTCGCCTGCGATCTGGGACACCCTCACCTCCAAGGTGGTACAAGCTGTTCGGGCCGAGGGTCGTCGCCCCCCGGAGTAACGCGAAGTGTGGTGCAGCGGTGACGCTATCGCGCTCACCAGCGTCCTGTCCCGGGACCCCGACCCCATGGCGTCACTCACAGTAAAACTCCGAATACGCTCCGTGTCTAGGGGGTCTGCGGGCCCAAATCGGAAGAGCGCGCGCCGGGTTGACGTACCCAGGCATCAGACCCTCGAACCGTACCCGCTCCCGATCACACCAGGACGTGATCCACGAAGCACCACCGCCAGTCCTCGCCGGGCTCGAACGTCCGCATCACCGGATGGCCCGTCTCGTCGTGGTGGCGCGTCGCGTGCCGGCCGGGCGAGGTGTCGCAGCAGCCGACGTGCCCGCACGTCAGGCACAGACGCAACTGCACCGGGTGGGTACCGTCGCGCAGGCACTCCGGACACGTCTCGTTCAGCGGCGTGGGGTCCGGGTGCGGCAGCGTGTCCGCGTGCGTGCACTGTTTCATCGGGGCTCTCCTTCGTGGCTGCCCCAGGCCTCGGCCGGGGGTGGGGGCACCTTCTCGCTCGCGGGGGAGAGTGCCACTCACACGGAAAATGATATCTTGTGAGGCGTGACACAGCAGGTCAAGCGGGCGTTCAAGTACCGCTTCTACCCCACGGACGAGCAGGCGGCCGAGCTGTCGCGCACGTTCGGCTGTGTCCGCCTCGTCTACAACAAGGCGCTGGAGGAGCGCACCCGGGCCTGGTACGGCCAGCAGCGCCGGATCTCCTACGTGCAGTCGTCCGCCGCGCTGACCGAGTGGAAGAAGACCGGGGAACTCGCCTTCCTGGCCGAGGTGTCCAGCGTCCCCCTTCAGCAGGCGCTGCGGCATCTTCAGGCGGCGTTCGGGAACTTCTTCGCCAGACGGGCGAAGTATCCCCGGTACAAGTCGCGGAAGAAGTCCCGTGCGTCTGCCGAGTACACCCGCAGCGCCTTCGCCTGGCGCGACGGGCAGTTGACGCTCGCGAAGATGAGCGGGCCGCTGGACATCCGCTGGTCGCGTCCCCTGCCCGAGGGTGTGGAGCCGACCACGGTGACGGTGTCCCGCGACGCCGCGGGGCGCTGGTTCGTGTCCCTGCTGTGCGAGGACACCGTCACCCCGGCCCCCGCCACCGTGAACGCGGTCGGCCTGGACGCCGGGATCACGTCCCTGGTGACGCTGTCCACCGGGGAGAAGATCGCCAACCCGAAGCACGAGCGGCGCGACCGCTCCCGGCTGGCCCGCGCGCGGCGGGAGTCGTCGCGGAAGGCGAAGGGATCGGCGAACCGGGAGAAGGCCCGGCGCAGGGTCGCCAAGATCCACGCGCGGATCGCCGACCGGCGCCGTGACTTCCTGCACAAGCTGTCGACTCGTCTCGTCCGTGAGAACCAAACGGTCGTGATCGAGGACCTCACCGTCCGCAACCTGCTCAAGAACGGCAGGCTCGCGCGCGCCATCAGTGACGCGTCGTGGACGGAACTGCGCTCCATGCTGGAGTACAAGTGCGCCTGGTACGGGCGCGAACTCGTCGTGGTCGACCGCTGGTTCCCGTCCAGCAAGCTGTGCGGGGCCTGTGGCACGGTCGCGGCGAAAATGCCGTTGAACGTCCGCGAGTGGACGTGCGAGTGCGGCGCGGTGCACGACCGCGACGTGAACGCGGCACGCAACATCCTGGCCGCCGGGCTGGCGGCATCCGCCTGTGGAGACGGTGTAAGACCTCAACGGGAGTCCTCCCGGACGGGGCGGCCGTCGATGAAGCAGGAACCCCAGCGGGCGACCGCTGGAACCCCCCGCCCTTGAGGCGGGGGGAAAGTCAAGATTGCCAGGTTACGACGGCCGTACGGATGGCCGCGCGGAAAAACCGAGGAACGAGGGTGGCTCCGAGATGGATGTGATGCCGCTGCTCCTGCTGGTGGCGGGCAGCGCAGCGTTCGCGGCGGCGGCCCGCCGCACGCCCGTACCCGCGCCCCTGCTGCTCGTCGCGGTCGGCCTGGTGGTCTCGTACGTCCCCGGAGTCCCGGACTACACCCTCGACCCGGACGTCGTCCTCCCGCTGCTCCTGCCGCCGCTGCTGTACACGTCCGCCGCCGACAGCTCCTACCTCGACCTGCGCGCGCAGGTACGGCCCGTCGCGCTGCTGTCGGTCGGGTACGTGCTGTTCGCGACGCTCGCCGTCGGGTGGGCCGTGTACGAGCTGGTGCCCGGGATGCCGCTCACCGCGGCCCTCGTCCTCGGGGCCGTCGTCGCGCCCCCGGACGCCGTCGCCGCCACCGCCGTCGCCCGGCGCGTGGGGCTGCCGTCGCGGATCACGACGATCCTCCAGGGCGAGTCCCTCCTCAACGACGCCACCGCGATCACCGCGTACAAGGTCGCCGTCGCCGCGGCCGTCGGGGAGGGCGCGTCCTGGGCGGGCGGCATCGGGGAGTTCCTGGTCGCCGCGGTCGGCGGGACCGTCGTGGGGCTCGTCCTGATGGCGCCCCTGCACTGGCTGCGCACCCACCTCAAGGAACCCCTCCTCCAGAACACGCTCTCCCTGCTGATCCCCTTCGTCGCGTACTCCGCCGCCGAGCAGTTCCACGCCTCCGGGGTGATCGCCGTCGTCGTGGTCGCCCTCTATCTCGGCCACCGCGCGTGGGAGGTCGATTTCGCCACCCGCCTCCAGGAGGACGCCGTCTGGAAGATGGTCGCCTTCGTCCTGGAGTCCGCCGTCTTCGCCCTCATCGGCTTGCAGCTTCCCGTCGTCCTCAAGGGGCTCGACGAGTACGACGCCGGCGACGCCGCCTGGTACGCCGTCGCCGTGTTCCTCGTGGTCGTCGCCGCACGCTTCCTGTGGGTGTTCCCGGCCACCTTCCTGCCGCGCCTGCTGTTCACGCGCGTGCGCGAGCGCGAGGACAATCCGACCTGGCGCGGGCCCGTCGTCATCGGGTGGGCCGGGATGCGGGGCGTCGTCTCGCTGGCCATCGCGTTCTCCGTGCCGCTGACCCTCCACCACAGCGAAGAGCCGTTCCCCGAGCGGGATTTGGTGCTGTTCCTGACGTTCACGACCGTCATCGGGACGCTCGTCCTCCAGGGGCTGACGCTGCCCCCGCTGATCCGGCTCCTCAAGTTCCCCGAGGCCGACACGCGCGCGGCGACCCTCGCGGAGGCCAACGCGCAGGCGCAGGCGTCCCGGATCGCCGAGCAGCGGCTCGACGAACTGCTCTCCGACGAGCGCAACGCCCTTCCGCCGCCCCTCGCCGACCGGCTGCGGTCGGTCCTGGAACGCCGTCGCAACGCCGTGTGGGAGCGGCTGGGGCAGCCGAACCCGGTCACCGGGGAGAGCGTCGACGATACGTACCGGCGACTGGCCAGGGAGATGATCAGCGCCGAGCGGGAGGTGTTCGTGCGGCTGCGGGACGGTCGCCATATCGACGACGAGATGTTGCGGACGCTGCTCAGGAGGCTGGATCTGGAGGAGGCGGCTGCCTATCGGGAGGCTGAGTGAGGGCCTGCCGCACGAGCGCGAGCGAGTGGCGGGCTCCGGCGCGCTCCTCCACGAAATCGTCCTCGGGGAGGCCCTCCAGGACGGCGACCGCTTCGGCGGTGACCAGTTCGGCGTCCTCGAAACGCTTCGCGAGGATGAGGGCGCGCGCTTGCAGCTCCAGGGCTTCCAGCAGGTCGCCCGCGCCCTGGCCGGTCTCGCGGAACACCCTGCGCAGGACCTGTACGGCCTTGGCGTTCACCCGGAACGCGACGTGCGGGTTGCCGGAACCGGCCAGTGACCGCGCCTGCGCCTGGAAGGCCAGGCCGAGGACGTGGAGGTGCTCGCGGCCCTGGTCGCGGACGAGCCTGCGGGCCACGGTGACGGCCTCGTCCGCGGCTTCCAGGCTCTCCGCCCCTTCGGTGACGTGCGCCGCGATCAGGAGGGTCTCCGCGTGGTCGGACAGGTACGCCTCGGGGTGGGTGCGCGCCAGCAGGCGCCGGACGGGCAGGACCTCCCGGAGAGTCCTGCGCAGCGCGGGCACGTCGTCGAGGTCCGCCAGGATCTGTGCCAGGTGCTCCAGCGTGGAGTCCAGCTCCGTCAGGTAGGCGTCCGGCTCCTCCTCGGCGGCGGTCCTGCGCACCCGCAGCGACTCCTCGGCCGTCCCGAGCGCCCCTTCCAGGTCCCCCGCGCGGCGCTGGTGCCGGGACAGGGTGCTGAGCGAACGGGCGAGGTCGGGGAGCGCCTCCGGGTCGCGGTCCGCCAGCTCCCGCCGGAGAGCGACGGAGGCACGCGCCCGCGCGAGGGCCTCGTCGAACCGGCCGATGTCGGCGAGGCCGTAGGAGAGGTTGTTGAGCGTCGCGGCGACGGCGTTCACCTGGACGTCGGGATCCTCCGGTTCCTTCCATCGGGACAGCTCCTGAAGGGCTCTCTCGCCCTCCCTGACGGAGTCCTCGGGGCGCCCGGACTCGTTGAGCGAGCGGCACCGCTGACCCAGCAGCAGCCCCCGCAGCCATGCGGGCGCGTCCGGGGCGGTGTCGAGGAGGGCCAGCGCTGTGGCCGTGGTGGCCAGCGCCTCTTCGTGGCGTCCGGCGGCCACGAGGCGTCCGGCGAGGTTGTGCAGCGACCCCGCGCGCGCGAGCGGTGAGGTCGCCTCCTCGCCGTCCACCACCCGCTGCTGCAACCGCACGCTCAAGGAGATCAACGCCTGGCTCAGCAACGGCATCCGGTGGGCCAGCTCCACCAACTGCTCGTCCGGCAGCAGCTCCTCGTCCAGGATCACCTCCAACGCGCCCACCAGCACCGCCGGTTCCGCACTGCGCCGCACCGCCCCCAGCAACCGGGGCGCCAGTGTCCCCGGCGCCGCGCGCACCGCGTCGTACACGACCTCCGCGACACCCTCCACGCGCGCGGACGCCCTGCTCAGCACCAACAGGGCGTTGACCATCTCCTCGTTGTCCAGGACGTCGATCAGCCGCAGGAAGATCTCCGGCTCGTCCACCACGCGCGTGCCCACGAGGTACTCGCCCAGTGGGTCGGGCTCCAGGACGCCCCAGTACGCGGTGCTCGGGTACAGGTCCCGCAGCCAGTCGGCGACAGCTCGCCGTACCGCCTCCGGCTGGTCGCCGATGCGCGGCACGCGCGCGAGGAGGGTGTGGGCGCGCTCGCGCGGGACCGGGCCGACGAGGGTGGCCGTGACGACGGCGTTGCGGAGGGCCGCCTCACCGAGGAGGTTCAGCGGAGGGGCCTGGGAGGTGCTCTTCCAGTACGCCGCCTCGTGGCGCAGGAGCGTGTCCTGGGCCGCCGTGCCCGCCGAGGGGGCCAGGAGGCTCGCCAGGGCCGCCATATGGATCTCCAGGACGGTCCTGGGGGGCTTTGCGGGCTCCTCCCAGGGTGCGGACGCCACCGGCAGCCCCAGGGCCGCCACACCGCGCGCCAGGTCCGTCACGGCCGTACGGAACACGTCGGCGCCCAGCGACTCCGTGCCGGTGATGGACCAGCGGCGGGCGTTCTCGGCGAGGTCGGCGGCCTCGGGCCCGCTCGCGCGGAGTTCGTCCCACCAGCGGCCCTGCGCGCGGGCGATGAGGAGGATGCGGAGCGCTCCCGCGCGCGGGCGCCTCGCGACGATCTCCAGGAGGGCGCCGAGTTGTTCGACGCGGCTCTCGGCGTAGTCGACGACGAGCAGGACGGGGGACGTTGTCGAGGCGAACAGGGCGTCCGGGACGGCGTTGCGGGACAGGTGGACGACGGCATGGCGGGACGCGGCGAGGCGGTGGCCCAACTCCCGTGCCACCCGGGACTTTCCCGCGCCGCCCGCGCCGGTCAGGAGGGCGAGGGAGACGCCGTCGCCGTCCGTGCACCAGGCCGTCAGCTCGGCGAGCAGGTCCGCGCGGCCCGTGAAGCGGACCGTCTCCGCGCGCGGGTGCAGGAGCAGGGCGACGGAGGCGGGGACCAGGGGTGCCGAGGGCTGGGCCCGGTCCGCGAACTCGGCGGGCTCCAACGGGGCGTCCTGGCCGGTGTGTTGACGCAGGAGGTTCCGGAAGCCGGGGTCGGCCAGCAGGACGTACGCCGGGACCGCCTCCAGGCGGCTGTGCTGCCAGCCCGGGAGGTCCGCGACGGCCACGCCGAGCAGGAGGTCGCCGCACCAGACGGCGCCGCCGGACAGGCCCGCCCAGGGGGAGGCGCCCTCGGGCGGGGTGCCGGTGAGGTTCAGGACGTACCGGTCGCGCTCCACGGCGTCCAGGGGGTCGAGTTCGCCCCGGAAGGGACGGGAGCCGACCTGGTCACCGGCCCCTGCGGCGAAGCCGAGGAGGGTGATGCCGGCCGGCTCCGACGTGACCGGCGTCCCCCAGCGCACCGGCTCGACGCCCGGGAGGATGTCCTCCTCCGCGAGGAGCAGCGCGGCGTCGTAGTGCCGGTCGGAGCGGGACCAGACGACCTCGCAGCGCACGGGCGGAGTGCGGGGCGTGCGGACCGTCGCGTGCGTGCGCTCGCGCAGGACGTGGGCCGCCGTGAGGACCAGGCGCGGGGCGAGGACGAGGCCCGAGCCCTGGCCCGCCGCCTCGACCAGGGCGGTGCGGAGCCGGTCCGGCACGGGTCAGCGGCCGAACGCCGAGTCCAGGCCGCCGACTTGGGGCGGATGGTCGTTGCTGATCAGCAGCGGGTTGCCGGAGGCGTCCTTGGGGGTGAGGACGAACTTCACGCGGTGCGTGTCCTGTTTGGCCGCCTTGCCGCTGACGTCCGCCGACACGACCGCGCTGAAGATCCGGCTCACCCCGATCTTGGCGTTCACCTCTTTGGTCAGCGTGAACGCGAACTCCAGCTCGATGGGCCCCACTTCGAAGGAGAGGCCGCTGCCCGTGCCCGCCGTCGCCGCGCCGAGCAGCTCGTCGCGCAGCGCCTGGACCGCCTCGCCCACACCGATCTCGTCCGCCACAGGTTCCCCCCTGATCGCCGGTCAACTGACTCACTGTACGGCCGCCGGATCAGCCCGGGAACGGGGTTCCCGTGATCACCGCCGCGAGGGTCGTCCCGCGCGGGAAGGCGCCCTCGCGGGTCAGGGCGACAAGTCCGTACAGCAACTTGGCGACATAGAGACGCTCCACCGGCAGTCCGTGGCGGTCCTCGAAGTCCCGGGCGAAATCCTCCAGTTCGGGGGTGGTGCGGGCGTAGCCGCCGAAGTGGAAGCGCTCCTCCAGGTGCCAGTTCGTGAACTCCGCGCCGAACGCCTCCCGTTGGAGGGCGCGGATCTCCCCGGCGAGGAAGCCGCCCTTCAGCACCGGGACGCCCAGCGCCCGTTGCCCCGGGGCGAGGCCGGCCGCCAGACCCGCGAGGGTGCCGCCCGTACCGCAGGCGATCGCCGCCACGTCGACGCCGGCCAGCTCCTCGCCCAGGGCCCGGCAGCCGCGTACGGCCGCCGCGTTGCTGCCGCCCTCGGGGACGACGTACGCGTCCTCCGCGCCGGCGTCACGGAGGATCGCCGCGAGGGTCGCCGGGTCGGACTTGCGGCGGTACGTCGCGCGGTCGGTGAAGTGGAGGCGCATGCCGTGCGCGGCGCAGTGGGCCAGGGAGGGGTTCAGGGGGCGGGCGGCGAGTTCGTCGCCCCGGACGACGCCGACCGTGGGGATGCCCCGGGCCGCCCCGGCGGTGGCCGTCGCGCGGAGGTGGTTGGAGTAGGCGCCGCCGAACGTGAGGAGCGGGCGGCCGGACGCCGCTTCGAGATTCGGGGTCAGTTTGCGGTATTTGTTGCCGATCAGGGTGGGGTGCAGGAGGTCGTCGCGTTTCAGCAGAAGCCGGACGTCATGGCTGGTGAAACGTTCGTCCTGGGTTTCCTGGAGCGGGGAGGGCGAGGGCACCCGGCCATTGTCGAACACTGTTCGGTGAAACGTGCCTCTTCCCACTCTCGCGATGATCCATTCCCGCTCTTTCGGGTAATACCAAAGGCAGCTTTACTGCGGAAGGCTTGCCCGCGAGACGAGTGCCTGGCACACCACGTGGCAGTGCACGTAGCGGGAGGGCAATCCACCATGTCGGTAGGCGAAGAGATCCGCACCGAAGAGGGCGCGCCGCAGCAGAGCCTCGGGACGGCCGCGGCGCGGAACCTGGCCACCACCACCAAGTCCGTGCCGCAGATGCAGGAGATCAGCTCCCGCTGGCTGCTGCGCACGCTGCCGTGGGTCGACGTCCAGGGCGGCACGTACCGGGTGAACCGGCGGCTCACCTACTCCGTCGGTGACGGCCGCATCACCTTCGTCAAGACCGGCGACCGCGTCGAGGTGATCCCCGCCGAACTGGGCGAACTGCCCGCCCTGCGCGGCTACGAGGACGAGCAGGTCCTCGCCGAACTCGCCTCGCGCTCCCGCCAGCGCGAGATCGGCGCCGGAGAGGTCATCGCCTCCTTCGGCAGCTCGAACGACGAGGTGTTCCTGCTGGCGCACGGCCGCGTCGAGAAGGTCGGCACCGGCCCCTACGGCGACGACCAGGTCCTCGGAGTCCTCGCCGACGGCGCCTACTTCGGCGACCAGGCCCTCCTCGACGACGACGCGATCTGGGAGTTCACCGCCCGCGCGGTCACCGCCTGCACCGTCCTCACCCTGTCCCGGCAGGACTTCCAGCAGGTCGTCGAGCGCGGCGACTCGCTCCGCGCGCACCTCCAGGAACTGCGCTCCATCCCCGCGCAGAACACCAACAAGTACGGCGAGAAGGCCGTCGACCTCGCGGCCGGCCACTCCGGCGAACCGGACATCCCGCACACGTTCGTCGACTACGACGCCTCGCCCCGCGAGTACGAACTCAGCATCGCCCAGACCGTGCTGCGCATCCACTCGCGCGTCGCCGACCTCTACAACCAGCCCATGAACCAGACGGAGCAGCAACTGAGGCTCACCGTCGAGGCGCTGAAGGAGCGCCAGGAGCACGAGCTGGTCAACAACCGGGAGTTCGGGCTCCTCAACAACTGCGAGTACGACCAGCGCATCCAGCCCCACGACGGCGTGCCCGGGCCCGACGACATGGACGAGCTGCTCAGCCGCCGGCGCGGGACCAAGCTGTTCCTCGCGCACCCGCGCGCCATCGCCGCGTTCGGGCGCGAGCTGAACAAGCGCGGGCTCGTGCCCGAGACCATCGACATCGAGGGCAACCGCATCCCCACCTGGCGCGGCGTGCCGATCTACCCCTGCAACAAGATCCCCGTCTCCGAGGCCCGCACCAGCTCGATCATCGCCATGCGTCTCGGCGAGAAGGACCAGGGCGTCATCGGGCTGCGGCAGTCCGGGCTCCCCGACGAGATCGAGCCCAGCCTGTCCGTCCGGTTCATGGGCATCAACGAGCAGGCCATCATCAAGTACCTCGTCACCGCGTACTACTCCGCCGCCGTCCTCGTCCCGGACGCCCTCGGTGTCCTGGAGAACGTCGAGGTCGGTCGTTGGTGACCCTCCCTCCCGCCGTGTGTGCCCGCCCTTCGGGGCGGGTGCGCACATGACCGTCCAGGCCGGGGAAGTGGCCCACGAGGCCGCGCTCATCCTGGAGCGCGCCCGCGCCGACGTCGACCCCCAACTCCGGGTCGCCGTCGACTCGTTGCCGCCCGAGATGCGGCGGGTCGCCCGGTACCACTTCGGCTGGCAGGACGCGCGGGGGCGGGCGGTCGACGGGAACGCGGGCAAGGCGATACGGCCCGCGCTGGTGCTGGCCGCCGCCGAGGCGGTCGGGGGAACGGCCGGGCGTACGGCCGCCGTGCGGGCCGCCGCGGCCGTCGAACTCGTCCACAACTTCACGCTCCTCCACGACGACGTCATGGACCGCGATCCCACCCGGCGGCATCGGGCCACCGCGTGGAACGTCTTCGGCGATCCCGACGCGATCCTCTCCGGGGACGCGCTCCAGGCCCTCGCGTTCCAGCTCCTCGCCGGGGACCCCCATCCCGTCGCCCTCGCCGCCGTCGGGCGGCTCACCGCCTGTGTCATCGAGCTGTGCGAGGGGCAGCAGGTCGACACGGCCCTCGAACGCCGGGATCCTCGTGACGTGGGGCTGTCCGAGGTGCTGCGGATGGCCGAGGCGAAGACCGGGGCGCTGCTCGGGTGCGCCTGCGCGATCGGGGGGTTGTACGGCGGGGGGTCGCTTGAGGTCGTCGAGTCCCTCGACGCGTTCGGGCGGCAGGCCGGGCTCGCGTTCCAGCTCATCGACGACATCATCGGGATATGGGGGGATCCGCTGCACACCGGGAAGCCCGCGGGGGCGGATCTCGCGGCCCGGAAGAAGTCGTTGCCGGTCGTCGCGGCGTTGACCTCCGGTGGGGTGGCCGGGGAGGAACTGGCCGCGCTGTACTCCCTGCCGTACGCGGAGGGGGAGTTGGAGAGGGTCGTCCTCGCCGTGGAGCGGGCCGGGGGGCGGGACTGGGCTCAGATCGAGGCCGCGGACCGGATGGGGGTCGCGCTGGGGGAGCTGGCCCGGGCCGTGCCGGATCCGGAGCGGGCGGGAGGGTTGCTGACGCTGGCCGAGTTCGTCACCCGGCGGAGCAGCTGAGTTCTCCGGACCAGGTCCCGCACATCCCCACGGTGTGCGGGGCCTGTTTTATCGTGTCGGCATGTCTGATACCTCGTCCCATGTCCTGCATCTGACCGAGCGCGCTCTCTGGGAGGAGGCTCAGGAGACGGGCTCCTACGAGTGGTCCACCCGGGGGCGGACCCTTCACGACGAAGGGTTCGTGCACTGCTCCACCCGGGACCAGCTCGCAGGTACCGCCGCGCTCGTGTACGGCGACGACTACGTCGACCTCGTCGTGCTCGTGATCGACCCCGCCCGGCTGGGGGTGCCCGTGAGGTACGAGGGCGGGTTTCCGCACGTGTACGGGGCGGTTCCGGTGGGTGCGGTGGTGGGGGTCGAGACGTGGGGGTGAGGTCCACCCCCACGCCCTCCCCCTAGCTCCTCGGCAGGCCGCCCGTTTCCGCGTCCCTGCCCGTGAGGCAGTAGACGCCGCCGTCGGGGTCCCTCAGTACGGTCCAGTACGGGAACTCGGCTACCGTCCGCGCGCCCAACTCCTCGTGGCGGGAGCGGACTTCCGGGATGTTCGGGGACGCCGCGAGGTCCAGGTGGGCGGTCAGGGGCTGTTCCTGGTCCGTGCGTTGGAGGAGGAGGCGGATGGGGAGGCCGGGGGGTTGGATGAGGGCGTGGAACTCCGGGAGAGGGCTGGACGTTGAGGTCCATGTGGGGAGCAATGCGGTGAAGAAGGAGATCTCGGAGGCGTAGGCGGAAGGGGGGATGTCGATGCACACCTGGTCGAGGCGGCTCGCGGCGTGCACCGGGGGCCGGGTGGACTCGCCGCGCCAGGGGACCGCGCAGAAGAGCTGGCCCGCGGGGGAGCGCAGGACGGACCAGGTGGTGTGGTCGGCGATCATCCGCGCTCCCAGGTCCACCGCGCGCGCGGCGAACGCGCGGACGTCGGTCACCGCGAAGTCGATGTGCGCGCCGCCGGGACCCTCGGCGACTGTCTGGAACTTGACGCAGGGGTCGTATCCGCCGGCCGGGAGGAGCGTCGCGAACTCGGCCCGGTCTCCCCGGGGTTCGGACAGGCGCGTGCCCGTCACCTCCGCCCAGAAGCCGGCGGACGCCGGGGAGGGGCGGTCGATGAAGGCGTAGGTCCAGCGGACGTCGCTCATGCCGGCCTCTCCATGAAGCGCAGGAGGTTCCCGGCCGGGTCCCGCAGCGCGCAGTCGCGGACGCCGTACGGCTGGTCCGTGGGGTCCTGGAGGAGGTCGTAGCCCGCCTCGCGGACGCGGGACGCGAGAGCGTCGCAGTCCGGGGTCGCGAAGATCACGCCGCGCAGGAGGCCCTTGGCCAGCAGGCGGTTCAGGGACTCGCGGTCGGCGGCGGAGGCGTCGGGGCTGGCGTCCGGGGGTTCGAGGACGACGGAGACGTCGGGCTGGAGCGGCGAGCCGACGGTCACCCAGCGCATGCCTTCGTACGAGACGTCGTTACGGATCTCCAGGCCGAGGACGCCGACGTAGAAGTGCAGGGCCTTGTCGTGGTCATCCACGGCGATGAAGCACTGGTGGAGTTTCAGGTCCATGCCGGTCAGCTTAGGTAGGGCGGCGGCGTTTCGGCCTGGTGTATACCCGGGCCACGCACGGCGGGATGACCGCGCTCTCCTCGTGCGACCGCGCCCGGTACGCGCTCGGCGTCTCGCCGACCAACTCGGTGAACCGCGAGCTGAACGACCCCAGCGACGTACACCCCACGGCCATGCACACCTCGGTCACCGACAGGTCCCCGCGCCGCAGCAGCGCCTTGGCCCGCTCGACGCGCCGGGTCATCAGGTAGGCGTACGGCGTCTCCCCGTACTCGGCGCGGAAGCTGCGCTGGAAGTGCCCCGGCGACATGAGGGCCGTCGCGGCGAGGGCGGCGATGTCGAGGGGCTCGGCGTACTCCCGGTCCATGCGGTCCCGGGCCTGCCGCAGTCGCACAAGATCCTCGACGCTCACCATGTCCGCCAGCATGCCACGGAGCGCGTTCACTCTCCTGGCCGAGGCTTTGCCTGGGGTTCGCCCGGGATTGGCCTGCGCTTGTTTGCATGGGGGAATGGATCACATCACGTTCCTGGTGGCGGTGGTCATCGTCACGGCGCTGGCCTTCGATTTCACCAACGGTTTCCATGACACGGCCAACGCGATGGCGACGTCCATCGCGACGGGCGCGCTCGCGCCGCGCACGGCCGTCCTCATCAGCGGGGTGCTCAACGTCGTCGGCGCGTTCCTGTCGACGGAGGTCGCGAAGACGATCTCCGGCGGGATCGTGGACGACACGCTCGTCACGCCGGGGATGATCTTCGCGGGGCTGGTCGGGGCCATCCTCTGGAACCTCATGACCTGGCTGGTCGGGCTGCCGTCCAGCTCCTCGCACGCCCTGTTCGGCGGGCTGATCGGCGCGGTGTGGGTCGGCGCGGGCGAGCACGGCGTGCACTTCGACAAGGTCGTCGAGAAGGTGATCGTCCCGGCGGTGGCCTCCCCGGTCGTCGCCGGGGTCGCGGCGCTCGCGGCGACCTATCTCGCGTACAGGATCACCGAGCGGGCGAAGAAGAAGCCGGTCGAGAAGGGGTTCCGGTACGGGCAGATCGCCTCCGCGTCCCTCGTCTCCCTCGCGCACGGCACGAACGACGCGCAGAAGACCATGGGCGTCATCACCCTCACCCTGATCTCCGCGGGCGCGCTCGGCCACGACGCCGGCCCGCCGGTCTGGGTCGTCGCCTCCGCGGGCCTCGCGATCGGCCTCGGCACGTACCTCGGCGGCTGGCGGATCATCCGGACGATGGGCAAGGGGCTGACCGAGATCCAGTCGCCGCAGGGGTTCGCGGCCGAGACCGCGTCCACGACCGTCATCCTCACCTCCGCACACCTCGGCTTCGCGCTCTCCACGACCCAGGTCGCCTCCGGGTCCATCCTCGGCGCCGGCCTCGGCCGCCGGCTCGCGGAGGTCCGCTGGAGCGTCGCCGGGAAGATGGTCGTCGCCTGGCTGGTCACGCTGCCGGCCGCGGCGCTCGTCGGGGCCGTCGCCGCGTACGCCGTCAAGCACGGCGGGAACTTCGGTACGACGGTGGTCGCGCTGATCGGCGTCGCCGTCGCCGGGGGGATCTTCCTGGCCTCCCGCCGCAACCCCGTTCACGCGAGCAACGTCAACGACGCGCACGAGGTCGCGTTGCGCAGTGAGCCGCCGGCGCATGTCGGTACGGCTGCCTGAGCCTCTTCCCGCCCGAGTCTCTGAGGAGAACCTGATGCATCTCAACTGGAGCGCCCTCGGCCAGGTCGCCGCGGTCAGTCTCGGCGTCACCGTCGCGGTGGTCGTCGTCTTCAGCCTCGGCGTCCTCGGCCTCGCCCGGGGCCCGGAGGAGGGCACCCCGGCGGACGGCACGGCGTCGGTGGCTGGCCGGGTCCAGGCGGGCCTGTGCTTCCTCGCGTGCGCGGCGGTGGTGGCGTACGGGATCTATCTGATCGTGCCGCAGTTCCACTGAGCGGCTTCGGCGTACGGCGGCGGCCCGGGCTTCGGCTCGGGCCGCCGCCGTCGTACGGGGATGCTCAGGGCTGCGCCGCCAGGCGAACTTCCAGGCTGATCAGGGGAGTTACGCGGCGGCGTGCCATGCGGCGGCGGATCAGGGGGCGTTGGAGGAAGGCGGTCGCGAAGACGGCGGGTCCGCCACAGGGCCCGGGCGCCCATCCGGAGCAGGACGCCGCAGTCGTTGCCGGGGACCGTCGAGACGAGGAGGGCCGTGCCCGCGAACGCGGCGAGAGAGGCCGGCGCAGCGGCGGTGTCCCCGGCGGGTAAACGGATGGACAGAGGGCCGGCTCCCGCACATGATCGGGCGCATGATCAGAGACGCCACCGTGGACGACGTCGCGGAGATCCGCGCCATGATCCGTGAACTCGCCGAGTACGAGAGGGCGGTGGAGCAGGCGACGGCCACCGAGGAGCAGTTGCGGGAGGCGCTGTTCGGGGAGCGGCCGGCGGCGTACGCGTTGATCGCGCAGGACGACGCGACCGGCGCGACCGTGGGATACGCCCTGTGGTTCCCCCGCTTCTCCACCTGGACCGGGACCCGGGGGCTGCACCTGGAGGACCTCTACGTCCGGCCCTCGGCACGCGGCGCCGGACACGGCAAGGCCCTGCTCGCCGCGCTCGCCGCGATCTGCGTGGACCGGGGCTACGAGCGCTTCGAGTGGTGGGTCCTGGACTGGAACGAGCCCGCCATCGCCGTGTACAAGTCCCTCGGCGCCGAGTTCCTCGACGAGTGGCGGATCTGCCGACTGACCGGTACGCCGCTGGCGGAACTCGCCGCGTCCGCCTGAGAGAACCGACCGCACCCGGCGTCCGTGAGAGGCAGCCGGGTGCGGTCGGGAACAAGCGGAAAGCCGGTGGTCAGGCCTTCTTCGTCTCCCAGAAGATGCGGTCGATCTCGGCGATGAGTTCGAGCGCCTTCTCGCCGGTCTTCGGGTCGGTGGACGCCTTCGCGGCCGAGAGGGCCTTGAGGGTGTCGTTGACCAGGACGTGCAGCTCGGGGTACTTCTCGAAGTGCGGGGGCTTGAAGTAGTCGCTCCAGAGCACGGACACGTGGTGCTTCGCGAGCTCGGCGCGCTGCTCCTTGATGACCACGGCGCGGGCCTGGAAGTGCGGGTCGTCGTTGGCGGCCATCTTCTCCTGCACGGCCTTCACCGACTCCGCCTCGATGCGGGCCTGGGCCGGGTCGTACACGCCGCAGGGCAGGTCGCAGTGGGCGCTGACCTTGACCTTGGGGGCAAACAGGCGGGAAAGCATGGAGCGTTCCTTCCTCGTGATCGTCTTCTCAAGTGGGAGATTACTCCCTGAGGGACGGCTTTTCGCGAGCGCCCCCGGGGGCTTAGGACCAAAGTCCGGGGTCACACTGGACCCGCGGAGGACATATCCAGGGGAGGTGCCGGCGATGCCGGAGCTGTCGCAGGAGGCAGGAGCGGAACGCGGAAGGGCGGCCACGCCGTTCGGGCTCGCCGAGGTCACGGGCCCGTCCATGGTGCCCACGCTGCGCCACGGGGACCAGCTGGTCGTGCGGTACGGCGCGAAGGTGCGGGCCGGGGACGTCGTCGTCCTGCGCCATCCCTTCCAGCAGGATCTGCTCGTCGTGAAACGGGCCGTGGAGCGCCGGGACGGGGGGTGGTGGGTGCTCGGGGACAACGCGTACGCCGGCGGCGACTCCACGGACTACGGGACCGTCCCGGACGACCTCGTGCTCGGGAAGGTGCTGCTGCGGTACCGGGTGGCCGAGTCCGGTCAGCGCTCGCCGCTCGCGCTCGTGCGCTGGGCGCTCACCGCCGTGCGGCCCGTGCTGTCCGACCGGTCCGCCTCCAGGCGTTTGCGGGCGCGGTAGGCCGCCACGTTCGCGCGGGTCGCGCAGCGGTCCGAGCAGTAGCGGCGGGAGCGGTTCGTCGACGTGTCCAGGTACGCGTTGCGGCACGGGGCCGCCTCGCACAGGCCCAGGCGGTCCACGCCGTGCTCGGTGAGGTGGAAGGCCAGGCCCATCGCCGCGATGGCCGCGTAGCCCGCCGTGGCGTTCGACGGGTGGTCCGCGAGGTGCATGTGCCACAGCGGGTTGCCCTCGTCGTCCCGGAAGTCGTGGCCCGAGATCTGCGGGCTCACCGGGAACTCCAGCAGCAGGGAGTTCAGCAGGTTCACGGCGAGGGGCTCGTCCTTCGCGTCCGCCGCGTCGAACACCGCGCGCAGGCGGGCCCGTACGGACCTGAAGCGGGTGACGTCCGCGTCCGTGACCCTCCTGGCCGCCTCCTGGCTGCCGCCGAACAGGTCCCTCACCGCGTCGACCGAGGTCAACGTGTCCTTGTTGCGCGCCGGTTCCTCGGTGTTCACGAGACGTACGGCGTAGTCCGAGTAATAGGCCAGTTCCACTTGTAGTCCTTACGGAGGCGTTCTATCGTCGTCGTGGGCGCGGTCGGTAATGGCCGGTTGCCCTTACAGGGTATTACGTGTGCTGGGAGGGTTCATGAGTACCGTCGACATCACGGACTGGGCCGAGTGGCAGCGGAGCTGGGACCGGCAGCAGGAGTGGTACATGCCGGACCGTGAGGAGCGGTTCCGGGTCATGCTCGACATGGTGGAAGCCTTCGCCGGTACGGCGCCCCGGGTGCTCGACCTCGCGTGCGGGACCGGGTCCATCACCGCGCGGCTCCTCGAACGGTTCCCCGATGCCGTCTCCGTCGGCGTCGACCTCGATCCCGCGCTCCTCGCCATCGCGCGCGGCACCTTCGACGGGGACCCGCGGGTGACGCTCGTCGAGGCGGACCTCATGGACGCCGGGTGGGTCTCCCGGCTGCCCCACGACTCGTACGACGCCGTCCTCACCGCGACCGCGCTGCACTGGCTTCACCGGGGGCCCCTGGAGACGCTGTACGGGCAGCTCGCCGGGCTCGTCCGGCAGGGCGGGGTCTTCCTCAACGCCGATCACATGACCGACGAGACCACTCCCCGGATCAACGCCGCCGAACGTGCCCTGCGGGTTGCCCGGCAGGGCGCCGGGAAGGCCGCCGGTGCCCTCGACTGGGCCGAGTGGTGGCAGCTCGCCGCCGCCGATCCCGTCCTCGCCGGGCCCACCGCACGGCGGTTCGAGATCTACGGGGAGCACGCGGAGGGGGACACGCCGTCCGCGCAATGGCATGCCGGGGTCCTTCGGGGGGCGGGGTTCGGGGAGGTGCGGGGGGTGTGGTGCTCGCCGTCTGACACGCTGCTGCTGGCGTTGCGGTGATTTTCTCGCCCCCGCCGCCCCTACCCGTCCCATCCTTCGAAGGGGCGCTGCCCCTTCCACCCCGCCAGGGGCTCCGCCCCTGGACCCCGTTCGGCCCGAAGTGCCTCGTCCTCAAACTCCCCCAAGCTCTTCGAGCAGGGAGGTGCCCCCAGACGGGCTGAAAGGGAGGGGCCGTACTTGGTTTGTACGGCCCCTCTGCGTTCTACAGCACCTTCGACAAGAACGACTTCGTGCGTTCGTGCTGGGGGTCCGTGAGGACGTCCCTCGGGTTGCCGGATTCGACCACCACACCGCCGTCCATGAAGACCAGGCTGTCGCCGACCTCCCTCGCGAAGCCCATCTCGTGCGTGACGACGACCATCGTCATGCCGGATTCCGCGAGGTCGCGCATGACGTCCAGGACGTCGCCGACGAGTTCCGGGTCCAGGGCCGAGGTGGGCTCGTCGAAGAGCATCAGCTTCGGGTCCATGGCCAGGGCTCGGGCGATGGCCACGCGCTGCTGCTGGCCGCCGGAGAGCTGGGAGGGGTAGTTGCCGGCCTTGTCGGCCAGGCCGACGCGGTCCAGGAGCTGCATCGCGCGGTCCTTGGCCTGGGACTTGGCGGCGCCTCTGACCTGGACCGGGGCTTCCATGATGTTCTCTACGGCCGTCATGTGCGGGAAGAGGTTGAAGCGCTGGAAGACCATGCCGATGTCGCGGCGTTTGAGGGCGACCTCGCTGTCCTTCAGCTCGTACAGCTTGTCGCCCTTCTGGCGGTAGCCGACGAGTTCGCCGTCCACGTACAGGCGGCCGGCGTTGATCTTCTCCAGGTGGTTGATGCAGCGGAGGAAGGTCGACTTGCCGGAGCCGGAGGGGCCGATGAGGCAGAAGACCTCGCCGGACTTCACTTCGAGGTCGATGCCCTTGAGGACCTCGACGGGGCCGTAGGACTTGTGGACGCCCTCGGCCTTGACCATGGCGGTCACGCGGCACCTCCCTTGGGGCGACCCATGCCCAGTACGTTGACCTTGATCTTCTGCCACGGTGTCGGCGGGAGCTGGCGGCTGGAGCCACGCGCGTAGTACCGCTCCAGGTAGTACTGGCCGACGCTGAACACCGAGGTGAGCAGCAGGTACCAGGCCGCCGCGAGGAACAGCATCTCGGCGGGGGCGCCGGAGGTCTGCCCGATGTCCTGGGCGACGCGGAACAGTTCGCTGTACTGGACGACGGACACCAGGGACGTCGTCTTCAGCATGTTGATGACCTCGTTGCCCGTCGGCGGCACGATGACCCGCATGGCCTGCGGGATCACGATCCGGCGGAGTGTCCTGGCCTGGCTCATGCCGAGCGCGTGGGACGCCTCGGTCTGCCCCTCGTCGACCGCGAGGAGGCCCGCGCGGCAGATCTCCGCCATGTACGCGGCCTCGTTGAGCCCGAGCCCGAGCAGCGCCGTCAGCAACGGCGTCATGAAGTCGGACCAGTAGTCCTTGTAGATCGGCCCGAGGTTGATGTACTCGAAGACCAGGCCCAGGTTGAACCAGACGACGAGCTGCACCAGGACCGGCGTACCCCGGAAGAACCAGATGTAGAACCAGGCGATGGACGAGGTCACCGGGTTCTTGGACAGGCGCATGACGGCCAGCAGGATGCCGCCGACGATACCGATCGCCATCGAGAGGACCGTCAGGAGCAGCGTCTTGCCGACACCCTCCACGACCCGGTCGTCGAAGAAGTAGTCCGGGATCGCGCCCCAGTTGATCTTGCCCTGGGAGAAGGCGTAGACGATGCTGCCCAGCAGCGCCAGCGCGACCACGGCGGCCACGTAGCGGCCGTAGTGACGGACCGGGATGGCCTTGATGGCCTCGGGGCCGGCCGGCGGGGTGTCCGCCGGGCCGCCGTCCGTCTTGTCGATGTCAACAGTCACGGGTGTTGCCTCTCAGTGCCCGTCCCTCTGGGTCACTTGCCGGCGTTGACGGTCGCCTGGGTGACGGCACCGGAGGGGACGCCCCACTTGGCGAGGACCTTGGCGTACTCGCCATTCTTGATGATCGCGTCCATCGCGGCCTGGACCGCGTCCCGCAGCTGGGTGCTGGCCTTGCTGAACGCGATGCCGTACGGCGCCGCCTCGACCTGCTCGCCGACGAGCTGGAAGTCCTTGCCGCCGCCGGACGTCTTCACCGCGTACGCCGCGACGGGGAAGTCGGACGAGCCCGCGTCCGCGCCGCCCGCGCGCAGGCGGGTCTGGGCGTCCTGGTCGCTGTCGAAGGACTCCATGGCGATCGTCTTGCCCGCGGGGCACTTCTTCGACTCGGACTTCGCGAGGTCCTCGGAGACCGTGCCGCGCTGCACGACGATCTTCTTGCCGCAGAGGTCGGCCCAGGTCTTGATGCCCTGGTCCTTGCCCTTGGGGGTGTAGATCGAGACGCCGGCCGTGAAGTAGTCGACGAAGTCGACGCCCTCGCCGACCTTCTTGCCGGTGTCCTCGTCGACGCCGTTCTGGCGGTTCTTGGTGTCGGTCATCGCGGACATGACCAGGTCGTACCGCTTGGCGCGCAGACCGGTGACGAGGGACGTGAACGTGCCGTTCTCGAACTCGAACTTCACGCCGAGCTGCTTGCCCATCGCGTCGGCGAGGTCGGGGTCGATGCCGACGACCTTGCCGGAGCTGTCCTTGAACTCGACCGGGGCGTACGAGATGTCCGAGCCGACCTTGATGACGCCCTTGGAGCGGATGTCCGCGGGGAGCTTCGCGGCGAGCGGGGCGGACGCGGTGGACGTGTCGGCCGAGGACGAGCCGGCGTCCTTGTCCTTGTCCTTCGTCTGGTCACCGCACCCGGTGAGGATCAGCGCGCCCGCGACCGCGAGGGAGCCGACCGCGGCCAGACGGGTGCGCGCGGTGGTCGTACGGCGGGTGGTGCTTGCGGTCATCGTGGGTTCCTCCGGCGGATGGATGGAGTTGCCGATCGTGCGGGCACGGCCGACGGCGTCGGCCGTACTCCAGGACGGTGAGCGCTGCCGATGGGTTCGGTGGCGCCTGGTCGCATCTACACACACCTTCGAGTGTCGCGACCTCGTGTGATTACGGCATCTTGCCATTCGGACCATGCCGCGCACGCGGGAACCGATGTCAAAATCGGATAACGGGCGGTCCGGAAGAAGTGCCGGTCCGCCCCGCCCCGGCCGGTCCCGGCCGGATCATCTGCGGGAATGGTCCGTTCCGCCCGGAAGATCTTCTGCGTATCTCAGGATGTGGTACTGGACTGACGGGGTTTCCGGGGCGCACGGGGCCGGGTTTCGAGGTTGTCAAGAGTCGCCCTTGAGCTTGTCCGTATATCGGTGCATGAGTCATGTCACTGGGATATGACCTCCGGAGCGGGATGTAGGGCGTCGACAGATCGGGGGATGCGACCTTGCACGGATCT
Source organism: Streptomyces niveiscabiei (assembly GCF_033794345.1). Lineage (NCBI taxonomy): Bacteria > Bacillati > Actinomycetota > Actinomycetes > Kitasatosporales > Streptomycetaceae > Streptomyces > Streptomyces niveiscabiei. The sequence goes on from NZ_JARAYJ010000033.1 coordinate 61,033, forward strand.
GACTCGTGCGGGGCGCGGTCCGTCGAGTAAAAAGGTTGTTCAACACCCCTCATCCGGGGCTCAAGAGTGCGTGTGCGGCGTGCTCGTCGCGTACTTGGCCTGGTCTGGCGTCACCGCCGTGGGCCGTGCGCGGTCCCGCCCGCTCCTCAATCAGGGGCGGCCACCCTCAAACATGAACGAGTAAGGGGTACGACACATGGCAGCGGAGATCGTCAATTCTCGCAGCGACAGCACGGGCGACGCGTTCGACCCGGCTTTCGCGCTGCACCGGGGCGGGAAAATGGCTGTTCAGGCCACTGTTCCGATCCGTGACAAGGACGACCTGTCCCTGGCCTACACGCCCGGCGTGGCCCGCGTGTGCACCGCCATCGCCGAGAAGCCGGAACTCGTCGACGACTACACGTGGAAGTCGTCCGTCGTCGCCGTCGTCACCGACGGTACGGCCGTCCTGGGGCTCGGCGACATCGGGCCCGAGGCGTCCCTCCCCGTGATGGAGGGCAAGGCCATCCTCTTCAAGCAGTTCGGCGGCGTCGACGCGGTGCCGATCGCGCTGGCCTGCACGGGCGTCGACGAGATCGTCGAGACCGTCGTGCGGCTCGCGCCCTCCTTCGGCGGCGTCAACCTCGAAGACATCTCGGCGCCGCGCTGCTTCGAGATCGAGCGGCGGTTGCAGGACGCGCTCGACATCCCCGTCTTCCACGACGACCAGCACGGGACCGCCGTCGTCACGCTGGCCGCCCTGCGCAACGCCGCCCGGCTGAGCGGGCGGGCCGTCGGGGACCTGCGTGCCGTCATCTCCGGCGCCGGTGCCGCGGGCGTCGCCATCGCGAAGATGCTCGTCGAGGCCGGGATCGGGGACGTCGCCGTCGCCGACCGCAAGGGTGTCGTCTCCGCCGACCGGGACGACCTCACGGACGTCAAGCGGGAGCTCGCCGGGTTCACGAACAAGGCGGGGCTGAGCGGGTCCCTCGAGGACGCGCTCGCCGGGGCCGACGTGTTCATCGGGGTGTCCGGGGGGACGGTGGCCGAGTCCGCCGTCGCTTCCATGGCGCCGGGGGCGTTCGTGTTCGCCATGGCCAATCCCAACCCCGAGGTCCACCCCGAGGTCGCGCACAAGTACGCGGCCGTCGTGGCCACGGGGCGGTCCGACTTCCCCAACCAGATCAACAATGTGCTGGCGTTCCCGGGGATCTTCGCCGGGGCGCTCCAGGTGCGGGCCTCCCGGATCACCGAGGGGATGAAGATCGCGGCGGCCGAGGCGTTGGCCGGGGTGGTCGGGGACGATCTCGCTGCCGACTATGTGATTCCGTCGCCGTTCGACGAGCGGGTCGCGCCCGCGGTGACGGCGGCTGTCGCGGCTGCGGCTCGGGCGGAGGGTGTTGCCCGCAGGTGAGTTGAGATGGCCCCGTCTCTTTGGCGGGGCCATTTCTTTCCCGTGCGGGTTCGTTGTGGCTGGTCGCGCTCACGCGGCGGTAGCCGCATATGCGATACAGCCCCGCGCCCCTTTGGGGCGATGATGCTCACCCTCGTTTGCAAGTAGGTGTGTGTCACATCGCCGGGTCGTGTCGCTCCCCGCTGTTTCTCCCTATCGTCTAACCCATGTTTGCTGCCTACGCCGCCCGCATCGACCGTGATCAGCCGCTCGCCGGGCTGGAGTTGGGGGAGCGGCCGGCTCCTGTGGCGCCGCCCGGGTGGAGTGTCGTCGATGTGCGGGCCGCCTCGCTCAACCACCATGACCTGTGGTCCTTGCGGGGGGTCGGGCTGGGTGAGGACAAGCTGCCGATGATTCTGGGGTGCGACGCCGCCGGGGTGGACGCGGACGGGAACGAGGTCGTCGTGCACTCCGTCATCGGGCAGACCGGGCACGGGGTGGGGCCCCGGGAGCCCCGGTCGATCCTCACCGAGCGGTATCAGGGGACGTTCGCCGAGCAAGTCGCCGTACCCGCCTGGAACTTGCTGCCCAAGCCGAAGGAGCTGTCCTTCGCCGAGGCCGCTTGTCTGCCCACCGCCTGGCTCACCGCGTACCGGATGCTGTTCACCAACGCCGGGGTGCGGCCCGGGGATTCGGTGCTCGTGCAGGGGGCCGGGGGCGGGGTCGCGACCGCGGCGATCGTGCTCGGGAAGGCGGCCGGGCTGCGGGTGTTCGCGACCAGCCGGGACGAGGCCAAGCGGAAGCGCGCTGTCGAGCTGGGGGCCGTCGAAGCCGTCGAGCCCGGCGCCCGGCTGCCGCAGCGGGTCGACGCCGTGATCGAGACCGTGGGGGCCGCGACGTGGTCGCACTCCGTGAAGTCGCTGCGGCCCGGGGGGACGCTCGTCATCTCGGGGGCCACCAGCGGGGACCGGCCCTCGCACGCCGAACTGACCCGGATCTTCTTCCTGGAGCTGAAGGTCGTGGGGTCGACCATGGGGACCAAGGACGAACTGGAGGACCTGCTCTCCTTCTGCGCCGCCACGGGCGTACGGCCGGTGATCGACGAGGAGCTGCCGTTGGACCGGGCGCGGGAGGGGTTCGAGCGGCTGGAGTCGGGGGAGCAGTTCGGGAAGATCGTGCTGACCCGGGGGTGACGGGTCGGTGAGGTGATGGTGAGGGGTGGTGAGGGGCGGGTCCCGGTGGGCCCGTCCCTTTTCCGGTTTCCGGCGCCGATGGTGTCAACTTTGGTTGACGATGACGGGGTGTCAATGTAGGTTGACACGCATGACCGAAGCTACGGATCTCGCGGCGCGCGCCGGGGATCGTGACCCCAGGGTCGGGCTGCGCGCCGTCGCCGCCCTGCGCAGGCTGCTGGAGCAGCTGGAGGCCGTACAGGTGCGCGGCGCGCGGGTACAAGGGTGGTCGTGGCAGGAGATCGCCACGGAACTCGGCGTCAGCAGGCAGGCCGTGCACAAGAAATACGGGAGGCAGTGATGTTCGAACGCTTCACCAAGGACGCCCGTGACGTGGTGCGCGGCGCCGTCGACCAGTGCGAAGGGACGGGCGGGCGGACCGTCGGCGTCGACCATCTGCTGCTCGCCCTCCTCGACCGGGAGGGCAGCCGGGGTTCCTTCGCCCTGGCCTCCCTCGGCGCCGAACGCTGGCGCGACTCCGTACGGGAGGAACTCGCCGACGCCCGCCGCCGGGCCGGCCTCTCCCGCGCCGAGTCCGACGCGCTCGCCGGACTCGGGATCGACGTCACCGAGATCGTGGCCCGGGTGGAGGAGGCGCACGGGGTGGGGGCGCTGTCCGGGGACGTCCGGGACAAGGGGTGGTGGAGCGGGCGGCGCTCCTTCGGGCGGGAGGCCAAGGACGTGCTGGAACGGTCGCTGCGTATCGCCGTCGCCCATCGGGACCGGCACATCGGGGACGAGCACATCCTGCTGGCGGTGACCGTTCTGCCGGGGGCGGCCGGGGAGGTGCTCGCGGACCGGGGGGTCACCTACGAGGCGGTGACCCGGGTGCTGTACGGCGGGGGTGAGCTGCGGGCGGGGTGAGGCGGGTGGCCGGTGAGTGGTGAGTAGTGGGTGTCCGGTGAGGGGCGGGTGTTCGGTGAGCGGTGGGCGTCCGGTGAGGGGCGCGCCCGCCTCTCCACGGCCTCTTGAGGGTGGGGGCCGGGGCGGGGCGGGTGCCTCCCTTCATGTCCCCGGCTGCCTCAGGACCGCCTCGATGCGGGCCGCCGCCGTGGACAAGTGGTGGCGGGCCTCCCGGAGTTGGTCCGCCGTGACGCCCTGGTCGCGGGCCGTGTCGCGGATGTCGTCGCGGAAGCGGTCGAGGAGGCGGTCGAGGTCGCGGGCGGGGTTGCCGGTGGGGGGTTCGTGGGTCCAGGAGGGCTCGTAGCCGAACGGGACGTCCTCGGCGGTGGCGTGGTGGTCCGAGGTGGCCGCGCCCTCCCGGGAGGCCGTGCCCGCGCCGAACGTGAAGCCCAGGTCCTTGCCGAACCCCTTCCCGAAGTCCTTGCCGAAATCGCCGAACTCCTTGGCCAGTTCGGTCAGCCCCTCGCGGACACCGGTCGGCCAGTCGCCCCGGGAGAAGTGGTCCTGGACCTGCTCCTGCACCCGGCGCGCGATGCGCTGCACCTCCTCCTGGGCCTGCGCGCGGGCGTGGTCCTGCGCCTCCTTGGCCAGGCGGCGGGCGCGCTGGGCCTCCTCGCGGGCGCGGCGGCTCTCGTCCTTCGCGCGGCGGGCCTGGTCCTTCCAGCCCTGCTTGACGCGGCGCATCTCCTCCTTCGCCGCCTGCCACGCCTCGGCGTCCTCGCCGCTCCTGTCGTGGAGGGCGTCGCCGTCGGCGCCCTCGCGGGCCTGTGTCGCCGCCGCGCGCATCTCCCTGCGCAGGTCGCCGGCCGCGCCCCGGACGTCCGCCCGGATCTCCGCCGCGAGCTCGGCGACCGACTCGCGGATCTCCAGCTCCAGGTCGGCGAGTTCGCCGCTGCGGTCGGCGAGTTCGGCGCGGCCCGCGTCGGTGATCGCGTACACCTTGCGCCCGCCCTCGGTGGTGTGGGTGACCAGGCCCTCGGCCTCCAGCTTGGCGAGGCGGGGGTAGACCGTGCCGGCGGAGGGGGCGTACAGGCCCTGGAAGCGTTCCTCAAGGAGGCGGATCACCTCGTAGCCGTGGCGCGGGGCCTCGTCCAGCAGCTTGAGCAGGTAGAGGCGCAGACGGCCGTGGGCGAAGACGGGGGGCATGTCAGAGCACCTTCTTGTCGGTCGGGCCGTCGGCCGGGCCGTCGGGGGCGTCGTCGGTCGAGGCGTCGTCGGTGGGGGAGGGGGCGGCGGGGGTGGTGTCGGTCGGGGTGGCCGGGGAACTCTGGGGGGCCGAAGGGGAGTTGGGGGTGGCCGGAGTGGCCGGAGTGGCCGGAGTGGCCGGAGTGGCCGGGGGCTCCCATGCCGCCGGGGTGTCCTCCGGGTCCGCCTCCCACGCGCCGTCCTCCGTGGGCGGCCTGCGCAGGAGGGCGATCGAGCCGGAGACCGTCGTGGCCTTGAGGCGGCCGTTGCCGTTGCCCAGGCGGCCGGTGATGCGTTTGGCGCCCCACTGGCCGCTCACCCGGAGGTCCTCGAAGGCGTTGGAGACCTTGCCGCTGGTGGTGTTGGCCTCCACCGTCGCGTCGGCCGGGTGGGGGAGGCGGATGGCGATCTCGCCCGAGACGTTCGTCAGGGAGACGTCCGTGGGGCCCGCCGTCGGGTCCAGGTCGACGATCATCGAGCCGTTCACCGACTCGGCCTTCACGCGGGAGCCCGCCTCGACGACCGTCAGATCGCCGGAGACCGAGGTGAAGCGCAGGTCGCCGGTGAGCGCCTGGGCCTCCACGCCACCGGAGACCGTCTCCGCGCGGACCGGGCCCGACAGGCCCACCAGCGTGATGTCCCCGCTGACGCCCTGGACGCTCGCGCGGCCTTCGAGGCCGGAGACCACCGCCGACGCGTCCACCACGCCCACCGCGACCCGCGTGTCCGTCGGCACCGCCAGCGTCACCACCGCGTGCCGCCGCCAGCCCTTGCGGTCGAGCCACTTGAGGAAGCCCTTCCAGGGCAGGTCCTCGTACGTCACTGTCAGGACGCCGTCCCGGTGCGTCACGATCAGGGGCGGGCCCTCGATCGCGGAGACCTCCAGGCGGGGGGAACCTTCGTCGGTGCCCACGACGTTCACCGCTCCGGAGACCAGCCGGACGCTCAGCTCCCGCACCGGTTCGTCGAAGGAGAACTTCTTCAGTTCGGACACGGACCACTCGGGCATGACGCTGACCCTCCTCCTCGACGACACGCCATATCGCGTCTTCTCCCCTTCACGATATATCGCGCTCTCGTGGAGTCAAGACATATCGAGACACTCTTTCCGGTGACTCCCCCCACCCAAAGGTGACGAATTGTCCTACGGTGTGAGCATGTCGCCGACCGAACAGCCCGGCGCGCTCCTGCTCTGCCGGGCCGAACCCGACGCCGTCGCCCCCGCAGCGCACCTGCTGCGCGAACGCATGCTGCTGATCCGGGCCGGAACCGAGTGGAGCGTGCTCGTGCCCGAGGGCACGCCCTGGCAGGACGGCGGCGAACCCGTCGACCGGGTCCTCACCGGCTGGGCCACGGCCCTCGCCGTCGGCGCGCCCTGGCCCGTCCTCGCCCTGTGGTGGGACGCCGACCGCTCCGGCTGCGCGCTCGCCTCCGGGTTCCGGCGGCCCGTCGGCTACGACTGGCTCGCGGACGGCACGCCCGCCGGGGAGGACGAGGCCATGCGGACGTTCGCCTCCCGGCTCGGGCTCGACCCCGTCTTCGACATGCAGTCCCTCGAAGAGCTGACCCGCGCCGACCCCGCCGTCGACGCGCGCGGGCGCCTGCGCGGACTGCTCGCCGTCCTCACGCGCGCGGGCGTGGCGCTGCCCGCGGGGATCGTCCCCGGCGAGAGCGCGGGCCAGTTGCGCGGCGCCGCCCTCGACCGGGCCGACGTCCGGCGCGTCGAGGGCGGCGGGTGGCGGGAGACCGTGCGCGCGGAGATCGACGCCGTCGAGCGCGGCCCTCTCGGGCCCTGGCTGCCCTGGACCGGCAGCCCCCGCGCGCGTGCGCTCGCCGTCGCCCAGGTCGGCCTCGGCCTGCCGCTCGCCCTCTGGGGCGTACGGCGCCACAGCGCGGGCTGGGCCGCCGCCGGGGCACTGCTCCTCGGGCACGGGGCGCTGGGGCTGGTGTACGACGTGGGGCGACCGCGGGCCTGACGTACGGCTCCCGTCCTGCCGCCGCCCGAGGCGACCGGGGCCGACGGGAACCGGTGGGGGATGCCGGTCGTTATGCGAGGAACCGGGCGGGTCCGGCTACTCGTCGTCCTCGTCGTCCAGACGGGCCAGCCAGGTCGCGAGACGTTCCACCGGTACCTCGAAGTCCGGGTTGAGGTCGACGAAGGTGCGGAGCTGTTCGGCCAGCCACTCGAAGGTGACCTCCTCCTCGCCGCGCCGCTTCTCCAGTTCCTCGATGCCGCGGTCGGTGAAGTACATGGATCGTGCTCCGTGGGTGGGTCGTCGGGGTTGGGAAGTGCCACCGGGGGAATGAGCTTGTTTCCCACGTGCGGCCCGCGAGGGGCTGTGGGGGCACAGGGCAAGGATAGGCCGCCCGTCGTGGCGTCGGACGGGCGGCAGCAGGGGGAACACGGCAGCGGGGGGAGCGGCCATGAGCCAGGAGACCGAGCGGGCGGGACAGGACGTGACGCGCGTCGCACGCGTGGCGCTGCCGGACGGCACGCCCGTATGGGCGCGCATCTCCGGTACGGGGGAACTGCGCGCCCCCGCCGCCCCACCGGGCCGGCTCTCGTACAGCGACACCGGCTTCACCGAACGCGTCGAAGCCGGCGTCGAGAGCCTGCACTCCCTCATCACCGGCGTCGCCCAGTCCCTCGCGGGCCCGCTCCGCGCCGTCCGCCCCGACGAGGCCAGCATCGAGTTCGGCATCGAACTCACGGCCAAGGCGGGCAAGGTGGTCGGCCTCCTCGCGGACGGCGAGGCGAAGGCGGCGATCACGGTGACCCTGACCTGGGGCACGGGCGGGCCCCCGGACCCGGCGACTCCCGCCCCAGCTCCTGCGGGAACGCCGTCCGGGAACTCCCCCGACGGAGGAACCCCGCCCGGGAGCGACACACCACCCCCACCACCGGGCGCTCCCCGGCCCGCTCCGCGCGACACCACCTCCCCACCGACGGACGACAGCCCGGCCGGCGCATCGCGCGCGCGGGCGGGAGGCGCCGCTGCGGGGGCGGCGGGCGAGGAGCCTGAGGAACAGGCGGGGGGCGTGCGCTGTGCGCGGGCGGGCGGTGTGTCCGGTGCCTCGGAGTGGGACGCCGTTACGGGCGCGACCGGCGAACAGGCAGGGGGCCTGCCTCGGGAGCGGGTGGGCGACGGGGCCTCCGTCCTGGCGGGCGGTGCCTGTGCGGGGCCGGAGAGCGGCGGGGCGACGGGTGCCGTGCCGCTGCGCGGTGTGTCTTCGGTGCGGCGGCGCGCTGGGGCGCGCGGGCGCGCCGAGGGAGGTATCCGGCGTGACGCTCCTGCGGGGCGGGGGAGAGGGGGCCTCGTGTTGGAGGTGGTGCGTGGTGGGGGTGCCTGGCGTGAGGGTGTGCCTGGTGCTCGCGTCGCTTCGAGGGTCGAGCCCTACCCGCGCGGTGCCCTCACCCGTTCCGGTCCGTTCCTCTCGGCTGTGGCCTCCGTGGCTCCCGGAGCCGCGGGGCATGACGTTTCGGTCTCCTCCGAGCGGCTGCCATCAGGTCCCGCTCCCACTGACAGGCCCGTCGCCCCGCTTCCTCCCACAACTGTGCCCCCCTCCCCGCCCTCCCCCCGAGCCGTCCCCCTCCCCGCAGCGCGTTCCCCCCGCCCGCACGATGCCCCCGTCCGCCCCCTCTCACCCCCGGAGGGCGTCGCACCGACCGGCGCGTCGGGGCATGGGGGCGGTGGGGGCCGGGGCCGACGGGGGTGGATGTGAACGGGGGGCGCGTCGGGGGCGCGTCGGACGGCGGGGATGCCGCCCGGCGTGCACTGCGTGGGCTCGTCGTGGCGGCTACCGTGCGCATTCACCGGCCTGGCGGCGGGTATGACCTCGATGAGGTCGACAGTTTTCTGGGAAGCGGGTTCTTCGTCGCACCCAACTGGGTGCTGACCTGCGCACATGTCGCCTGCGCCGGGGAGGGGGGTGAGGTCGTGGTGGTCTGTCAGGGCTCGCCCGGCGCCGGGGTCCGCGCCGTACGCGGGCGGGTCGCGGCGACCGTGCCCGAGCGCCCCGCGCGGATGCCCGCGTCCGGCAACTGGCCCGCCCCCGACCTCGCGCTCGTACAGCTCGCGGAACCGGTCGACGACCACGAGTGCGTGTACGTCTCCGAGCGCCCCGCCGCCTACTTCGGCGAGGGCCGGGTGCTGTACGCGGGCTGGACCGTCAGCGAGGGACGCCTCCAGGTCCTCGACGGCACGCTCTCAGTCCAGGGCACGATCGGCGGCTGGAGCTCCGACGTACAGATGCGCCTCGGCGACAACGACCTGCCGTACGGGGTGTCGGGCGGGCCGGTGATCGACCTCGCGCGCGGGGAGGTCATCGGCGTGCTGAAGGCGCGCTCGGACCACCGTCCGGGCGGCACCTCCACCGGCATCGAGCAGCTGCGCACGCTGCGGGTGCCCGCCGGGGAGATCACCGCCGAGCACGACGACCTGTACCAGGCGGTGTGCCACGCGCACGACCGCTACCACCGGGACCGCCAGCGCCACCCCTCGGCGCGCGCCCAGACCTGGACGGACGTCCAGGGCAGCCTCGGCGCGCGGCCGGGCCGTACGCTCAGCCCCGACGAGCGCGTGCTGCTGCTCGGCCGGCTCGCCGACCTCCCGCCGCCCGCGAGCACGCGCGCGCTGCTCGACATCCTGGACTCCCTGCCGGACCTCCAGGGCCCGCCGCCCCTGCCCGCGCCGCGCGCCTGGCGCGACGGGCTGGGCACGCTGTACGAGAGCGCGCGCGACGACGGCGCCCTCGAACTCGTCCTCGACTACGCGATGCGCGTCCTGGCCGCCGACCGCCCCTTCACCTCCGCGACCACCCCCGAGGCCGAGGAATCCCTCTGGTCCTGGATCTGGCAGTCCGCCGGCCGCCTCACCGGCCGCTACCGCGCGAGCCTCGCGGAACAGCACATCGACATCCTGCGCCGACGCGAACGCCGCGCCCGCGAGAACGGGCACGCGAGCCCGCCGAGGCCCGGCACGGACGCCCCGTTCGCCACCGAGCCCGCGTACGACGCCGCCGCGGCCTCGCCGTCCGGTACCGACACCGCGTACGACGCCCCCGGCCCCGCCACGGCCCCGCCGCCCGACGCGGACGCCCCGTACGGAACCGGCGTGCCCCTGGCCACCCCCGTCGCCCCGCACCCCAACGGCACTCCCCTGCCCGGCATCCCCGTCCAGACCTCCCGCGCGCAGCAGACGCGCCCCCACCCCGCCGTCCTCCTCGAAATCCTCCCGCGCCCCTGGGAGCCCGACCGGTGTGACTGGACGGTCTCCGTGCTGCACGCGGACGGTGGGGCCGACCCGCTGCCGGGGGAGGAGCGGGCGCGGATCGCGGAGTTGCCGGGGCGGATCGCGGGCACGCTCGCGGAGGCGTTCCGGCGGTGCGACGAGCCCGGCCGGCCGGCGGTGCTGCAAGTGGCCGTGCCGCACGTGCTGCTGGGCATCGACGTCGATGCCTGGCGGCCGGTGCCGGGGGAGGAGCCGCTCGGGGTGGCGCGGCCCGTGGTCGTACGGGTCGCCGACCGGGAGCAGCTCGTCGACGACCTGGGCGACCTGGACGGCACGGAGTGGTTCGACGCGCGGGAGGAGCGGGCCGCGCGCTGGCGCTGGCTGCACGCGCACCGCGCGCAGGCCGAACTCCTGGACTGCGACGACGGCTTGCGGGTACCCGTCCCGACGGTGGAGAAGCTGCGCTCGCTCGCGCACGGCACGGTCCCCGTGCTGTGCCGGTACGGCGACCACCGGTACGAGGACGACGCGGCGGCGCTCGCGCGGATCGTGCACGGCGGGTACGGCGTCGCCCTGTGGCGGCGCGGGAGGGCCCGCCCGGACACGGTGTGCGGCGAGTTCCACCGGGGCAGCGTCGACGAGATCGCCCGCCCGCCGAGCGCGGCCCGCCTGCCCGAGGCCGTCCACGACCTCCGGGTGCGGCTCGGCCAGGGCCGGGGCGAGACCTTCTGGGCGGCCGGCGTGGCCCTGCTGTACGACGACCCGACCCAACCCCTGCCGGGGACGGGCGAGTTGCTGGAGGCGCCGTGACGCGACCCCTACCAGCTCCCCCCTGGCATCGATACCGTGGGCACGGCCGCCCGGGGAGTGGACGAGTGACGAGGACCGGATCATGACGGAATCCAGTGAGTGGCTCATCTACCGGGGCGCGGGGGAACCGCACGACGGCATCGAGCGACTGCCCGCGCCGCCGCCGTGGCGGGACTTCGCGGGGCGGGACACGCAGGGCGAGGGGTCCGAGGACCGGCGGCTCGGGGCGCACCGGCACCTCGCCGAGCTGCACCGGCCCGGCGCGGAGGAGCTGGAGATGATCAACGCGGCGCTGTACCTGCGCCGCCCGCTGCTGGTCACCGGCAGCCCCGGCGCGGGCAAGAGCACGCTCGCGCACTCGGTCGCGTACGAACTCGGGCTCGGCAACGTCCTGCGCTGGTCCATCGTCAGCCGCTCCGCCCTCCAGGACGGGCTGTACCACTACGACGCCATCGCGCGCCTCCAGGACGTCCAGATCGCCGCGCAGGGCGGCTTCGGCTCGGCCGCGGGGTCGCCGGGGGCCGTCGAGGGCATCGGGAGCTACATCCGGCTCGGGCCGCTCGGTACGGCGCTGCTGCCGTCCGCGACGCCGCGCGTGCTGCTCATCGACGAGCTGGACAAGAGCGACATCGACCTGCCGAACGACCTCCTGAACGTCCTGGAGGAAGGGGAGTTCGCGATACCGGAGCTGGAGCGGATCGCCGACCGGCTGCCGGACGGGGAGGCGGAGGTCCTCACGGCGGACGGGGTGAAGGTCCGCGTCAAGGACGGGCGGGTACGGTGCCGGGCGTTCCCCTTCGTCGTCCTCACCAGCAACGGTGAACGCGACTTCCCGGCCCCCCTGATGCGCCGCTGCATCCACCTGGAGCTGGGCCGCCCCGACCACAACCGGCTCGCGAACTTCGTCCGCGCCCACCTCGGCGACGAGGCCGCGCGCGCGGGCGACGACCTGATCACCCACTTCCTGGAGCGCTCCCGCAGCGAACTCCTCGCCGCCGACCAGCTGTTGAACGCGATCTACCTCACGGACGCCGCCGCCCCACCGAGCCGCGACCGCCTCGCCGACCTCCTCATCCAGCGCCTCGACCGCCCGAGGTGACCCCCGATGCCCGAAGCGCTCCCCCGCCACGGCCCGGACGACGACCCCACGCCCGACAACGCGCCCGCGCACGACGCCGCTACGCCCGATGACACCCCCGACCACAAAGCCCCCGCGCGCAACACCCCTACGCCGGACGACGCGCCCGCACACGAAACCCCTGCGCCCGCCAACACCCCCGCACACCACACCCCCGCCTTCGACCCCCTGGCCGAGCTGGTCATCCGCCTCCGCGCCGCCGGACTCGACCCCGACCACCGCCAGTTGAGCGACGCCCTCTGGCTGGCCCGCTTCACCCGCCGCCCCGCCCCGCAGGACGCCCCAGAGGGCGCTGTACCCGAAGCGCCGGGGATGCCGGGGGAGTTGGCGACAGGGGCCGTCCTCGCCGAGCCGCCCGCCCCCGCCCCTGAGGTCCAACGGCCCCCCAAGCGGCCCGTGCTGGACGGTCAGGTCAGCCTCTACCCGATGCCCCGCAACGCCGGGAAAGCCCGCGCCGGCGCGCTCAGCATCGGCGTTCCCGCCGCCCCCGTCCTGCCGTCCCCCCTCGAACTCCAGCGCGCCCTGCGCAGGTTGCAGGGCTACCGGAGCCCGGCGCCGCCGCTCAGGACCGCCCTCGACGAGGCCGCCACCGCCGAACTCAGCGCCCAGGCGGGCGGGTTGATCCTGCCCGTGCACCGGGCCGTCACCCGCAGGGACGCCCGGCTCCAGCTCGTCCTCGACGCGTCCTCGTCCATGCGGGTCTGGCACCGCATGTTCGACGAACTGGAGCAGGTCTTCGGCCAGTTGGGCGCGTTCTCGGACATCCAGACGAGCTTCCTGCACCAGGGCCCCGACGGCGAGCCGACGGTGAGCCGCAGCCCCGAGGCACAGGCCGCGCCGCTGAACTCGGCGGAGCGGCTGAGCGATCCGACGGGCCGCAGGATCGTGGTGCTGGTCAGCGACTGCGCGGGCCCCCTGTGGCACAGCGGGAGAGCGCACCGCCTGCTGCACCACCTCTCCGGACAGGGCCCGGTGGCCGTCCTGCAACCCCTCCCGCAGCGCATGTGGGCCCGCACCCGACTCCCGGTCACCTTCGGCGAGTTGAGCCGCGCCGAGACCTTCGGCGGCGCCCTGCGGGTACGGGCGGCCGGCGAGGTCCGCAAGCCGGGCGCGCTGCCCGTCCCGGTGCTGCCGCCCGAGCCGGTCGCACTCGGCGCCTGGGCACGCCTGCTGTCGGGCGCGGGCTCGGGCCCCGTACCCGGCGCGGTCGGCTGGGTCCGCGCCGACCAGCAGCCCGCCCCGCCCGCCCGCGCGGACCGGCGGCGTACGGCGCTGGAGCGGGTCAGCCGGTTCAGCGCGAGCGCCTCGCCGACCGCCGGACGCCTCGCCGTGTACCTCGCGGCGGCCCCCCTGTGCCTGCCGGTGATGCAGCTCGTGCAGCGCACGATGCTCCCCGGCTCGGGCCCCGCCGAACTCGCCGAGGTCCTGGTGGGCGGCCTGGTCGCGCGGGCCGGCGAGGACCTCGACGGCGACGGCGCCCAGTGGTACGAGATGGAGCCGGACGTCCGCGACGCCCTCCTGTCGAGGCTCGGCCGCGACGAGGCGATGCTCGTCCTCAAGCACACCTCGGAGTACATCGAGCAGCGCTTCGGCAAGGGCGGCCCCAACTTCCCCGCGCTCGCGCTGGCCCAGCTCGGCGACGGGGGCGCCGGACGGCCGTACGCGCCCGGCGACGACGACCGCGCCGCCCCGCCCGTCCCGCAGCCGTTCGCCGAGGTCGCCGCGCGGGTGCTCAGGCGGTTCATGCCGCTGCCCCCGCACTACGAACAGCCCGGCATCGGGGCGCTGGTCGAGCGCCGGACGCACCCGGTCGTGGTGCGCGCCCGCACGCTCATCGCACGCTTCGACCGCGAGGGCATGATCCAGGACGCCATCGACGCCGTGCAGTTGCTGCGCGGCGCCGCCGAGCGCGACGAACAGGCCGCCGCCGACCCCGAGTTGTGGGCCGAGTACGCGCACTGCACGCTGCGCCTGTGGGAGGTGCAGGGCGGCGACGACCTGCTGCGCCAGGCCGAGGCCGCCGCCGAACGCGCCGTCGCCCACCCCCGCGCCCTGCACGAACGCGCCGTCCTCGCCCGGGTGCTGCACGCCTGTGCCGGGGACCGCAGGCGGCGCGGCGACCTGGCCGGCGCCCTCGACCTGCTCTCCCGCGCCGACCGCGAGTACGCCGTCGCCTGCGCCGCGCCCGGACTCGACGAGAGCGAGGCCCTCAAGCTCACCCTGGAGCGCGTGCGCGCCCTGGAGGAGCAGTGGCGGCTCGGCGGGGACAGCGCCCTGCTCCAGGTCTCCGTCGGCATGCTGGAGGCGTTCGCCGACGTCTGGCCCGACCGGCGCACCCGCCCGCCCGAACTCCCCCTCGTGCACGGCCGGGTCCTCCTCCTGCTGTCCGGCGCCACCGCCGACCCCGACCAGGCCCGCCGCTACGCCGAACAGTCCGCCCGCTCCCTCACCGCCGCCCTCGACACCACCCCCGAGCCCGACACCCCGGACGAGATCCGCGCCCGCGTACGCGTCCTCCTCGACCTCATCGACGCGCTCCTCGGCGCGGGCGGCCCCCTGGACGACGTACAGGACCGCGTCGACGAGGCGCTCGCCGTCGTCCGCGAACAGGCCCAGCGCGCCGCGCTCGCCGTACGCGCCGGGCGCGTCGCCGTCGCCCGGCACGGCGAGTCGGGGCTCGCCGTCGATCTGGAGCGGGCCGCCGGGCACTTCGACCGGGCCGCGCAGCGCGTGCCCCGCGACTCGCCCGCGCACGCCGACGTCCTCGCCGAATGGGGCGAGGCCCTGCTGAGGCTCGCCGCGACCGGCGACCGGTACGCGCTCTCGCGGGCCATCCGCGTGCTGCGCGACTGCCGCATGGAGACCTCCGCCGGCAGCACCCGCCTCGCCCACCGCCTCCTGCTGCTGGGCCGCGCCCTCATGCTGCGCTACCGCTCCCGGGGCGACCGCGTCGACCTGCGCGAGGCCGAGCACCTCTTCGGGCTCGCCGCCGACGAGGCCGACGACCCGCTGCTCGCCGCGCACTGCCTCCTCGACCTCGGACAGGTCCAGTACGAGGCGTACCGCAGCCTGCGCCGGCCCACCCGCCTCGACCTCGCCGTCGACGTCTTCCGGGACGCGGCTCAATCGGCCCGCGAGGCGGAGGAGTTGGCCGGTACCGAGCGGCGCCGCCAGGAATGTGTCCGCGCTCGCGCGCAGGCGCACCACTGGCGGGGTATGTCCTACGAAGCGGCCACCCGGCCCCGCGCGGCCCGCGACGCCTACCGCGCGGCGCGGGCCGAGTGGGCGCGGCTGCCCGAGGACAGCGTCGTCCCGGACCGGCCGACACCGCAGGACACGGCCGAGCGCCTGGCGGCGCTGGAATGACCCGAGGGGACACCGTGAACCACGAGGACCTGCCCGATCTGCTCTCCCTGGACCTGGAAGAGCTGAGGACCACCGACCATCCGGTGCTGCGCGAACTCGTCGCCGACCTCGTGGACCGGGCTGCCCGGCCCACCGAGATGCTCTGGGGAGGGTTCTCCAGCGCGTTGTGACCTGAACCTTTCGGTCGATCCACCGCGTGAACCGGTCACATTTCGTACATCGGGGTGTGTCCGGAGCCGGATCGCGGGAACACGCGTGAGGGACAGCCGCGCACGCATGGGGGGTGCAGAGTGACTGGACGCCTGGCCGCTCCCGTGCAACTCGCCGTCCCGTTCCGGCAGTTCATCGTCAAAGTGCACGGCCGCTGCAACCTCGCCTGCACCTACTGCTACCTCTACGAAGGCCCCGACAGCACCTGGCGCACCCGCCCCCGGCGCGCCTCCGAGGACATCCTCGACCGTACGGCCGACCGCATCGCCGAACACGCCCGCAGTCATGAACTCGCCGAGATCTCCCTGGTGTTGCACGGCGGCGAACCCCTCCTCGCGGGCGCCGGCACGCTCGCCCGCTTCACCGACCGGGTCCGCGCGCGCGTGCCGGACGGCTGTACGGTCCGGCCGGTCGTCCAGACCAACGCCACACTTCTCACCGAGCCCCGGCTCGCCGCCCTCGCCGCCGCCGGCATCCGGGTCGGCGTCAGCCTCGACGGCGGCACCGCCGCGCACAACACCCGCCGCGTCGACCACGCCGGACGCCCCTCCTGGCCCGCCGCCGCACGCGGCACCCGGCTCCTCGCCGAGCGGTTCCCCGAGGCGTACGGCGGCATCCTGACGGTCGTCGACCCGACGCTCGACCCGGTCCGGACGTACGACTCGCTCGTCGAACTCCGGCCACCTGCCCTCGACCTGCTGCTCCCGCACGGCAACTGGTCGGCCCCGCCCGACCGCCTGGGCCGGTACGGTGGGTGGCTCAGCGCCGTCTTCGACCGCTGGTGGGACACCGGCCGACGGGAGACCCACGTCCGGCTCTTCGAGGCGTGTCTCGCCCTGTTGCTGGGCCAGGACGCCGGTGTCGAGGCGCTCGGCCTCGCCCCCTTCGACTCCGTCGTCGTCGAGACCGACGGAACCATCGAGCAGACCGACGCCCTCAAGTCCGCGTACGACGGCGCCGCCCGCACCGGACTCGACGTCTTCCGCCACCCCTTCGACGACGCGCTGCGCCACCCGGCGGTCGCCGACCGGCAGGCGGGTGCGGCGGCGCTGGCCCAGCAGTGCCGGAGCTGCCCCCTGCTGCGGGTCTGCGGCGGCGGCCACTACGCCCACCGCTACCGCGCCGGGCACGGTTTCCGCAACCCGTCCGTGTACTGCGCCGACCTCCAGCACTTCATCCGGCACGTGGCCGACCGGCTCGCCACCGTCACCGGGAAGGGGGCGCCATGACCCTCTCCGGCACCGCCGTCGCCGACCTCGGCCGTACCGGCGCCGACCCCGAGACCCTCGGCCTCCTCGTCCGTGACCAGCACCGCCGCCAACTGCTCGTCGTACGCGCCGTGCTGGACGCGGCGGGAGACCGACTGCGGGACGCCTGGGACCTGTTGACGCAGGCCGACCGGGCGGCGTCCGGACCGGCTCACGCCGCCACCCCCGTCCGTGCGCGCCTCCTGCACCCTCTCACCGGCTCCTGGGCCTGGCACACACTCCGCAACCCCGGACAACCGCAGGACCTCGCTCACCTGGGGGCGATCGCCGCCGCCTGCGCGGTGCGGGCCGGACTCGACTTCACGCTCCGGATCGCGGCGTACGACGGGATGCTCGTCCTGCCGTCCCTCGGAGCGCTGCGGACCGAGGGAGACGCCGAAGTCGCCTACAGAGACGGTCGGATGACGATCCGTCAGAAAGGCGAGCTCGACGTCACCGTACACCCGGAACCCGACGTCGGCGCCTGGTCGGCCTCGGGAGCCTGGCTGCCCGCGCACGCGCTGCCCGGCCTGGTGCCCGGCGCGCCGCTGGTACCGCTGGAGGACCTCGACCCGTACCGCACGACCCGATCGCCGCGCGGCCGGGCCGGGTTGGGGGAGGCGGTGGTGCTGGACGACGCCGGGCGCAAGCGGTGGGCGCAGGTGTGGTCCGGTGCGGGGGAGGCGCTGCGGACCGGCGGGGAGCACCGGCTGCGGGAGGCGCTGACACTGCTGCGCTGCCTGGTGCCGCTCACCGCCCCGCCCGACATCTCCGCCGCGCGCGGGACGAGCAGCGCGACCCTGCGGGAGGCGTTCGGAGCGCTGCTCAGCAACCTTCCACCCGGGCCGGTGTCGTTCGCCTCGACCCTCGTCCACGAACTGCACCACGCCAAACTCTCCGCGCTCTCCGACATGGTGACACTCCATCAAGCGAGCGGCGAGGAACGGTACTTCGCACCCTGGCGGCAGGACCCCCGCCCCTTCGAGGGCCTCCTCCAGGGCGCCTACTCCCACCTCGCGATGGCCGACTACCAGCAGCGCCTCGCCCTCACCGACCCCGCGCACCGCGAGCGGGCCTGGACCGAGCACGCCCGCTGCCACGCCATGGTCGGCGCGGCCCTGCCCGCGCTCGTCGGATCACCCGATCTCACCGTCCGGGGACGGCTGTTCGTCGACGCGATGGCCGACACCCACGAACGCATGCGCGACCACCCGGCACCCCGGGGCCAGCAGGCGCGCGCCCAGGCGTACGTGCACGCCGCACGCACGCTGTGGACACAACGGCACGCTTCCGCTCAAGGACGCCCGAACGAGTGAGGGGACGGAGGACGAGTGGTCAAACGCCCGCGCGCGTAAGGGCTCCTGCGCGAAGATCTCCCTGCCCCGACGTCCACCCGCCGTCTCCCGGGACCTTACGGGCGGCACACCGAGGCCCTACGATTTTTCCTGGAACGACGCGTTGGAGGCCGCCTTGTCTGGAGCCCGCACACCGGTCAGGTCCACCGAGAGGGGGACCCCACGGCCGACCGTCACGATCAGCTACGCGGGTTTCAACCGGGCCTGGGCCGCCTGGATCGCCGACCGTCTGGAGCGCAACGGCGTCCGGGTCGTGCTGGTCCGCTGGGACGCCCCGCCCGAGGTGCCGCTGCCGGACCTGCTGCGTGACCTGACGCTCTCCGAGGGCCGCATCCTGGTCCTGGTCAGCGAGTGGTACTTCCAGCTCGGCCCGCGCAGCCACGAGGAGTGGAACGCGGCGCTGCGCGAGGTCGTCGCCCCCGACCCGGCCCGCTTCGCCGCCGTCTCCCTCACCAACGCCCCGCTCCCGCAGGCCGTGACGGTCCTCGCCGCGGAGAACCTCACCAACCTCGGCGCCGACGAGGCCGAACGCCGCCTCTTCGACCGCCTCGACCTGCCCTACGACCCGCACACGAACGGCGTCGACGGCCGGCGCGGACCCCGCTTCCCCGCCGCGATGCCGGACGTCTGGGGCGGCGTACCCCGCCGCAACACCCGCTTCACCGGCCGCGAGCCCTTCCTCAACGACATCCACCACATCCTCCAGAGCGCCGAACCCGGTGCGGGCGTCGTCACCCTGCACGGCATGTCCGGCGTCGGCAAGACCCAGCTCTCCACCGAGTACGTCTACCGCTTCGGCTCCGAGTACGACGTCGTCTGGTGGGTCAACGCCGACAAACGCGTCACCTACCGGCGCTTCCTCGCCGAACTCGCCCCCAAGCTCGACCTCCAGACCGGCCAGGAGTACGGCGAGCGGCTGCGCGCCGTCCGCGACGCGCTGCGCCGGGGCGAGCCGTACTCCCGCTGGCTGCTCGTCCTCGACGGCGCCGACGAACCCGAGCAGATCTGGGACCTCCTGCCGACCGGACCCGGACACGTCCTGATCACCTCCCGCAACCCCGAATGGTCCGAGCACAACAGCAAGCTGGTGGAGATCCCGGTCTACTCCCGGGACGAGTCCGTCGCGTTCGTCCGGCGCCGCGCCCCCCGGCTCTCCGAGACCGAGGCCGACCAGCTCGCCGACGCCCTGGAGGACCTGCCGCTGCTCCTCGACCAGACGGCGGGCTGGCTCAACGACTCCGACCTGTCCGTGCGCGACTACATCGCCCTCCTGGAGGGCGGCATCGACTCCGACGTCGTCAAGGTGTCGGCGGACTTCCCCGTCGCCTTCCAGACCGCGTGGTCGATACTGCTGAACAAACTCCGCGAGACCGTCCCCGAGTCCGTCGACCTGCTGCGGCTGTGCACGTTCTTCGCGCCCGGCTTCATCCCCGTACGCCTCCTGCGCGACCTGCCCGGCGACGAACTCCCCGAGCAGATCGCCGGGCTGGTCAACGACCCGCTGCTGTGGAACAAGGCGATCAACCAGCTCCGCCAGTACTCCGTCGTCCGCCTGGAGTCCCACGAGGTCTCCTTCGACGAACCCGCCACCACCGGCGACTCCCTCTACCTGCACCGCATGGTCCACCAGATCGTCCACAAGGACATGCCGGAGAGCGACCGCGCCGAGTTCATCGACGTCGTACGCCGCGCCCTCGCGCTCGCCGACCCGCGCCGCCCCACCGACACCCGGATGTGGCCGCTGTACGCGGAGATCGTGCCCCACCTGAAGTACGCGGACGTCCTGCGCACCCCCGACCCCGAGGTGCAGCGCCTCGTCCTCAACTGCCTGCGCTACATGTACCTCTCCGGCGAGTACCGGGCCGGCACGAAGCTCGCGCGGCGCGCGATGGAGGCATGGAGCGAACTCCTCGGCGAGGCCCACCCGCGGATCTGGGACCTGTCGTACCACTACTCCAACCTGCTGAGGTCGAGCGGCGACTACGCGGGAAGCGAGGCGCTCAACCGGACCGCCGTCGAGCACCTGCGCCAGGAGCGCGGACCACAGGACCTCGAACACCTGCGGGCCGCGAACGGACTCGGCGCGGACCTGCGGGGGCTCGCCCGGTACGACGAGTCCCTGGAGCTGTACCGGTGGGTCCTCGCCACCTACCGCGACCTCCTCGGTGACCAGGACTCCCGCACCCTCAACGCGATCAACAACCTCGCCGTGTCGCTGCGGATGCTCGGCCGGTACGAGGAGGCCCTCGACACCGACCGCAGGGCCTGGGAGGCCCGCCGCAACCTGCTGCGCGCCCGGCACCCCTGGACCTTGCAGTCCGAGCTGTCGTACTCGGTCGACCTGCGCCTGCTCGGCCGGTACGCCGAGGCCGAATCGGTGCAGACGCGCAACGTCGACGAGTACCGGATCGTCATGGGCGACGACAACCCGATGACCCTGTACGCCGAGCACAACCTCGCCATGTGCCTCTACCGCGGCGGCAACCGCGACGCGGCGGGACCTTTCTTCGCGAGCGTCCTCGAACGCGCCGAGCGCGTCCTCGGCGAGAACTCCCCGACCACCCTCATCGCCGCCATCGCCCAGAGCTGCTTCATCCGCGAGCACGGCGACATCGACGAGGCCCGCGAACTCAGCGAGTCCATCATCGCCCGCTACGAGCTCACCCTGGTCGACACCCACCCCTTCCTCGTCGGCGCCCGCTCCAACCAGGCGCTCATCCTGCGCAACGTCGGTGAACGCGACCACGCCCACGCGATCCTGGAACAGGCGCTGACCGACATGACCGCGAGCCTCGGCGCCACCCACCCCTGGACCCTCGGCACCGCCCTCAACGCCGCCGCCCTGCGCAACCTCGTCGGCGACACGGAGTCGGCGGAGACCCTCAGCCGCGCCACGATCGCGAACGCGACCGAATCCCTCGGCCGCACCCACCCCCTCACGCTCTCCGCCCGCGTCGCCCACGCCGCCGACCTGCGCAACCTCCGCGAACGCCGGCAGGCCGAGAAGGTCGAGCAGGAAGTCCTCTCCGACTTCGAGTCCACCCTCGGCCGCCAGCACCCGCACACGATCTCGGCCCGCTCCCGGATCCGTCCCTACTGGGACTTCGAACCGCTGCTGAACTGAGAGCCCGCACACGGAAGGGTCCCCGGGAGGAGAACCTCCCGGGGACCCTTCCACGCCGTCAGGTCAGAGGCTCACGCCTCGAACACCTCACGCACCAACTGCTCCTGCTCCGCCTGGTGCCGCTTCGCGGAACCGACCGCCGGGGACGAGCCGTGCGGGCGCGAGATACGGCGCAGGCGCTCACCGTGCGGGACCTCCGCGCCGACCGCCAGGTCCAGGTGGTCGATCAGGTTGAGCGCGATGAACGGCCAGGCACCCTGGTTCGCCGGCTCCTCCTGCGCCCACAGGTACTTCTCGGCGTTCGGGTACTTCGCGATCTCGGCCTGGAGCTCCGCACCCGCCAGCGGGTAGAGGCGCTCGATCCGGATGATCGCCGTGTCCGTGATACCGCGCTTCTGCCGCTCGGCGTCGAGGTCGTAGTAGACCTTGCCCGCGGTGAAGACGACCTTGCGGACCGCGTTCGGGTCGACCGAGGTGTCCCCGATGACCGGGCGGAACTGACCGCTCGTGAACTCCTCCGCCGTCGACGCCGCGGCCTTCAGACGCAGCATCGACTTCGGGGTGAAGACGACCAGCGGCTTGTGGTGCGGGTTGTGGACCTGCCAGCGCAGGAGGTGGAAGTAGTTCGACGGCAGCGTCGGCATGGCGACCGTCATGTTGTTCTGCGCGCACATCTGGAGGAACCGCTCCGGGCGGGCGGACGAGTGGTCCGGGCCCTGGCCCTCGTAGCCGTGCGGCAGCAGCAGGGTGACGCCGGAGGTCTGGCCCCACTTCTGCTCGGCGGAGGAGATGAACTCGTCGACGACGGTCTGCGCGCCGTTGACGAAGTCACCGAACTGCGCCTCCCACATGACGAGCGCGTCCGGGCGGGCCAGCGAGTAGCCGTACTCGAAGCCCATGGCCGCGTACTCGGAGAGCAGCGAGTTGTAGACGTTCAGGCGGGCCTGGTCCTCCGAGAGGTAGTTCAGCGGCGTGAACTCCTCGGCGGTCTCGCGGTCGATGATGACGGCGTGGCGCTGGCCGAACGTACCGCGCTGCGAGTCCTGGCCGGCGAGCCGGACCGGGACGCCCTCCAGGAGCAGCGAGCCGATCGCGAGGGTCTCGCCCATGCCCCAGTCGATCGTGCCGTCCTCGACCATGGCCGCCCGGCGCTGGAGCTGCGGCAGCAGGCGCGGGTGGGCCGTGATGTGGTCCGGGATGTTGACCTGCGACTCGGCGATCCGCTTGACGGCCTCGGTGGAGATCGCGGTCGGCGTGGCGACCGGGAAGCCGTCCTGCGGGTCGGCGGACGCGCCGGCGGAGCCCTGCGCGGTGGCCTCGCGGACCTCCGTGAAGACCTTCTCCAGCTGGCCCTGGTAGTCCTGGAGGGCCTGCTCGGCCTCTTCCAGGGTGATGTCGCCGCGCCCGATCAGGGACTCGGTGTACAGCTTGCGCACCGAGCGCTTCTTGTCGATCAGGTCGTACATCAGCGGCTGCGTGAACGCCGGGTTGTCCGACTCGTTGTGGCCGCGGCGGCGGTAGCACAGGAGGTCGATGACGACGTCCTTGTTGAACGCCTGGCGGAACTCGAAGGCGAGCCGCGCGACGCGGACGACGGCCTCGGGGTCGTCGCCGTTCACGTGGAAGATCGGCGCCTCGATCATGCGGGCCACGTCGGTGGCGTACATGGAGGAGCGCGAGGACTCGGGGGCCGCCGTGAAGCCGACCTGGTTGTTGATGACGACGTGGACCGTGCCGCCGGTGCGGTAGCCGCGCAGCTGCGACATGTTGAGGGTCTCGGCCACCACGCCCTGGCCCGCGAAGGCCGCGTCGCCGTGGATCGCGACCGGCAGGACCGTGAAGTCCGTGCCGCCCTTGTTGATGATGTCCTGCTTGGCGCGGGCGACGCCTTCGAGGACCGGGTCGACGGCCTCCAGGTGCGAGGGGTTCGCGACCAGGCTGACGGTGATCTCCTCGCCGTCCAGACCGGTGAACGTGCCCTGCGCGCCCAGGTGGTACTTGACGTCGCCGGAGCCGTGCATCGACTTCGGGTCGAGGTTGCCCTCGAACTCGCGGAAGATCTGCGCGTACGACTTGCCGACGATGTTCGCCAGCACGTTGAGCCGGCCGCGGTGGGCCATGCCGATGACGACCTCGTCGAGGCGGGACTCGGCGGCGGAGTCGATGACCGCGTCGAGCAGCGGGATGACGGACTCGCCGCCCTCCAGGGAGAACCGCTTCTGGCCGACGTACTTCGTCTGGAGGAACGTCTCGAAGGCCTCGGCCGCGTTCAGGCGGCGCAGGATGCGCAGCTGCTCCTCGCGCTCCGGCTTGGAGTGCGAGCGCTCGATGCGGTCCTGGATCCACTTGCGCTGCTTCGGGTCCTGGATGTGCATGAACTCGACGCCGGTGGTGCGGCAGTACGAGTCGCGCAGCACGCCGAGGATGTCGCGCAGCTTCATCAGGGACTTGCCGGCGAAGCCGCCGACCGCGAACTCCCGCTCCAGGTCCCACAGGGTGAGGCCGTGCTCGGTGATGTCCAGGTCGGGGTGCTTGCGCTGCTGGTACTCCAGCGGGTCGGTGTCGGCCATGACGTGGCCGCGGACCCGGTAGGAGTGGATCAGCTCGAAGACGCGGGCGGCCTTCGTGACGTCGTCGTCGTGCGAGGCGTCGATGTCGCGCAGCCAGCGGATCGGCTCGTAGGGGATCCGCAGGGACTTGAAGACGTCGTCGTAGAAGCCGTTCTCGCCGAGGAGGAGGTTCGCGACGATGCGCAGGAACTCGCCGGAGGCGGCGCCCTGGATGACCCGGTGGTCGTAGGTCGACGTGAGCGTCATGACCTTGGAGATGCCGAGCTTGTTCAGGGTGTCCTGGGAGGTGCCCTGGAACTCCGCCGGGTAGTCCATCGAGCCGACGCCCATGATGACGGACTGGCCGGGCATCAGACGGGGCACGGAGTGGACGGTGCCGAGGCCGCCGGGGTTGGTCAGGGAGACCGTGACGCCGGTGAAGTCGTCCATCGTGAGCTTGCCGTCGCGGGCGCGGCGCACGATGTCCTCGTAGGCCTGCCAGAACTCGAAGAAGCCGAGCGTCTCGGCCTTCTTGATGCCGGCGACGACGAGCTGGCGGTCGCCGTTGGCCTTCACCAGGTCGATGGCGAGGCCGAAGTTGACGTGCTCCGGCTTGACCAGGGTGGGCTTGCCGTCCTTCTCCGCGAAGGAGTGGTTCATGCCCGGCATCGCCTTGATGGCCTGCACCATCGCGTACCCGATGAGGTGCGTGAAGGAGATCTTCCCGCCCCGGGCGCGCTTGAGGTGGTTGTTGATGACGATGCGGTTGTCGAAGAGCAGCTTCACCGGGACCGCGCGCACGGACGTCGCCGTGGGCACCTCCAGGGAGGCGTTCATGTTCTTCGCGACGGCGGCGGCCGGGCCGCGGAGGGTCACGAGTTCGGGGCCCTCGGGGGCTTCCTGCGCGGGCGCGGCGGGGGTCGTCACGGGAGCGGCCTTCGGCTTCGGTGCGGGTGCGGCGGGTGGGGCGGGAGCGGCGACCGGTGCGGCCGGCTGGGGAGCCGGGGCCGGCGCCGCGGGCGCCGCGGGAACGGGAGCAGGGGTGGCAGGGGTGACAGGTGCCGAGGGCGTGGTGGTCGCTGCGGCCCCCGCGGCCACAGTGCCCGCCGCAGCCGGGGCGGCGGTCTCGGCGGCCCCCGGCTTGTAGTCGGCGAAGAAGTCCCACCAGGCCCGGTCGACCGAGTTCGGGTCCTGGAGGTACTGCTGATAGATCTCGTCGACAAGCCACTCGTTCGGTCCGAAGGCGGCGGCGGGATTCGTACCCGCTCGGTCCGCTTCGGTCGAGGTGCTCGATCCGTTACTGGGGGACTGTGACGACACGGCGGCAACCGCCCTCTTCCGCTTCACAAGGTGATGGACAGCGGGAATAAAGGCTACGCCTCCAAGACCGAGAAGGAGAGGCCGGGCCGCCGCATCGTCGTGTAAGTCACATCGAACGCCGTGTTTCGCCATCAGAAATGGCGGGAAACAAGCGGGGTTCCGCCCGAAACGGCTTCTCTTCGTCCACGATGACGCAGGTCCGGCACCTTTACTGCCCGACGATGATCGAACTGTACGTCAACCGCTGATGTGGGACTCCCCTGGAAGGGTGACCAGAATTCGGCAACCACGCTCCGATTCGGCCACCCCGATCCGGCCGCCGTGCAGATCGACGGCCCAGCGCGCGATGGCGAGCCCCAGCCCCGTACCCCCGTCGCTGCCCGGCCCGTGCGGACGGCGTACGGCGCCCCGGTTGAAGCGCTCGAAGACGCGGTGCCACTCGGAGCGCGGGATGCCCGGACCCTCGTCCAGGACCTCCAGCTCCAGCGAGTCCGGCAGCGCGCCCCGGCGCGCCTTCAGCGTGACCCGGCCGTGCGGCGGGGAGTGCTTCACGGCGTTGTCGATGAGGTTCGCGACGACCTGGTGGATGCGCTCGGGGTCCGCGTGCGCGGTCAGCTCGGGCGGCGAGACGTCCAGGTGCAGGTGGACGTCGGAGCGGGTGTGGTTGCCCGAGCCCGAGGCCATCCCCGCGCGCGCCGAGGCGACCATGTTGGCCTCCTTCAGCACACCGGACAGATACGGCCACACCTCGAAGCGCCGCTTGCGCAGCGGGACGACGCCGTTGTCCAGCCGGGACAGGTCCAGGAGCGTCTCCACCAGGCGGCCGAGGCGCTCCGTCTGCTTCAGGGCCGTGCGCATCGTCTCCGGATCGGCCTCGGCGATGCCGTCGACCACGTTCTCCAGGACGGCGCGCAGGCCCGCGATCGGGGTGCGCAGCTCGTGCGAGACATTCGCCACCAGCTCTTTTCGCTGCTGGTACTGCGCCTCCAGCTCGTCGGCCATGACGTTGATCGTCTCGGCCAGGTCGCCCAGCTCGTCGCGTCTGTTCTCGCGCACCCGGCGCGTGTAGTCGCCCTGCGAGATGGACCGCGCGACGAGGTTCATCTCGTCCAGCGGCGCGGTCAGCGAGTGCGCCACGAACTGGGTGATCAGCAGCGTCGCGATCATCGAGAAGACCATGATGAAACGCAGCTCGGTCTTCGTGTGCACGGCGATCATCGACAGCCCGGTCGTGATCAGCACCGAGATGACGACGAGCGCCCCGAGCTTGGTCTTGATCGAGAACGGCCGCACACCCGCCCAGGGCTCCCCTCTCGGTCCGCCCTCCGGCCCGCCGTTCATGGCGTCGGGGTCTCCAGCGCGTACCCGACCCCGTGCACGGTCCGGATGCGTTCGGCGCCGATCTTCCGGCGCAGCGCCTTGATGTGGCTGTCGACCGTGCGGGTGCCGGAGGCGTCCGCCCAGTCCCAGACCTCGGCGAGGAGCTGCTCGCGGGAGAGCACCGCGCGCGGGGTGTTCGCCAGGCACACCAGGAGGTCGAACTCGGTGGGCGTCAGGTGCACGTCCTCCGAGCGGACCCGGACCCGGCGCTGCGCGTGGTCGATCTCCAGTTCGCCCAAGCGCAGGATGCCCGAGCGCGGGGTCGCGGCGGCGATGGCGGCCCGCTCGACCCGCCGCAGCAGCACGTGCACGCGCGCGGCCAGCTCCCGCATCGAGAACGGCTTGGTCATGTAGTCGTCGGCGCCGACGCCGAGCCCGACCAGCATGTCGGTCTCGTCGTCGCGCGCGGTGAGCATCAGCACCGGGACGGGCCGCTGGGCCTGCACGCGGCGGCAGACCTCCAGACCGTCGAAACCCGGCAGCATGATGTCGAGAATCAGCAGGTCCGGCTGCCATGCCTCGGCCGTGTCGACCGCCGCCGGACCGTCTCCGGCCGTTTGCACGAGGAATCCCTCGGCGCGCAGTCGGGCCGCGATGGCGTCGACGATCGTCTGGTCGTCCTCGACGACCAGGACGCGGCGCTGCGCGCCCGGGGTAGCCGTCGTCGTGCCGTTCTGCGAGGTGTGTGTCTGCTCCATCGCCCGCCCCTGGGGTGCTTTCCGGAATCCGTGGGGTGATCCCATGTCTGCGCATGACTGCGACCGACGCATGAATGATCGGCGTCAGGTGAGCAGAGTACGGGGAGTCACCATCGCTTTGCTATCCAGGCCGGACGGCGAGATGCACGACGTCCGGAACGCCTCGGGCAACGGGCACCTCTTCGGTACGCACCCCCCGGAACCCGGCATTCCAGAGGGTTCCCTCGAAGTCGGGCGAGGGCTGCGCGGACCATACGGCGAGCACCCCGCCCGGTCTCAACACCCGGGCGCAGCCCGCGAGTCCGGCGGGTCCGTACAGGCCGTCGTTGCCCTCGGTGACGGTCCAGTCCGGGCCGTTGTCGATGTCCAGACACAGCGCGTCGAACGTGTCCGATGTCTCACCCAGGAAATCCAGGAGATCGGTGACGACGACGTCGGTGCGCCCGTCGGCCAGCGCGGCCCCCGACACGGCGCCCAGCGGGCCGTCCGTGTGCCAGTCGACGACCGCCCGCTCGCGTTCCACGACCGTGATCCCCGCCCAGTCCGGGTTCGCGGCGGCGTGTGCGAGCGAGAATCCCACGCCGAGTCCGCCGATCAGGAGCGTGGGGTGCGGGGTGCGGTTTTTGTCGAGTGTTTGCCACGCCGCGTCGATGAGCAGGCGTTCCGAGCGGCCGTCCGAGGTGTCCATCAGGAAGCAGCCGTTGGCGATGATCTGGAGGAGCGCGCCGTGTCTGCGGAGCACCACCTCGCCGTAGGGGCCCTCCCGGCGGTCCAGGACCTCCGGGGTGTCGTCGTGCAGAGGGAGGTGTACGGAGGGTGACGGCTGCGGTGGCGTCGGTTGCGGCATCGGCCCATCCTGGCAGCCGGGGCGGCTCTCGCCGACGGAATTTCACCGGCCGGAGGCGCGTTCGGGGTGAGTGCTTGCTTGAGAGCTTGCTGAGAATCCGCTCTTACGTGGCCTGAGTCACAGACAGCGGGCGTGCGGGGCGCGAAAGGTGGAGCCGGAACGGAAGGAGCGCCTCACGGTGGAACGTACCGAGACGGCTGAAGCGGGGGAGTTGTCGGTTCCCGGGGCGCTGCTGGACGGGGTGCCGAGACAGCGGCTGCGGGCGGGGGCGGGGGCGGAAGCGGCCGAGCGTGGCGGGGCCGCCGAGCCGGCTGCTGTGTCCGGCGCGGTCGAGACGGTGCCGGACGCGGTCGTGCCGGTGCCGGTGTCGGACGCGGTCGAGCCGGTGCGCTGTGCCGATGCCGTCGAGCCGGTGTCCGTGGTCGAGGACGTTCCCGTTCGGGTCTTTCCCCGTATGTGGCGGCTCCTGCCCACGCCCACCGGTACGCCGTTCACCTTCTGGTACGCCGTGCTGCTCGCCGTCACCTCGTACGTCGCCGACAACGCGGACCCCTCCTGGGTGGACGGTGTGCTCCAGGCGTCCAGCACGGACGTCACGCATCTGGTGCAGGCGCCGGTGCTGGTGCTCCTCGCGAGCGCGGCGTGGGTGGCCGGAGGGCTCGGCTCGCCCTTCGTCGCCGTCTTCGTCCTTGTGCTGACCGCCCTGGAGCGGCGCATCGGCGGCCCGCGCACCGCCCTCGTCTTCCTTGCCGGCCACGTCGTCGCGACCCTCGCGACCGAACTGCCGGTCGGGTTCGCCGTCCTCGTCGGTGAACTGCCGGACAGCTCGCTGCACCGGTTCGACTACGGGATCAGCTTCGGGGTCGCGGCGAGCCTGGGCGCGGTGACGGGGCTGCTGCGGCCGTGGGTGCGGTGGCCCGTGCTGGTGCTGTTCGGGGGGATGCTGCTCCAGGACCTCGTGAACCTGACGGACCCGGTGAGCAACTGGGGGCATCTGATCGCGCTGGGCGTGGGGGTCGGGATGTGGCGGTGGGTGCGCAGGTGGAGTACGGGGGGAGCACGGCGTACGGCGCTCGCCGGGTGAACGCTGTTCCCGCGGGGCTCGGTCAGTCCTCGTGGATCACCGTGCCGTCCTCCAGCAGTGTCGGGTGCATCTTCGACGGGCCGTACTGGTCGACGTCCGAGGGGCGGGGCGTCTCGGGGCCGTCCGGGCCCATGCGGACGACTCGCTCGACGCGGCACACGCGGAAGTGGCGGCCCGCGACGGTCGCCTCGTCGGCCCGGCCCGCCGAGCGGAACTCCTCGGCGCCCTCGGTGTACTCGGCCCGGCGGGCGTCGTCGTCGCGGTGCAGCAGCGGCCAGTAGCGGGTCATCGCCTGGTACAGCCAGCGCCGCGCCTCGTGCGGGGTCGCCTTCGGGGAGCTGCACGCCGTCCACCCCTTCTCGTCGCGTTCGACGATCGCGAAGCCGACGGGGAGGCGGACCAGGTCGGGGTGGGTCGTCACCGCGCGCCGCGAGTCGTCCTGCGCGTCCGCGTCGAAGCGGGTGCCGACGTAGCTGAACTCGCGCAGGCCCAGGCGCAGGGCGCCCGCCATCGGGCTGTCGTCGCGGGTGGGGTCCAGGACGAAGCCGACGTCGGGGGAGGGGCCGTCCAGCGCGTCCCAGTCGGGGTCGGCGGGCTCCGGGTCGGTCGGCCTCGGCGGCTCCAGGCCGTACTCGCCGCTCCACGCGAACTCGTCGCCCCGCACGATGCGGTAGCGCACGCCGAGCGCCTCGACCTCGTTCGCCGGCTCCTTCTCCAGGACCGATACGGCGGCGATCAGCGCGCGGCGCTCCGCGGGGTCGTCGGTGTCGTCCTTCGCGGCGAACCAGAGGTGGGAGTGGAGTTCGTCGCGGGCCATCTGGGGCATTCCGTCCACCAGCGCCATCTTCACCCGCCACCTCCCCTCGCCCTCCCGCACCGCCACCCCGAACACCGGGCCCCTCAGCGCCATCCGCGGATACCGCCGCGACGCCTCGACCGCGTCCGCCTCCATCACCCACGCGACCGGGTCGTCCCGCCGGACCAGTTCCGCGTGCAGCTCGTCGATGTGTCGCTTCCAGTCATCGGTCATGTGCGCATTGTGGTCGCGGCGGGGGTGCGGAGCGGGGGGAACCGGGAAAGTGGGGGCCTTTGTTCGACCTGGTCGGAACGGGTGCGGGTGCCTCGCGGCGCTTTCACGGGTCATACGGCCACCGCCCCGTCACAGTCCCGTCACGGCGCTGTCGCCGGTCCCGGCCGGGGCCCGATGATGTTCCCCGATCACCGCAACCCACCCCGGGGGGACCCATGGGCTTCATCAACAACGCCAAGGCCAACGAGGCATCCCGCATCGCCGCCCTGGCGTACACCGAGGGCCGCCGCGTCCTCACCTTCAAGATCATCGAGGCCGGCTCCTCCTCCCGCACCACCGGCCTCATGCCGGGCGTCGGCGAACAGATCGAGGCGATCGAGGCACAGGGCTGGACCCTGTCCACCATGACGGCGGCGGAAGGCAAGGCGTTCACCGGGGACCGGACGGCACTGATCTGCTTGTTCCGCCGGAACTGACACGGGCGGACGGGCGCGGGGGCGGGGCCGGCGAGGGTTCCCCGCGCGGGCCCGAGGGGCGGAGTGGGCCGGGCCCCGCGGTGGTCTTCCGGCGGGGCCTCTTCGCACGCGGAGGCGCCGGAGACACCGGAGACGCTGTGCCGGTGGGCCACCCGCGTCAGCCTCGGAGGACCTCCCGTAGCTGCCCGACGGTCGCGCGCCATTCCTCACCCCCTGCCTCGTCCCACAGCTCCGCCAGTTCGGACTCCCCGGACATGACCCGCTCCAGCGCCTAGACGGCGAGGGGCCGCAGCGGCGTCAGGTCGGGAAGGGGTTCCTCGGGGCCGTACACCGGATCGACGGGCTCGCCGCCGGGGCACTGTGCGGCGACCAGTGCGGCAGCCGCCACTGCCTGCTCGGCGTCGGGAGCCTCCACGTAGGCGTCGGCGCGGTCGCCGGAGCGGCCGTCGGGGCGGTCGTCGGTGGCGAGGAGGAGGCGCTCTCGGACGGCTGCCGGGCGGTTCTCCGCAGGGATCTCGTCCAGGGCGCCACCGAAATCGGCCGCGCTGTCGTTGTCGAAAGGGGCGGTTCCCCAGGTGCCCATGTGTGCCTCCCCGTCGGTCTCGGTGGTCCCCACCTTCGCACCCGGCACTGACAACGCCCCTGGCCTGCGGAATCTCCGTGATCGCTCACGGCGAACACGGGGTCGGGAACATTCGGTGGCTCATGTGCATTGAGTCGGCATAGCTCAACTTGACTGCCGAAGGGGAGATCATGGCTTCGTCGTCCTCAACGCTCACTCTGCCCGTGCTGCCGCTCGACGGCGAGGTCGTTCTGCCGGGCATGGTGGTTCCGTTGGATCTGAATGACGCTGATGTGCGGGCCGCGGTGGAGGCGGCGCAGGCCGCCGCGCGGAGCGAGCCCGGGAAGCCGAGGGTGCTGATGGTGCCCCGGGTGGACGGGAACTACGCGGGGACGGGCGTGCTCGGGACCGTGGAGCAGGTCGGGAGGCTCGCCGACGGGGACCCCGGCGCGCTGATCCGCGGACGCGCGCGGGTGAAGATCGGGGCCGGGACGACCGGACCGGGCGCCGCGCTGTGGGTCGAGGGCAGCCGGCTCGACGAGACACTGCCCGAGCCGCTGCCGGGGAGCGTCACCGAACTCGTCAAGGAGTACAAGGCGCTGGCCACGGCGTGGCTGCGCAAGCGCGGCGCCTGGCAGGTCGTCGACCGCGTACAGGCCATCGACGACGTGTCCGCGCTGGCCGACAACTCCGGTTACTCCCCGTTCCTGACCCTGGACCAGAAGATCGAGCTGCTGGAGACGGCCGACCCGGTCGCCCGCCTCAAGACGGCGACCCAGCAGCTGCGCGACCACCTCGCGGAGCAGGACGTCGCGGAGACGATCGCCAAGGACGTCCAGGAGGGCGTCGACAAGCAGCAGCGCGAGTTCCTGCTCCGCCGCCAGCTGGACGCGGTCCGCAAGGAGCTGCGCGAGCTGAACGGCGAGAGTGAGGGTGAGGAGTCGGACGACTACCGCGCCCGCGTGGAGGCCGCCGACCTGCCGGAGAAGGTCCGCGAGGCCGCCCTCAAGGAGGTCGACAAGCTGGAGCGGTCCAGCGACCAGTCCCCGGAGGGCTCCTGGATCCGCACCTGGCTGGACACGGTCCTCGAACTCCCGTGGAACGAGCGCACGCAGGACGTGTACGACATACAGGGCGCGAAGTCGGTCCTGGACGCCGAGCACGCGGGCCTGGAGGACGTGAAGGAGCGCATCACCGAGTACCTGGCCGTCCGCAAGCGGCGTGGCGACCGGGGCCTGGGCGTCATCGGCGGCCGGCGCGGGGGCGCCGTACTGGCCCTCGTGGGGCCGCCCGGCGTCGGCAAGACCTCGCTGGGTGAGTCCGTCGCGCACG
Source organism: Streptomyces niveiscabiei (assembly GCF_033794345.1). Lineage (NCBI taxonomy): Bacteria > Bacillati > Actinomycetota > Actinomycetes > Kitasatosporales > Streptomycetaceae > Streptomyces > Streptomyces niveiscabiei. Next base: position 93,484 of record NZ_JARAYJ010000033.1, read on the forward strand.
CGATGGGCCGCAAGTTCGTCCGCGTCGCCCTCGGCGGCGTCCGGGACGAGGCGGAGATCCGGGGCCACCGGCGTACGTACGTCGGCGCGCTGCCCGGGCGGATCGTGCGGGCGATCAAGGAGGCCGGGTCGATGAACCCCGTCGTCCTGCTCGACGAGATCGACAAGGTCGGCTCCGACTTCCGGGGCGACCCGGCCGCCGCCCTCCTCGAAGTCCTCGACCCCGCGCAGAACCACACCTTCCGCGACCACTACCTGGAGGTCGAACTCGACCTGTCGGACGTGGTGTTCCTCGCCACGGCCAACGTCCTGGAGGCCATCCCGGAGGCCCTGCTCGACCGGATGGAGCTGGTCCGGCTCGACGGGTACACGGAGGACGAGAAGATCGTCATCGCCCGCGACCACCTGCTTCCGCGCCAGCTGGAGCGCGCGGGCCTGAACACCGACGAGGTCACCCTCGACGAGAGCGCGCTGCGCAAGCTCGCCGGGGAGTACACCCGCGAGGCCGGGGTCCGCACCCTGGAGCGGTCCATCGCGCGCCTGCTCCGCAAGGTCGCCGCCCAGCACGAACTGGGCGAGCGGGAGCTGCCGTTCACCATCCGGGACGAGGACCTGCGCGCGCTCATCGGGCGCCCGCACCACGTGCCGGAGTCCGCGCAGGACCCCGCCGAGCGGCGTACGGCCGTCCCGGGCGTGGCGACCGGTCTCGCGGTGACCGGCGCGGGCGGCGACGTCCTGTTCGTCGAGGCGTCCCTCGCGGACCCGGAGACGGGCGCGGCGGGCCTCACCCTGACCGGGCAGCTCGGGGACGTGATGAAGGAGTCCGCGCAGATCGCGCTCAGCTTCCTGCGCTCGCGCGGCGCCGAGCTGGAGCTCCCGGTCGGCGACCTCAAGGACCGGGGCGTGCACATCCACTTCCCGGCGGGCGCGGTCCCCAAGGACGGCCCGAGCGCCGGCATCACGATGACGACCGCGCTGGCCTCGCTGCTCTCCGGGCGGCTGGTCCGCACGGACGTGGCGATGACCGGCGAGGTGTCGCTGACCGGGCGCGTGCTGCCCATCGGCGGGGTCAAGCAGAAGCTGCTGGCCGCGCACCGGGCCGGGGTGAAGACCGTCATCATCCCCAAGCGCAACGAGGCCGACCTCGACGACGTCCCGGCGGAGGTGCTGGACAAGCTCGACGTCCACGCGGTGACGGATGTGCGGCAGGTGCTGGAGCTGGCGCTGACGCCCGCGAGGAACGAGGTTCCGCTGGCGGCGTGACGGGTGCCGGCGGAGTGGGCGGAGGCTCGGGTTCCCCTTGACGGGGGCCCGAGCCTCCGTACAAGTCCGTCCCCTGACAGGACCCCTACGCTTACCTGCGAAATACTGTCCGAACTGCGGCGATGAGCCGAGCGGACGACAGGGAGCACCGAAGTGAGTGACGACGGGAACGGCGGCGCCGTGGGAGGGGCCGACCGGGAGTTCCTCTCGCTGGAACGGGAGCTGACCGTGTTGCTGCGGCGGGCTCGCGCCAACCAGGGCGAGATGGCCCGCGAGGTGCACCCCGACCTGGAACCGGCCGCGTACGGGCTCCTCGTACGGCTGGAGGAGACCGGGCGGCGCCGGGCCACCGAGCTGGCCGCGTACATCGGCGTCGGCAAGGCGACGATGTCCCGGCAGCTGCGCGCGCTGGAGGAGCTGGGCCTCATCGCCCGCGAGCCCGACCCGGCGGACGGCAGGGCCTGGCTCGTCGAGCTGACGGAGGAGGGGCGGAGCAGGGTGAGCCGGGTGCGGGAGGCGCGCCGGGCGATCTACGTGGCGCAGCTCGCGCACTGGGACCGCGAGGAGGTCTCGGAACTGGCGAGGCTGCTGGGGGAGTTGAACCAGGTGATGGAGAAGTAGGGCAGGGCGCGCACGTGGGCGGGGCCGGGCCGGGGCCGCGCTCGGTGGCGCCGCGCGTGCACGTGGGCGGGGCCGCGCCGGGGCCGCGCTCGGTGGCGCCGCGCCCGCCTCTCGCCGATCCGCCCCGCGCTACAGCTCCACGTACACCGCGCTCGCGTCGTCGTGCGTCTTGCCGCGCCGCAGGAACACCCGCGCCTCCGCGTCCGCCGACTCCAACTCCCGTACGCGGGAGACGAGTCCGGCGGCGCCCGCCTTGCGGACGTACGTCAGCAGGTCGGCCCAGTCGCCCTCGTGGAACTTCTCCACCCAGCGGGTCGCGCCGTCCGTGAGGCCGAGCAGGGAGCGGACGGCGGCGCGCGGGACGCGTCCCGTCACCGCGCGGGCGGCCACGGACGGGTCGGCGGCGGCCGTGAAGAAGCCGCCCTCCTTGTTGCGGGCGCGGGCGTCGGCGACCTCGTCGGAGACGAGGAGTTCACGCGGGAGGCGGGCGAGCCGGTCGTCGAGGACCGGGGTGACCGTACCGTCGGGGGACTCCAGGAGGAGCGCCGCGTCGGAGAGGACCAGGTACTCGACGTACTCCGCACCCCACCGTGCGAGCGCGACCGTCGCCTGCGGGGTGCGCGGGTGAGAAAGGTCACAGGTTTGTGAATGGGAGGTCGCGGTTCGGTGGATCGCCCGGGACAACGCCTCGGTGAGCGGAACATCCGGGAGGGAAACGGTCAGTTCGGTCAGGGCCCCGCCGAGCCGCGCGGTGTACCAGGGCACGGTGTGGACGCACCCGGTCGGACCGCGCGGCGGCGTCACCCCGTCCAGCACGAGGAGCACACCCCCCTGCCCGGCTGCGGGAACGCAGAGCGCGGCGAAGTCCTCGTTGGGGCGGGCCGGATCGCCCGGCTCGGACACAAGTTCCGTACGCATCGGGTCAGTCTGCACGTACCCGCGCACACCACGGCCGAACGGCTCGCGATGATCGTCCCGTTGACGTTTCTTTGCAGGTCAGACGGGTGATTTGGGCGGGAATCGAGCCCTTGGGGAAGACGTGGCGGCGAATACTGCCAAAGCCCGGCGCCCGCGTCCAACCGACGGGCGGGGAAGCGGACCGGCGCGCGCCGGGGGAACTTGCCCGCCAACTCCCCTCCGATGTTCACTCCTTCGGGTGGCGGGTCAGGTGATGAGCGCTTCCCGCCCACCGGCACTGGGAGGGTCGGGGACCGTACCGGTTGTGCGCTGGTGTTGACCGAGCGTCATCCGGTCCCATGGGTACACGAGTTACAGGAATGCGAGCACCGGTGCAGAAGACGCGGCCTGGGCGCACAGAACAGTCGGCTTCCGGGGCAGGTTCGCCCGCCGGTGCGGCTTCTTCGGGTGCACCCGTCGGCAAAGGCCGGCCGACCCATGTGCGCAACCGGCTGATCATCGCCGTGGCCGTGGTGGCCGCCGCGATCGGCGCGGCCGGTACGCCGTCCGTGCTCGCGCTCTCCGCCGAACTCAAGGACTCCCAGGAGCTGGTGACGCTCGCCGAGCGCACCCAGGAGGCGCTGGTCCTCGCGCACTCCCTCGCCGACGAGCGCGACCAGGTCACCCAGTACCTCGCGACCGGCCGCGACAAGGAGAGCGCCCCCGACACGCAGGTCACCGCCCGCGTCGACCGGCAGCTCACCGACCTGCGCGCCGCCGGGAACCTCCCCGCCGCCGTCTCCGGCATCGCCGCGATCCGCAAGAACGCGCTCGACGGGAAGAGCACGCCGCTCCAGGCGCACGAGGCGTACTCGAAGACCATCACCGAGCTGCACCGCCTCGCCGAACAGCTCGCCCAGCAGACCCCGCCGCGCGCGGGCGCCGGTGCGTACGCCCTCGCCGAGCTCGACTCCGCCGTCCAACAGGCCGCCGCCGCCCGGGGATTGCTCGTCGCCGCACTCGACGTCCCGGTCGACGACGGCTACGACACGTCCGGCGCCGCCGAATCGCGCGACGCCCTCAGCGCCGCCGCCCAACAGGCCCGCCTGCGCTCGGACTCGGCGCTCGCGGACTTCCGCGAGACGGCCCCGCGGGGCATGGTCGACGCGTACGACTCGACCGTGACCGGCGGCGAGAACGACGCCGCCGAGCGGTACTTGACCCAGCTCACCGACCAACCGGTCCTCGGCGACGACGACTTGAAGGCCACGCCGGCCGCCGTGGACACGGCCCTGTCCGCCCGCATCGAGCTGATGCGCGGCGTCGAGGCGTCCCTCTTCGACCGCCGCACCAAGGAGTTGGAGACCCTCCGCGACGACGACGTCGCCGGGCTCGAACTGCGCGTCGCGCTGCTCGGGGCGCTCATGCTGGTCGCCGTCGGGGTCGCCACGGGCATGGCGCGCAGCCTCACCCGGCCGCTGTCCGCCGTACGCCGGGGCGCCGCGCGGCTCGCCGAGGCTGCCGAGCCCGGCGCCGAGGAACCCGTCAAGTTCACCGGCCGCAATGACGAGTTCGCCCAGGTCGTGCGGTCCGTCAACGCGCTGCACGCGCACGCCGCCGGGCTGTACGAGCGGATCGGCACGCTGGAGGCCGACCGCAAACACCTCGTCGGGCAGCGGCAGAAGATGGCCGACGCGCGCGAGGAACTCCGTACCGAACTCGCCTCGGTCACCGGGCAGTTGGAGCGGCTGCGGGCGTCCGTCGGGTCCACGTTCGGCACCCTCTCGCTGCGCACCCTCGGGCTCGTCGAGCGTCAACTCGCCGTCATCGAGGGGCTGGAGGAGCGCGAGCAGGATCCCGAGCGGCTCGCGACGCTGTTCAAGCTGGACCACTTCGCGACCGTCATGCGGCGGCACAGCGAGAACCTGCTCGTCCTCGCCGGGGCGGAGCATGTGCAGCAGCACCCCGGTCCCGTACCGCTCGTCGACGTCGTGCGGGCCGCTGTCTCCGAGATCGAGCGCTACGACCGGGTGCGGATCTCCTCCCTCCCCGCGCACGCCCATATCGCCGGGTTCGCCGCCGACGATCTCTCCCATCTCCTCGCCGAGTTGATGGAGAACGCGACCTCCTTCTCGCCGCCCGACCTGCCCGTCGAGGTCTCCGGCTGGCTCCTGGAGAACGGCGACGTCATGCTCTCCGTCCAGGACGAGGGGGTGGGCATCGAGCCCGCCCGCCGCGACACGCTGAATGCCCGCCTCGCCGAGTCCGACCCCGAGGTCCCCTTCGAGGGGGAGGGCGAGGACGGGCTCGGCCTGTTCGTCGTCTCCCGCCTCGCGGGGCGGCACGCTGTGCGGGTGCGGTTGCGGGGCCAGAAGAAGACGTCCGGGACCACCGCGGTCGTCGTCGTCCCCACCGCCGTACTGGCCCCGGCCCCGTCCGGAGCCGTACCGTCCGTCACGCCGGGGCCGGTTGCGGGCGGGGTGATCCTGCCGGGGGCCGATGCCGAGGTCAACTCGCATGTCATCGGGGGGCGTTCGCGGAACCGGGACCTTGCGGTGGAGTTGGCGGAGCGGGCGATACGGGAGGCGGGGGGTGGGGTTCCCAGCGAGGGCGAGACCGGGGCGGGGGGTTCTTCCCGGGTGGATGTGGAGGCCGGGGAGGACGGCGGGGCCGGGCTCGCGGACGCCGGGGGCGAGGGCGTTGAGGGGGAGAGCGGGGCGTGGACAGAGGGCTCTGGCGGGGAGGCTGGGGCGCGGGTAGAGGGCGCTGACGCGGAGAGCGGGGGCGCTGAGGCCGGGGTGGCTGAGGCCAGGGGAGCCCTCCAGGGCGCCGACGCCGAGGACGGCCGGGGAGGAACGCCGGAGCGAGCGGTTATGGCCGTTTCCCCGGCGGACCCCGATGCCGCGCCTCTCGACTCCGGCGAGGACGTTGAGCCTGCCGATGCCGATGCCGATGCCGGTGGCCGAGGTGAGGATGCGGAGTTCGCCGACGCCGGCGACCGTGTCGAGCACGCCGCCGCCGAGGCGGGTGACGGTGTCGTACGTCCTGCCGGTGCCGAGGTCGGAGATGGGGGCGTACGCGCTGTCGTCGCCGGCCCCGCGGCCTCGGACGGCGTCGAGCCCGACGGCCTCGCCGAACCCCCCGTCTCCTCCGAGACGACCATGGTGCTCGCGCTTCCGCCGGAGCCGCGCAGCGAATCGGGTCCGCGTGCCGCTGACGACCCGCGTGCCGGTCTCGATCCGCGCGCCGGCTTCGCTCCCCGCGCCGACACCGAGCCGCGTACCGACACCGGTCCGCGTACCGGCGCCGAGCCGCGTACCGAAGCCGAGCCGTACTCCGAGCCGGCGGAGCACTCCCGGGCCGAACCCGATGAGCAGGTCACCGCGAAGGGGCTGCCCAAGCGGACGCCCAAGGTGACCGCGCCCGAGGAGGTCGTGCGGCCTAGGGCGGCGGGCGGCGTCGATGCCGAGGCGCTGCGGAAGAAGCTGGGCGGGTTTCGGCGGGGGGCCGTCGCCGGGTACCGGGACGCCGAGTCGGAGATCGCCGAGGAGACGGTCAGAGGGGAGCTGCCTTCTCAACTGCCCGCTCAGGAGAGGGGAGTCGAGGGCAGCACGCATGGACATGCCGGGGACACCACGGGGGGCACCGTCGAGGAGGCAAGCAGTTGACCGCGCCCAGTACCTTCGGCCTGAGCAGCGAAGCCCGTAACCTGCACTGGCTGTTGAACAACCTCGTGGAGGAGGTCCCCGGCATCCAGTCGGTGGCGGTGGTCTCCTCCGACGGCCTGTTGCTCCTGTCCTCCGACCCGGGCGCCAACGACCGGGCGAAGGAGGGGAGTTCGAGCAGGCCGGCGGGCCCGCGAGGCTCGTCCGCCGACCTCGCCACGATCGTCTCCGGCATCGGCAGCCTGACGCTGGGCGCCGCCCGCCTGATGGACTTCGGCGGCGTGAAGAACACGATGGTCGCGATGGACGACGGCAGCCTGTGCGTGATGTCGATCAGCGACGGCTCCCTGCTCGGCGTACACGGCGACGCGGACTGCGACATGAGCGTCGTCGCGTACCACATGGCCCTGTTCGTCGGCCGCGTCGGACACGTCCTGACCCCCGAACTCCGCACGGAACTACGGAAGTCGCTGGAGGCGGAAGGAGGCGCGCGATGACCAGGAACCAACTCCCGGTACGCGGCGCCGGCCGACGCCCGGCCCGGGTCCGCCCGTACTCCCTGACCGGCGGACGCACCCGCTTCGGCCACGTCCTCCTCGTCGAGACCTTCGTCGCGGCGCTCGAAGCGCCCGAGGAACACAAGGAGTTGACGAACCGTCAGGAAGACTTCCGCGGCCTCCCCGAACTGGCCGCGATCGTCGCACTGTGCCGGCGCATGCGGACCGTGGCCGAGATCGCCGCGCTGCTGCGTATGCCGCTCGGTGTGGTCCGGGTCCTGCTGAGCGACCTCGCGGACCAGGGAAAGATCCGGGTGTACGGCACCGGTACCGCCCACGGTACGGGCCGTCCCGACCGCGCTCTGCTGGAAAGGGTGCTGAGTGGACTCCGTCGTCTCTGACCGCGTCCCCGGATGGGGAGTCGACGAGGACGAGAACCTGAAGTCCTGGCAGACGGACCGCACCCGCGCCCCCGTCGCCACGAAGATCGTCGTCGCCGGAGGCTTCGGCGTCGGCAAGACGACGCTGGTCACGGCCGTCTCGGAGATCACGCCCCTCCAGACGGAGGCGCTGATGACCCAAGCGTCCGCCGCCACCGACGACTTGAGCGCCACCCCGCACAAGCTCACGACGACCGTCGCGATGGACTTCGGCCGCCTCACCCTGGACGAGGACCTGGTCCTGTACCTCTTCGGTACCCCCGGCCAGCAGCGCTTCTGGTTCATGTGGGACGACCTGGTGCGCGGCGCCCTCGGCGCGGTGGTCCTCGCCGACACCCGCCGCCTGAAGGACTGCTTCCCGGCGCTGGACTACTTCGAGAGCTGCGGACTGCCGTACGTCGTCGCCGTCAACCACTTCGACGGCACCGAACGCTTCGAACCGGACGACGTACGCGAGGCTTTGACGATCCCTCAGAAAGTGCCGGTCGTCGTCATGGACGCCCGCCGCCGGATCTCCGTCATCGACACCCTGCTCTCCCTGGTGACGCACGCGCTCGACGAAACACCCGAATAGGAGCGACTCCCCGCATGCGGAAGATACTCGTCGTGGGGGCCGGCCAGTCCGGCCTCCAGCTCGCCCTCGGCCTCCAGCGGCACGGCTACGAGGTCACCCTGATGTCCAACCGGACGGCGGACGAGATCCGTTCGGGCCGCGTGATGTCCACGCAGTGCATGTTCCACACGGCCCTCCAGCACGAACGCGACCTCGGGATCGACTTCTGGGCGAGCCAGGCCCCGAAGATCGAGGGCCTCGGCGTCTCGGTCGCGGGTCCGGCCGGCGAGCGCGCCATCGACTGGCTCGGCCACCTCGACGGATACGCCCAATCCGTCGACCAGCGCGTGAAGATGGCCGGCTGGATGGAGACCTTCGCCCAGCGAGGCGGCCAACTGGTCATCCACGGCGCGGCAGTCGGCGACCTCGACTACTTCTCCCGTACGTACGACCTCGTCCTGGTCGCCGCCGGCAAGGGCGAGTTGGTGTCGATGTTCGCCCGCGACCCCGAACGCTCCCCGTACGACGCCCCGCAGCGCGCCCTCGCGGTCGCCTACGTCCACGGCCTGGGCCCGCGCCCGGAACACCCCGGCACGGAGGCCGTCCGCTGCAACCTGGTACCCGGCGTGGGGGAGTTGTTCGTCATGCCGACGCTCACCACGTCGGGCCGCGCGGACATCCTCTTCTGGGAGGGCGTACCCGGCGGCCCCGTCGACGCCTTCGACGGCGTCCAGGACCCCGCCGAACACCTGTCCCTCACCCTTGAGTTGATGAAGACGTTCCTGCCCTGGGAGTACGACCGGGCGCGCGACGTCGAACTCACCGACGCGGGCGCCACGTTGGCCGGCCGCTACGCCCCGACCGTCCGCAACCCCGTCGGGCAGCTCCCCGGCGGCGGACTCGTCCTCGGCGTCGCCGACGTCGTCGTCGCGAACGACCCGATCACCGGCCAGGGCTCCAACTCCGCCGCGAAATGCGCCGCTTCGTACCTCGCCGCCATCCTCGACCGCGGGGAGAAGGAGTTCGACGAGGAGTGGATGCGGTCCACCTTCGAGCTGTACTGGGACACCGCGCGGCACGTCACCAAGTGGACCAACGCGATGCTCGCGCCACCCCCGGAGCACGTCGTCGACCTCCTCGGCGCGGCAGGGCAGTCGCAGCCCGCCGCCGACCGGTTCGCCAACGCGTTCGACGATCCTGCGGACTTCGAGGACTTCTTCTACGAGCCGGAGAAGACGTCCGCGTACCTGTCGTCGCTGTCCTGACCCGGCGCGGGCCGGTCGTGGGCCGGCCCGTCGAGGGCCACCACGTCGGCGCCGGCCGCCAGGAGTTGCTCCGCAGCGCGCTGTCCGCCGTCGGCGGGGACCGGCGCGCCCGCGCGGCGTCGGCCCCGCGTGCCTAGATGATCGATTCCAAGGGGTCGGCTGCGCGCACAAGGGAAGGGAGCCCAACGTCGGTGTGTGAAGACAGAGTTGGACTCCCTCGCCACCGCACTCT
>NZ_JARAYJ010000034.1:0-97967 GCF_033794345.1 Streptomyces niveiscabiei
GAACCGAACTCCACGACGCATTCGTCTCTTTGGCCTGCGCTCTGATCTGCTGGAGACGCCTCAAGAAACACCGATCATGATCGTGTTACGAGCTCTTAGCCTCGATCTTTCGTGAGCTCGGGCGGCTCTCCGGGAAGGACTTCGTTTCGAAGGAGGCACCGACGATCGGCTCACCGGTCCATGGGAGTTGCCGTCACCCATCGCCGCTCCCACGAGGCACGCGCCCCACGAAAGGGTGCGGCACTCGAAGCGCGTCTCGCGGAACGCGGCCCACTCGCCGACCGGCCGTCTCATGCGAAGTGCCGTGCGACTCATCGAGAACATGATCGACTGTTGGATGAGATCTCACGGCTCCCCAGAGGTCACCGGCCACCACGCGCAGTAATTCGGACTCGGCTATCCGAAGGATGTCTGACAGATGTCGAGTCGCCCCTCGCCGAACCGGCAGGACGGCTGGTGCACGACCTGCGGGGAATCTCCTTGCCCATACGGAATCGACACGGTCGCGCAGGATCTCCTCGACGATCTGATCCAGGGATGCGATCAGGCCGACGCCTTGGCGAGGGCTGTCGGCGAAGTCGAGCGAGCCGGCAACGACTTCGTCGGAGCCGACCTCAGCAGGATCAAACTGGATGGAGTCCTGCTCGAAGGAATCCTGTGCGACGCCACCACACGGCCGGAAGCACGGGAAGTCGGTACATCATCTCCCGCCACCCGATCCATCGGCGGGCTCCGAGACCTACGCATGACGAGACGATGAGCGCTCGTGTCTGCTGGTGCCGCGTCGTGCCAGCCCATGACGTTTCCGCTGATCAGAACAGGTGTCTCAGGTTGGGCTGTGCTGCTCCGTGTCGCACCGTCCAAAAGCGTCCGCCCACCGGCTGTCCACCGATGGAAGCGCCAAAAGCAACGGCCGTTGTCGACTGGACGTTCCGGTCCGAGGTCCGATGCCCTCGCGAGCGCTCGTTGTCTCCGGACCACCGCATAGCCCATGCCCGAAGAACCCGTCTCTGGGTTCAGAACTCGGTCCGCCCCCGAACTTCGGCAAGGCCGACGTCCCGACGGGGCAGGTGTATCCAGCCCTCGACCGCGGCCATGGCCCGCTCATGGTCGGTGGCAGGCGCCTCTGTCAGGCCACGCGCGGCGGCCCGTGCGACGACTGCCGAGATCAGGGCGTCCAGGTCGTGGTCACTGGCCGTACACCGGTCACGGACCCGGTCGGACAGCTCCAGGTCCAGGCCGGCTTCAAGACCGGTGAGAATCCGGGACCGCGCAGCCGTGGCGCCCTTGCCCTTGTAGGTCCCCTCTTGGGCGAGTCCCCACTGGATGAGCGCGAACGCCGGGTAGACCTCGACAACGGAGCCCGAGCCGTCGCGCGGTACCGCCGGACCGCCCTCGGCCAGCCGGGCCAGCAGACCGGCCGCACGCATGGCGACGATGCCGAGCTTGTCGGCCGACACCGACAGCGGACGCCGCTTGCCCGCCCCGGTGCGCTTCCAGGCCACGTCATCGGTCAGCCGGTGGGTGAAGGTGTTGCCGAGTCCGGGGCGGCCATCGGCGCACGCTGCGTGGTGATCGAGCGCAGGCAGCTCGCCACCGGTCCGGTGCGCGGTGAGCAGGGCAATGAAGGCGACCGGCCAGCCCAGGGGCGAATCAAGCCCCGTCTTGTCCGCGGACCGCATCGCCGCCAACAGGTCGTCGTCATGCCTCGCGGGAAGGAGTTCGGCCGTAGGCCGCCGCCCCCACGTCACACGGCACACGCCCGTGGTTCCGGTACGCCCGGCCAGATCAACGCCCACCGTGACCATGGCACCACGCCGCACCCCGCCGTCGGCCTCTGCTGTCACGGGCTGCACCTGCACGTGGTCTCCCTTCTGTGGCCCACTGGCAAGTGTTCATCCGCCGTCGGCCACCACCAGGAGTCTGCCGGACGGCCCGGACCGCGCTGTTCCCGGTCCTCCCCGGTCCTCTGCCACCGACGTCGGCGAATTTCGCCACGAGTGCAACCAATCCACGTGGCCGACGGGAACGGATTACGCCCGGACATGTCCCGACGGTGGAGGACCTCGGTGAAAGAAGCGGTACATATCATCAGAAACCCCTCTGCGGGGCCCGACCTGGAGGAACTCGTGGGGCAGGTGGCCCTGGGAAACGAGGAAGCGTTCGCTCACGTGTACGACATCGTCGCGGGCCCGGTCCTGGGCGTCGTGCGTGCCGTCCTGCGGGATCACGCGCAGTCGGAGGAGGTGGCGCAGGAGGTCCTGGTGGAGGTGTGGCGGACAGCTCCCCGCTACCGGCCCGATCGCGGAACGGCGGTCAACTGGATTCTCACCCTGGCGCACCGCCGGGCGGTGGACCGGGTCCGTTCGGTGGACGCCGCGACGGCCCGGGACCACAAGGCCGCACTGCTCGACAAGGTGCCGGAGTACGACGAGGTGGCAGAGCATGTCGAGGCGCGGCTGGAGCGGGAACAGGTGCGGCGCTGCCTGCGCACGTTGACCGAGCTCCAGCACCAGGCCGTCACGCTCGCCTATTACCGGGGCCTGACCTACCGCGAGGTCGCCGAGGCACTGGAGATCCCGCTCGGGACCGTGAAGACCCGACTGCGCGACGGACTGATCCGGCTGCGCGACTGCCTGGGGGTGACCGCGTGACGACCATCGACCCGCACCGGCTGACGGGCGCGTACGCCCTGCACGCCCTGTCCGACGAGGAGAACGCCTCGTTCGAACGTCACCTCGCGGACTGCGAGCCCTGCACGCAGGAAACGGCCGAGCTCGGCGCGACCGCCGCCCGTCTGGGACTGGCCGTCGCCACGCGTCCGGCCCCGGCACTGCGCGAGCAGGTGCTGCGCCGGATCACGACCGTCCGCCAGGAGTCGCCCGGCGCGTCCGTCCGGGTCCTTCCGGCGCGGGCGGGACTCACGGCCCGGCTGGTGTCCCGGTGGGCGCTCGCCGCCTGCCTCGCGGCGGCCACGGCGCTCGGCGGGACGGCGGTGTGGCAGCACCGGCAGGCCGCGGACGCCCGCGCCGAGGCACGCCAGGCGTCCCGGAGTGCCGACGAGATCGCCGCTGTCCTGTCCGCCCCGGACGCCCGCGTCCGGGCGTCCGGGCTGGCCGGCGGCGCGACCGGTACGGTCGTCGTCTCCCACAGCCGGGACAGGGCCGTGTTCGCCGTCTCGGGAATGGCCCGTCCACCCGGCGGCAAGGTCTATCAACTCTGGTTCGACGACGGTGGGACCATGCGGTCCGCCGGGCTCATGGACCCCGGCCGCAGCGACCAGGCCGTCCTGATGCGAGGCGGTGTCGACCAGGCGTCGGGCATGGGCATCACCGTCGAGCCCGACGGCGGCTCGAAGCAGCCCACCACCGCGCCGATCGCCTTGATGGCCTTTCCTGGCTGACCACGACTCGATACTGCATACGGGTGCATTACATGACATAAAGTCACATGGCGTGCCGACTTGTTGTCATACGGTCATGACGATCGATGTTCTGCCCCGACAGCCCATGCCGTCCCACCCCCGTCGACGTGACGGCAGAGTCCCGTTGCCGGCCCCCGAGGAGCGCGTACGGCTGCGCCGGGCGTGGCGGCTCACCGAAGAGCAGGTCGCCGCCGCGTTCGGCGTGACCGTGTCGACGGTCCGCTCCTGGGAGGCGGGGCGCACCGCACCGACCGGTCTGCGCCGGGCCTCCTACGCCGCGTTCCTCAGCGGACTGGCGTACGGGCTGGTACCGGTCCCGGCTGCCGGCGCTGCTTCCGCGACCGGCACACGGCCGGCCCGGCGGGCCGAACGCTCACGCCGAGCCGTGCCCCCGCCGGCGGCCCGGCCGCTGGAGGGTCGCCGGGGCGAAGGCCCGCTGTCGGACGGTGCCGTGCCCGTCCTGCCCGGACGTGCTCCGGCGCCGGCTGCCGGGCGGCCGGTCGGCGTTGGACCGGACCCGGTCTCCGCCCTCCGTCTGCGCAGGTTCCGGATGACGGCGACCGCGGTCGGAGTGTGGATCGTCGTGGCGCAGTTGATGGCGACCGCGCCTCCGCCCCACTGGTGACCGGCCTCAGAGCAGCCCTGTGACCGTCACGGTGATCCGGGGCGGGGATTCGGCGGGGGCCAGGACGTCCAGGCGCCGCCCTACCTCGTCGCGGACACCGCGAGCCACGTCCGCGGTCCGCACCTGCCGGAGCGCCACGACGTGGATCTCGACGTGCCAGGGCCCCTCGCCGTCCGGTCGGGTCATCCGGACCCCTGCCGGGTGCTGCGCCGGTCGCGGCAGCGCGGTGCGCAGCCGGCCGGCCAGGCCGGGCCGGAGGAAGGCCACCCCCGGTACACCGGTCACGGCGGTGGCGAGTTCCTCGACGAGCGTGCTGTGCGGGGTCCTCGCGGTGTGCTCGGTCATGGCGTACGGCCTTCCCGGTCGTCGTCGGCCGTCAGGGGGAGGAGGTCCGTGACCCGGATGTGTACGGCCGCTATGGCCATGCCCAGGGCGCGGTCGGCGGCCTGTCCGACCTGTTCCCGCACCCGTGCGGTGAGGTCGGGCAGGGGAACGCCGGTCGGGGCGTGGATGTCGAGGCGGACCTCGACCGTTCCGTCCGCATGGCCGTCGAGGAGGCGGCAGGAGCCGGCGTGGACGCCCGGGACCGTCTCCGCCGCGGCGCGCAGGGCGCGGGCCGCGACCGCTTCCATGATCCACAGGTCCTCCGAGGGGTCACCCAGCGGCAGGGGGCGGCCCGGACGCAGTTCGAGGCGGACGACGTCCATGATCCGCCGGGTCAGCGGCTCGGCGTCGTAGGAGCCGGTGTCCGCCGTCTCCGTGCGCAGCCCGCGTACGGCGGACTCCAGTTCGTCGAGCCCGCGCACCGCGTGCCGGCAGTGCGGGCAGGTCCGCGCGTGGGTGTCGTCGGCCTGGGTCTCCCAGTCGGCCCACGCTCGGGACAGCAGCCGTCCGCAGGGCAGGAGTTCGTCATCGTCCTCCTGCGCGGACGTGCCGTACGGCGGGTCGGTCCGGTCGGTCATCGCCAGGCCCCCAGTGCTTGTGTCAGACAACGGCGCGCGCGGAAGACACGGGCGCGGACGGCCTCCTCGCTGATGCCCACCGCTTCCGCGACGAACTCGTAGGATCGCCCGTCCAGCTCCCGCAGCACCCAGCAGGCCCGCTGTTCGGCCGTCAGCAGGTCGAGGGCCTCGCGCAGTTCACGTACCGCGCTTCGGCCCTCGGTGATCCGCGCCGGGGACGTGCTGTACTCGGCCGCGGCCACGTCCTTGGCCTCCTCCAGCGGGGCCGTGGGCCTGCGGGAACGCAGCACGTTCAGGCAGCGGTTGGTGACGATCCGGTATATCCAGGTGCCGAAGGAGGAACGTCCCTGGAACTCGGGCAGCCGTCGCCAGGCGCTGAGGAAGGCGTCCTGGACCGCGTCCTCCGCCTCGGTCCTGGTGCCGAGCAGCCGGGTGGCGAGCCGGGTCAGCGACGGCGCGTGCCGTTGCACGAGCACGGCGAACGCGTCCTCGTCGCCCTCCGCGGCACGGACCGCCAGCAGGGCGTCATCCGTGTCGGACCGGGTGTCCGGTGGTGCGCTGCCGCATGGTGCGCTCGGTGTGCGGGCCCCCGCCACTGGGCGGCTCCTCTCGTCCGGTCTTCCGGTCTTCCCTTGGTTGGACCCTTCGGTGCGGTCCCTGTTACGCGGTACTTCGGGGCGCGCGGGCCCGGCGGATGCGGACGGCCGCCGCCCTCTCCGACGGCCGGCGAAACGAAAAACGTTCGACAAGGAATCCGTAGCCGAAGCGGGCGCGGATTGGCGGGAAAACAAAATTCATCCGATCGTGGGTGCGACCAATCCGGCGGGGTTCCAGAACCGGATTCCTCACGTGACCGAGAACGAGAAGGATCCCCGCCGCCGGCCCGGCCCGACGCGGCTGCTGCTGGGCGCGTTCAGTGGTGTGCTGGCCGGGTGTGCGGCGCTCGCGGTCGCCGAGGCCGTAGCGGGTGCGGTCCGCCCGCAGGCCGGTCCCGTCGTCGCCGTGGGCGGCGCCGCGATCGACCGCACGCCCGCCGCGGTCAAGGACTGGGCGGTCCGGCATTTCGGCACCGACGACAAGCTGGTTCTCCAGCTGGGAATTCTCGTGGTCCTCGCGCTTTTCGCGGTGTCGCTCGGAATTGCCGGACTGCGGTTCCGCCGTACGGCCGCAGCGGGCGTGCTGTCGTTCGGGGTGGTGGGAGCCCTCACGGCGACCGGACGGCCCGACTCGGCCGGCGTCGCGGACGCGCTGCCCTCGATGGCCGGGGCCGTCGCCGGAGCCGTACTCCTGTACGCGCTCACGGGCCGCCTCGCACCCCGCCCGCCCGCGCCGGTGCCGTCCGATGCGGACTGGGACCGCCGGGGCTTCGTGATCGCGGCGAGCGCGGCGGCCGTGGCATCGGCGGGAGCCGGTCTGCTGGGCCGGTCCCTGGCCGGAGCCAAGGGACGGGACGCGGTCGCCTTCCGGCGGAACGTAGTGCTGCCCGCGCCCGCGTCTCCCGCTCCCGCCGTACCGAAGGGCGCGGCACCGAAGGTCTCCGGCCTCAGCCCGTTCATCACGCCCGACGCGGACTTCTACCGCGTCGACACCGCCCTGGTGGTGCCCAAGGTGGACGCGACGTCCTGGCGGCTGCGGATCCACGGCACGGGCGTCACCCGGCCGGTCACGCTCTCCTACGACGATCTCCTGCGCCGCACTCTGGTCGAGCGGGACATCACGCTGACCTGTGTCTCCAACGAGGTCGGCGGCCCCTACGTCGGCAACGCCCGCTGGACCGGCGTACGGCTGGCCGATCTGCTGGCCGAATGCGGGGTGAAGCCGCCCTCGAAGGGTGGCCCCGCCGATCAGCTGGTGGCCCGTTCCGTGGACGGCATGACGATCGGCAGCCCGGTCGAGGACGTGATGGATGGCCGTGACGCCCTCCTCGCCCTGGGCATGAACGGCGAACCCCTGCCTTTCACGCACGGCTTCCCCGTCCGCATGGTGGTGCCCGGCCTGTACGGGTTCGTCTCCGCCTGCAAATGGATCAAGGACATCGAGCTCACCACGTTCGACGCCTACGACCCCTACTGGGTCAAGCGCGGCTGGGCCCGCAGGGCGCCGGTCAAGACGCAGTCGCGCATCGACACACCGAAGCCGTTCGCCCGGCCCGAGGCGGGCACGGTGATGGTCGCCGGCGTGGCCTGGGCCCAGCACCGCGGCATCGACAAGGTCGAGATCCGCGTCGACGACGGTCCCTGGCAGGAGGCCCGGCTCGCCGCCGAGGACACGGCCGACACCTGGCGCCAGTGGACCTTCCCCTGGCAGGCCACCAGGGGCGGCCACACCCTCACCGTCCGGGCCACCGACCGTACCGGTGCGGTGCAGACGGAGAAGCGCACCCGCACCATTCCCGACGGCGCCAGCGGATGGCACTCCGTGGTCGTGACCGTCGACTGAACCACCTTCCCCTTTCCCCGTGTCGAGGCAGCTCAGGCTGCGCCGATCAAGCCGATCAAGCCGATCAACAGGAGAAACACCATGAACACCCGTATCCGCCGTACCGCCGCCACCCTGGCCGCCGCGGCCGTCCTGCCTCTCGCCCTGAGCGCCTGCTCCGACAGCGGCTCCGAGTCGGCGAAGTCGGATTCCGCGTCGGCGTCGGCGTCGACGTCCGCCCCGGAGGACGGCATGACCGGCTCCGGCAGCGGCACCGCCACGGACAAGCCCTTCGGTCCCGCCTGTTCCGCAGTGCCCGCGAGCGGTGCCGGTTCCTTCGACGGCATGGCCCAGGACCCGGTCGCCACCGCCGCCTCCAACAACCCGGCGCTGTCCACCCTCGTGGCGGCGGTGCAGAAGGCCGGCCTGGTCGACACCCTCAACAACGCCCAGAACATCACCGTGTTCGCTCCCACCAACGACGCCTTCGCCAAGATCCCGAAGGCCACCCTGGACAAGGTCCTCAACGACAAGGCCCAGCTGACGAAGATCCTCACCTACCACGTTGTCGGCCAGAAGCTCACGCCGAAGGACCTGGAGAAGGGCTCCTTCGAAACCCTGGAGAAGGGGAAGCTCACCACCTCGGGCTCCGGCGAGTCCTACACCGTCGACAGCTCCGCCAAGGTGGTCTGCGGCGGCGTCAAGACCGCCAACGCGAACGTCTACATCATCGACAGCGTCCTGATGCCCACCAGCTGACGCCGCGTCATCGGCGGGGTGCCACGCGTATGGCACCCCGCCGATCTGTTTCCGGTCCCTCGTCACAGACGCGCCTGGACCGGGTCTGACGACGTGAGAGCCCGTCGAGAACGAAGCCGAGAGGAACCCGCGATGACCACGCAGACCGCATCCGCCCCCAAAGACCTGTCCGCGCCGCAGACCGGCAGGCCGCCCCACACCACAGCCGTGTCCGGTGGCACGGCCGGGGCCGACCAGCCCGCGCCCGACCGGGGCCGTACCTCGATCGCCGACGTCGTCGTCGTGAAGGTCGCGGGCATCGCGGCCCGCGAGATCCCCGGTGTGCACGACATGGGCGGCGGCCTCTCCCGCACCATCGGCGCCGTCCGTGACCGCGTCCCCGGAGGCCGGCCGAACGTCGGGCGCGGCGTCAAGGTCGAGGTGGGCGAACGGCAGACGGCGGTCGACCTGGACCTGGTCGTCGAGTACGGCGTCTCCGTCATGGACGTGGCCCGGGACGTCCGGGAGAACGTGGTCGACGCGGTGGAGCGGATCACCGGCCTGGAGGTCGTCGAGGTCAACATCACCGTCAACGACGTCCACCTGCCCGACGAGGACGAGTCCGGGAGCACCGCCGGCTCCCGCGTGGAGTGACGGCGCCGGGCACGGGACACGCGGTGAGTCGTACGAGGTGAGAGGCACAGGGACATGAGCACACCAGTGGTGGGAATGACCGCGGGCATGGCGCTGGCGTTCGCCGGCTTCTTCGGCGGGTTCGGCGCCTTCCTGCTCGTGGCCGCGCTCGGCGGCCTGGGCTGGGCGCTGGGCCGGTGGATCGAAGGCGGCGGCAGCGTCCAGGACGTGCGCGACACGTTCGAGCGGAACCACCGATGACGGCCTCGGCCGAGCGGGGCACCACCACCGTCTCGGAACGGGCCGTGCGCCGGATCGCCGAGCAGGCCGCCACCGAGACACTCCCGCGACGGGGAGTCTCACGGGCGACCGGGGCCACGGCGTCCGTGCACGGCGGGCGGGCGGAGCTCTCCCTGGGGATGACGCTGCCCTACCCGGCTCCCCTCACCGACACCGTGCGGGACGTCCGACATCATGTCACCGCGCGCACCGGGCAGTTGACGGGGCTGGACGTGACATCCACGCGGATCACGGTCACCTCGCTGGCCGCGCTCCGGGGACCGGTGCCCCCCGCTCCCCGGAGCGAGGAGGGCCGTACGCCCCGCCGTTGGTGGTCCCAGCGCCGGGTCCCCGTCGCCGTGCTCACGGCGACGGCCGCCGCGGCCTGTGGCGCGCTCGCCTTCGACATGGTCCAGGTGCACACCTCCCACCGGGCGGTCGCGCCCTGGCGGGTCCGGGCCGTGGACTGGCTGTCGGGGCACGGGCCCGGGGATCCGGCCGTGGTCGCCGTCGGCGCGCTCACCGCCCTGCTCGGTGCCTGGCTGATCCTGCTCGCGGTGACCCCGGGCCGGCGCCGCCAGTCCACGGTCGCCGCGTCCACGGCCCGTGTGGACGCGGCGGTGGACCGTTCCGCGGTGCGGTCGCTGGTCCATGACGCGGTGGCGGACGTGCCGGGGACCGGAGCGGTGCGCGTACGGGTGCGCAGGCGCCGCGTCAGCGTCCGGGCCGGTCTCCGCTTCGGCGACCGGGCGCACACGCGGGACGCCGCCGCAGCCGCCGCCCGGAGCGCCCTGACCGCCTGCGACCTGCGTCGCGTCCCCCGACTGCGGGTCATCGTCGTCCCGGAGCCGGTCTGGGGCCCGCCTCTCCACCCGGTGCGGGAAGCACCCCACGATCACACGGCCGACCGGTCCATGCCAGTGTCCGCTCGTACCCCGGAAGGCGACATGTGATGAGCCGCGCCCGTACGACCGTCAACCGGACCGTCCTCACCGCCGCCGGGCTCGCCATGCTCCTGGCGGGCGCGTGGCTCAGCCTGACCGGTGGGCCCCTCCGTGAGCGGCTGCCGTCGTGGTGGCCGGCCACAGGCACGGACACCGTCCTGCTGGACCGCACCCGCCTGGCACAGCTCCGTGCCGAAGACTGGTGGACCCCCACCGTCCTGGCCGCGACGATCGCCCTGACCCTGCTCCTCGCGTACGGGGCCCTCGGGCAGCTCCGCTCGGGCCCGGCCCGGCGCCTGGCCCTGCCCGCTCCCGGCTCCGCCGTCCGCACCCAGGCCCTCGCGGAGGCCCTGACCGCCCGCGCCGCGACCGTACCCGGGGTCGCCCGCGCCCGGGCACGCGTACTGCCCCGCCGACGCCAACGCCTGGACGTCGGTCTGCGAGTCTGGCTGCACCCGGGCACGCCTCCGCACGCCGTCCTGCCCCCGCTCCAGGCCGTGATCGCCGAGGCCGAGCGGGCGACCGCGCCGTACACCTCGTACACCCGCATCCGGCTGAGCACGCTCTCGCGCGGGAAGTCCCGTGTCCGCTGAACCGTGGGCGGGGCCGTGTCCCGCGTCGTGAGTGAGCGACCTTGCCCTACGGGCTCCGGTGGGCCGCGCGGCGGCCACCCCGTCGGACCCGGCACGGCGGCCGACCTGGCGCCGACGCCACAAGCGCTCCCGAACCGCGGCGATACGGCGATGACCTGCGGATTTCCACGCCTTGATCCCCTGCACCGGTGTGCAGGGCGGCCCGGCCGCACGGACGGCAGGACGTCCTCTCGGGGTAGCGCGGCGGTCACGGTCCACAGCACCGGGTTCGTCCGCGGGGCCGGGCGCTCCGGAAGGGACTCGGTGTCGTCCCCCAGCACGATCGGAAGCCCCGTGTCGCCTTGAGCCGCACTCGCGCCTTGTCCTTCGGCCGACCCGTCACCGCCGCCCCCGGCGTGTGCCCCGCTTCGGCGGCCGGGGGAAGAAGCCGCTGGTGCGGGCGCGGTACTCGGCGTAGCCGGGCCGGTCCGCCATGTGCCGTTCCAGTAGCCGCTTTCCGCTGCCCCGGGTCAGCAGCAGGCTCATCACCAGGGGCGACACGGCGGACACGGCGGCTGCTGCCGGGGAGTCGCAGACGAGCAGGAACAGGCCCCACCAGACGCAGAAGTCACCGAAGTAGTTGGGGTGCCGGGTCCACGCCCACAGTCCCCGGTCCATGATGCGTCCGCGATGGGCGGGGTCGGCCTTGAACCGGGCGAGCTGAGCATCGCCGATCGCCTCGAAACCCACGCCGGCCGCCCACAGCGCGACTGCGGCCCAGGCCAGGAACGACGGCCGGCCGGGCACGTACTGGGCCGCCTGCACGGGCAGGGACACCAGCCACACCAGGGCGCCCTGGAGCAGGTAGACCATGCGCAGGGCGTACGTGTTCCGGCTGCCGGGAGCCTTCGCGAGCATCGCCTCGTAGCGCGGGTCCTCTCCGTGGCCCCGGCCCCGGCGGGCGATGTGCACCGCCAGGCGCAGCCCCCAGACCGCCGTCAGCACGGTCGCCAGCAGCCGCCGTACGGGATCGCCGTGCCCGGCGGACGCCGCGAAGGTCACGGCCGCCACCGCCGTGAAGCCGATCCCCCAGGCCACGTCCACGATCCGGTGCAGGCCCAAGCGGAGCGCGACGGCGAAGGTCACGAGCATGACCGCCAGGGCCGCGGCGGCACCCCAGGCCAGGTTGAGCGCGAACACACTCCACGGGAAGGTGCTCACAGGTCTTCGTACCCAGCGCTTGAGGTGGACGGCATCCCGGCCGCGCCGACCGGATAGGGCCGCCACACCCGGGCGGTCTCCTCACCGGCCAGCCGCACGAAAGCGTCCCAACGCTCCTCCAGGGTGTGGTGCCAGGCGGCGACCGTACGGGCGTAGTGCTCGCGCAGCGACTCCGTGTGCCGGACCTCCAGACCGGCTTCCTCCAGCAGCGTCACGGTCTCGCCGAGGGGACGCATGTGCGTGTCCGGGGCGTTGTACGCCTCGATGAACGCCGGGTACTCGGCGTCCCCGACGTGCTCACCCATCTCGACCGTGGCGACGGCGTCGTATCCGCTGCCCTGGATGTCCCGGTAGTCCTGGCACACCACCTCCACCCGCTCGGTGAGTCCGCGCTCGCGCACCTGTCCGCGCACGTACGCCGCCTGCTCCCGGGCCAGGGTGGCGGCGGTGACCTGGACGCCGTGCCGTTCGGCCGCGTGCAAAACGAGTGAACCCCAGCCGCAGCCGATGTCCAGCAGCCGGGCACGGGGTTCCAGGGGCAGCTTGCGGCAGATCAGCTCCAGCTTGGCCCGCTGTGCGTCGGCGGCGGTGAGGCCGGGCTCGTCGCTCGCCCAGTAGCCGCAGGAACAGGTCATGGTCTCGTCGAGGAGAAGGCCGTAGAAGTCGTTGGACAGGTCGTAGTGGTGGCTGATGGCGGCCCGGTCGGTGGACGTCGGCCGGGGCGGGCGGGGGCCCCGCTCCCGCTGGGCCGCCCACATGGTCCGCAGCCCCTCCGCGAGGTCGCCCTCGACATCGAGTTCGCCGGTGACGTACGCCTGCGCGAGGCCCAGCTCGCCCGGCTGCCACAGCAGTCGGCGCAGTGCGCGCCGGGAGCGCACCACCACGACGGGTGCGTCGGCCGGGCCGGTCTCGCTGCCGTCCCAGGCGCGCAGGCGCAGCGGCAGGGGACCATCGAGCGCGTCCTCGACGAGGGCGGCGAGCAGCTGGGCGGCACCGGGCCGGGCAAGGGTGCTCATCGGGTGGGATTCTCCTTGGTCTCCTCGTTCTCCTTGGTGAACAGGTACTGCTGGACGTCGAGGTAGCCGGAGCGGAATCCGGCCTCGGAGTAGGCGAGGTAGAAGGTCCACAGGCGGCGGAAGGTCGCGTCGAAGCCGAGGGCGTCGACCTCGTCGGCGCGGTGCGTGAACCGCTCGCGCCACAGCCGCAGGGTCTCGGCGTAGTGGGCGCCGAAGGCGTCACGGCGGGACAGGCGCAGCCGGGTGTGCTCGCGGGCGGTGTCCTCGATCGCCTCGGTGGAGGGAATGAGGCCGCCGGGGAAGACGTACTTGTGGATCCAGGTGAAGGTGTCACGGGCGGCCAGCATGCGGTCGTGGGGCATGGTGATCGCCTGGAGCGCCACCCGGCCGCCCGGGGCGAGCCGTTCGTCGAGGGTGCGGAAGTAGTCCGGCCAGAACTCCGCGCCGACCGCCTCGATCATCTCCACGCTGACGACGGCGTCGTACTCCCCGCCCGCCTCCCGGTAGTCGCGCAGCTCGACCGCGACGCGGTCCTGGAGGCCCGCCGCCCGTACGCGTTCCAGGGCCAGGGCCCGCTGCTCGGCGGAGAGGGTGAGCGAGGTGACGCGGGCGCCTCGGGCGGCGGCGCGCAGGGCCAGTTCGCCCCAGCCGGTGCCGATCTCCAGCAGCCGGGTGCCCTCGCCGGCACCGGCGAGGTCGAGCAGCCGGTCGATCTTGCGGTGCTGGGCCGCCGCCATGAGGTCCCAGCTCGCCGGGAAGCCGCGGAAGACGGCCGAGGAGTAGCTGAGGGTGTCGTCGAGGAAGAGGGCGAACAGGTCGTTGGAGAGGTCGTAGTGGCGGCTGATGTTGGCGCGGGAGCCGTCGGGGGTGTTGCGTTCCTCGTGCGGGTGCCGCAAGGCCCACAGTCCGCGCAGGCGTTGCAGCGGGGCCGGGATCAGGCCGGCCAGGTCTCCGGCGAGCACGGTCAGGACGGCGACGAGGTCGGGGGCGTCCCACTCGCCGGCCATGTAGGACTCGCCGAACCCGACCAGGCCGCCGGTGCCGATCCGGGCGTGGAAGGCGGCCGGGTCGCGCACCTCCAGCAGCGGGCCGCCCCGTCCCGCGTCGTCGCGGCCGGCGAACCGGGCCCGCACGGGCAGCCCGTCCAGCGCCCGGCGGACCAGCGCGCCGGTCACGGCGGTACGCGGCCACGAGGATGCGGGTACGACGGCCACGTCCGGCCAGCGCTCGGCGTCGACGGGCGTGTCGGCGGTGCTGCGGTGGTCCGCGGTTCTCATGTCGTGTTCTCCGGGGTGCGGTGGTCGTCGGGTCGGGGCTGGACGGGCAGGCCCCGCAGGTGGAGGCGGATGCCGTGGAAGCGGATCGCGGCCGAGACGGCGAGGGTGGACCAGGGGTGGCGCAGGGCGGCCCGCAGCAGGTTCGGGACGGTCGCCGGGTGCCGGGTGCCGTGGACGGTGGCCGTCAGGGTGCGGGCGGCCTCGCGGTCCAGGCGCACGGTCAGGTCGAGCCGGGGGCCCGGTCTCGGCAGCCGCATGCGGTAGCGGCCGTCCACGGGGAGGAACGGTGAGACGTAGAACTCCTTGTCGGCACCGGCCGTCCCGGTCTCGTCGGGGTGGAGGAGATAGGCGTGCCGGCCGCCGTAGGTGTTGTGCACCTCGGCGACCACGCAGCGCGGTTCGCCGTCGGGTCCGTGGCACCAGTACAGGCTGATCGGGTTGAACACGTACCCGAACACCCGGGCGTGGGTGAGCATCAGCACCGGCCCGCCCTCCAGGTCGACCCCGTGTCCGGCGAGGAAGGCGTCGAGGGCGGCGCGCAGGGACGGCTGGTCGCCGGTGAAGTGGTCGCGCGGGTCGAACCTGGCCAACGGCCGCAGCGGGAGGGGCAGTCGGGGCGGGCGGTCGGGGTCGATCAGCCACATGTACGTGCGGTGGCGCAGCGCGTACCGCGACGGGGTGGTCCGAACATGGCGGATCGTGCAGGTGTACAGGGCGGCGTTCACCAGCGTGCCCCCAGCGCGGCGGCGGCCTCGACGCCTGAGCGGCAGCCGTCCTCGTGGAACCCCCACCCGTGGTAGGCACCCGCGAACACGCAGACGTCGCGGGCGAGTTCGGGCAGCCGGCGCTGGGCGGCCACCGACTCCGGGGTGTAGACGGGGTGTTCGTAGACCATGCGGGCCAGCACCCGTCCGCTGTCGACGCGGTCCTCGCCACCCAGGGTGACGACGAACGTCTCGGCGGCGTCGAGGCGTTGGAGCCGGTTCATGTCGTAGCTGACCCGTACGCGGTCGGCGCCCGAAGTGCAGGACGGCATGAGGTAGTTCCAGGAGGCGCGGGCGCCGCGGGCACGGGGCAGCAGCCTGGTGTCGGTGTGCAGGAACGTGGTGTTGCGCGAGTAGCGGAACGCCCCCAGCACCTTCCGCTCCCGGTCGGTCGGGTCGGCGAGCAGGCGCAGCGCCTGGTCCGGGTGGACCGCGATCACCACGGCGTCGTACGACTCGGTGGTGCCGTCGGCGACGGTCACCTCGGCGCCGTCGTCGCGGCGGCTCACCGCCCGGACGGGGGTGCCGGTGCGAATCTCGCCGATGTGCTCGGCAACCCGGTCGACGTACTCGCGGGAACCGCCGGTGACCGTACGCCACACCGGTGAGCCGCCGACCGACAGCAGCCCGTGGTGCTCCAGGAAGCGGAACAGATAGGCGGCCGGGTAGCGCAGGGCGGTGACGGCGTCGCAGGACCACACGGCCGACACCACCGGAGTCATGAAGTGGGCGCGGAAGTAGGCCGAGAAGCCCTCCCGGTCCAGGAACTCGCCCAGGGTGAGGTCCTGTTCGCCGTCCCGGGCCAGCAGGCGCCGCGCGGCCCGGTGGAAGGCGGGCACCTCCGCGAGCAGCCGCAGGTACGCGCCGCGCAGGGCGTGGCGGGGGCGGGCGAGCAGACCGGCGGGGCCGCGTGCTCCGGCGTACTCCAGGCCGCAGCCCTCGCACCGGACCGACATGCTCATCTCCGACTCCTGCGTGGCGACGCCGAGTTCGTCGAAGAGGCGCAGGAGGTTCGGGTAGGTGCGGCGGTTGTGCACGATGAACCCGGAGTCCACGCGGTGCACCCGGCCGTCGTACGGCGAGGTCAGCTCGTGGGTATGCGCGTGTCCGCCGAGCCGGTCGTCGGCCTCGTACAGGGTGACGTGGCAGGTCCGGCCCAGGATGTACGCGGCTGTCAGTCCCGCCACGCCGGAGCCCACCACAGCTGTCCGCCTCATCCTCTTTCCTCCCGGGCTCGCGATCAGGTCCACGCGTAATCCGGAGCAGGTGGCGCCGCGGATTGGAGTGGAGCCGCATCAGGTTCCGGGGCCTCGGGGGCACCGTCGACGAACCGGAGGGCCAAGGGGCGGGGGCGTACAGGACTCGATCACCCGCTCGGTACCAGGCTCCCTGTCCGCGCCTGGCCCCCCGAGCACTCTCCTCGCAGCGCCGCCGTCTCCGCGTTTCCCCTGAGCGGTGCGCACCTTGACGTCGCTGGTCACGAAGCTGGCGCGCGTGGACATCGGGATACTCGTGCCGGTCGAAGAGCCGAACGTATGCCTCGTACTCACAGCCCGGCCAGGACCGCCCGCAACGCTTGGGCGAAGCAACCGGATCGAACTCGGTATCGTGCCCCGATTCCCACTCCGGCAGTTGCTCATCCGAGTACCGGCCGGAGGCGAGCGCGGCACGACCGGACCGATCTCCACCACGGCAGGCGGGCGAGCCCTCCGGTCACCCCCAAGCCCGCGCCTTGCCCTGGACGTGACACTGTCAGGACCACCTAGTCCCGACGTCTCCGGCAGCCCCATCGAAGACCGGTGGACTCCACCCGTCGGCCGGGGTGGCGAGAATCTCTGACGGAGTTTCACGCACGGCTGTCCACCGGCTGTCCACCGGGGCTTGCCTCGTCAGCATGAACCGCTCCCCGCAAGCCGTCGAAAGACCAGTTCAGCCTCACTTCACCGATCCCGTCGCAGAGACGAAACCTCTGGCCTGCGCATGACGACGCGCAGATCACAGGTCGTCGGCCACGAGCCGGACCCCCGTCACCAGCGCCGGAAGGATCCGTACCGCGTGTTCCATGGTCCGGTCGACCCAGGGACGCAAGAGCGTGTCGTACAGGGCGAGTTCGGACGGGTCCGTGACGAGGTGGGCGTAGCCGGTGACGACGACGCTCCAGCCGAGGTGGGTGCGGGGGTCGATGTCGTCGGCCTCGTAGGCGACGACGACGCCGGTGGCGTCGGTGTGGGTGGCGTGCAGGGTGAGGGCGGCGTGTTCGTGGGTGCGGATGACGAGGGCGCCGTCGACGACGACGTGGTTGACCGGGCGGATGGTCGGCAGCGCCTGTCGGGTGAAGACGACCCGTCCGAGGGAGACGCTGCCCAGCAGCCGCAGCGCCTCGGCGCTGTCGAGTTCGACGCTTCTGCGCACGGAGACCGGGGTCGGGGCGTGGGTGGGCTCGTCGGTCATGGTGAGTTTCTGTGAAGGGGTGGCAGTGCTCGGTCGTACGGGCGGAGCGGCACCACGGGGGTGGGTGCCGCTCCTGTCTCCACTGTCCCGCCGGAAAGGTCCCGGCTCCGGGACCGGCCGGCCTTTCATGTCCCGGGGGCCGTGCGCCAGGGAGGTGGCGTGTGCGTCCGGCTGTGGGCGGCCTGTCCGGCGCGCGCGAGGACCCGGTCCTCCAGCCGGTCGGCGAGTTCCCGCGCGGTGGCCTCCTCCGCGTGGACGACGAGGACCGTGCCGTGCACCAGGAGCCGGGCCGTGGCGCACCAGGGCCGCCGGATGTGGTGGGCCTGTGCCCTGACCACGGTCAGCGCGCCCTCGGCGGCCAGACCGAGACGTCCGCAGGCCGCGTCGAGCTTGGCGAGGAGCCGGGTGACCTCCTCCTCGCCGACCTCGCCCTGAGCTCTGACCCGTACGGCCCCGTGTGCCGTCATGTGCCTCACGTCCTTCCGCTCATGCGACGGATCCAGCCTCGTACGGCGGGTGTGCGCGCGGCAGGTGCTGTCCGGTCCCGATCCGAGGGCCGGTCGGCCCTGGCGGAGGACTTGGCCCGTTCTCGGTGTCCGGGCCCGCTCCCGGCCGCTACCTTGGGCCTCACCGGAAAGGCCGGGACGCGGAGTTGCCGAGGAGTGCGGGTGGGAAGTGCCGAGGAGGCCCGGGTACGGCTGCCTCAGCTGCGGCTGGACGAACTGCTGGACGAGTTGCAGGTGCGGCTGGACGCGGCGAGGGGGACCCGGGACCGGGTGCACAGCCTGCTGGAGGCGGTGCTGTCGGTCGGCCGGGAGCTGGATCTGGAGCAGGCGTTGCGGAGCATCGTGGAGGCGGCGGCGGTGCTGGTGGACGCCGAGTACGCGGCGCTCGGCGTGATCGGTCCCGACGGCAAGCGGCTGTCGGCGTTCCACACCGTGGGCATCAGTGCCGAGCAGATCGCGGAGATCGGCCCGTACCCGGAGGGTCACGGCATCCTGGGTGAGCTGATCCGCCACCCCGAGCCGCTGCGGCTGGCGAAGATCTCCGATCATCCGGCGTCGTACGGCTTCCCGCCGCACCACCCGCCGATGAACACGTTCCTCGGCGTCCCGATCCGGGTGCGCGACCAGGTGTTCGGCAACCTGTACCTCACGGAGAAGCGCGGCGGGGTCCTGTTCGATGAGGAGGACGTCTCGGTGACGGCGACCCTCGCGGTCGCGGCGGGGGTGGCGATCGACAACGCCCGCCTGTACGCGGAGTCGCGGCTTCGGGAGCGGTGGCTGGGCGCGAACACGGAGATCACGCACCGGCTGATGTCGGGCGACGGCCGGACGGCGGTGCTGGGTCTGATCGCCGAGCGGGCGAGGGACATCACGGGTGCGGCGCTGGCCGTCGTCGCGATGCCGATGGAGGACACCGGGTCGTTCACGGTGGAGCTGGCGATCGGTCAGGAGGCGGACGCGCTGCGCGGTCTGGTGCTGTCCACCGAGGGGGGCCTGGTCGGTACGGCGTTCGCTCGTAGGAGTGCCGTCACGAGCGACGAGCGGCTGTCCCTCGTACCCTCCCTCGGTCCGTCCGTCGCCGTGCCGGTCGGGACCGGCGACGACGGGGTGCGCGGTGTGCTGCTGCTGGTGCGCGAGGCGGGACGGGTGCCGTTCACCGGGAAGGAGATCGAGCCGCTCCAGGTGTTCGCCGCGCAGGCGGCCATCGCGATGGAGCTGGCGGAGCGGCGCCGGGACGCCGAGGAGATCGCGGTGCTCAAGGACCGTGACCGCATCGCCCGCGACCTCCACGACCTGGCGATCCAGCGGCTGTTCGCGACGGGGATGACGTTGCAGAGCGCGGGTCGCTTCATCGAGCACTCGGAGGCGTCCGAGCGGGTGCTGCGCGCGGTGGACGACCTCGACGAGACCATCAAGATCATCCGTTCGACGATCTTCGGGCTGCGGGCGCGGGAGGGCGTCTCCGGTACCGGACTGCGGGCCCGCGCGGTCCGCGTCGTCGGCGAGGCGGCCCTCTCGCTCGGGTTCGCGCCGAGTTTCCGCATGGAGGGTCTCATCGACACGGACGTACCGAAGGAGATCGCCGACCATGTCGTCGCGGTTCTCTCCGAGGCCCTGACGAACGTCGCCCGGCACGCCCACGCGGATGCGGCGGAGGTGACCCTCACGACGGACGGCCGCGAGCTGACCCTGACCGTCCATGACGACGGCGACGGCATCCCGGCGGAGGGACGGCGCAGCGGGTTGCTCAACATGGAGGAGCGTGCGCTGGAGCTGGGTGGCCGGCTGGAGTGGGACTGTCCCGACGGAGGCGGTACGACGCTGGTGTGGCGGGTTCCGGTGGCCGCTCCGTAGCGCGCCGGGGCCGACCGGCCCTCGGTCGGGGTCGTTCGGCTCGCTGCTTCTCCACCTCTCGCGCGTCACCCTGAAGTTGACGGACACAGAGAGGAGGAAGCGCATGAGCGGCATGATCGAACGGTTCCCCGGCTGGCCGGTACTGCCCGACCTGTTCGGCTGGGTCGAGTCCGGGCTTCCCGGACTGCACGGCGTCGCGGGTCTGCACGGCATCCGCGTCGAGGAACACCTGGCGGACGGCGCGTACGTGCTGCGCGCCGAGCTGCCGGGGGTCGATCCCGGCAAGGACGTCGAGATCACCGTCTCCGAGGGTGTGCTGACCCTGCGGGCCGAGCGCACCGAGGAGACCGCCGAGGGACACCGTACGGAGTTCCGCTACGGCACGTTCGCGCGCAGCGTCCGGCTGCCCCTCGGAGCGAAGGGCGACGAGGCGACCGCGGCGTACAGGAACGGCGTCCTGACCGTCACGGTCCCGCTCCCGGAGGAGAAGACGGGGACGCGGACCATCCCGGTGAACAGCGGCTGACCCGGAGGATCACCACAGCCGCACGGGTGCGCGGCCGGTTCGAACAGGCCGCGCACCCTGTCGTCGCGTCAGGAAGCCGCTGGTTCGAGGCGGCAGCGGACCTCGACCACGCCCTCGACGGTCCGCGCCAGCCGTCCGGCCGCGTCCAGCGAGGTGCTGTCGGCGGCGCTCCCGGTCAGGGTGACGACGCCGTCGACGGCCTCGACCCCGATCCGGTCGCCGGCGACCTCGGCGATCGACCGCCTTACCTCCGCGGCGAGTTCGCGGTCTTCCCGCAGGAACACCTTCAGCAGGTCGGCGCGGCTGACGACGCCTTCGAGGTAACCCTCGGCGTCGATGACGTACAGCCGCTTGACCCGGCGGCGGGCCATGATGCGCGCGGCCTCCGGCACGGTGGTGTCGGCGTGCACGGTCACGGCGGGCGCGCTCATCGACTCCCCGGCGGTCAGCGCGCCGGCCTTCGCCAGGTCGGTGAGCCGCTCTCTCTGGACAGCGCGGTCGGGGACGCGGTCGCGGAACTCTTCCTTGGGCAGCAGGTCGGCTTCGGAGACGACACCGATGACCCTGCCGTCGCCCTCCAGGACGGGGACGGCGTCGACCTGCCACCGCTCCATCAGCGTGACGACGTCCTTGAAGAGGGTCTCCCGGCCGACGGCGACAACCGTGCGGGTCATCACGTCGCGAACG
Source organism: Streptomyces niveiscabiei (assembly GCF_033794345.1). Taxonomy (NCBI): domain Bacteria; kingdom Bacillati; phylum Actinomycetota; class Actinomycetes; order Kitasatosporales; family Streptomycetaceae; genus Streptomyces; species Streptomyces niveiscabiei. Next base: position 20,898 of record NZ_JARAYJ010000034.1, read on the forward strand.
GTGTACGGGCCGGTGTCCATGGGGTCCTCCCCGGTCGTGACCTGTCCTGTCGCCTCCAGCGTGGAGGCGGGCGTCTCGCGCGGGCCACGGGCCGCTCGGTCCCGGCGACGGGCCGTACGGCCCTGCCCGGCGGGGCCGGTGCGCGGGCCGTTCGCCCCATACGCCGGGCACGGCGCGGACGTTGACTGGAAGCACAGGGGAAGGGCCCCGCCGAGGAAGGGTGAGGACAGTGGGCACGAGTCTCACACCGGAGTTCTGGGAGCGCTTCGCGATCCTGCTGGCCATGGCGATCGTGGTGACGGTCGCGCTGAGCACGGCACTGGACGCGCTCGTCGTCCGGCTGCGCCACCGGCCCCCGCGGCGGCCCCGGCTCCCCCGTACTCCCGCACACCGCTAACGCCCCGGTCCGAGCGCCCTCGTCCCTGTGCAGGACGGGTTGTACGGCGATGTCGACGCGTTCGCCGAGTGTCTTGAGGAGGCTGTCCTCAAGGACGCGCGCGGCCGTCGGACAGGCGGCTGCGGAGGCGTAGGGCGCGATACGGCGGGGGGCCGGCTCCCAGGCGTGGACGGCGACCACCCGCGTGTGCAGCAGACGGGCCTGCCCGGCCGCCCGGTACAGGGCGGCCAGGGACTCCTCCGCACCGTCGACGCCCACCACGATGTCGGTCGTTTCCGGAACTCCCGGTGGTCGTCGTGGCCGCCGAAGCAGTGCCGTTCCTCGACGCAGGCCCTGGAGTCCTGGCTCAGACACCAGCCGCACACCAGGGCCGACCTGGGGCCGGTTGTCGTCGTGTCGCGCCCCCGCACACCTGCCGGCGCCACTCCGTGACCCACGTCACATCCGGTTCCTGTCAGGAATCGGGTCGCTGTCCCGCTCAAGTCGCCAAAGGCAAGCGAGTCGACAGGAGCGAGACATGAAGCACCGCATCGTCGTCCTCGGCGCCGGCTACGCCGGGGCCTACGTGGCCGGGACCCTGGCCCGTCGGCTGTCGCCCGCGGACACCGAGATCACCGTGGTCAACGCCGAGCCGGACTTCGTCCAGCGGCTGCGGCTGCACCAGCTCGCGGCCGGCCAGGAGATCGAGGCCCCGCAGCTCGCCGACGTCTTCGCGGGCACGGCGGTACGGCTGCGCCGGGCCCGTGTCACCGCCGTCGACCCCGAGCGCCAGGTCGTCGCCGTGGCCGATACCGACGGCGGCGGCGAACTCGGCTACGACACGCTCCTCTACGCGCTCGGCAGTCACGGCGCGGACCACAACGTCCCTGGCGTGGCCGAGCACGCCTTCGACGTCGCCACCCGGCCCTCCGCACTGCGCCTGCGCGAGCGCCTGGACAGCCTGAGCGAGCGGGACGCAGGTGGGAGCGTCCTGGTCGTCGGCGACGGGCTGACCGGCATCGAGACCGCCACCGAGATCGCCGAATCCCGGCCCGGCCTGTCGGTGACGCTGGTCGCACACGGCGAGCTGGGCGCCCCGCTCTCCGCCGGAGCCCGCGGCCACCTGCGCCAGACCTGCGACCGGCTGCGCATCACCGTCTTGGAACACACCAGCGTCGAAGCCGTCGAAACGGCGCGGGTGCTGTGCGCCGACGGCACCGCCCTGGCCTCCGACGCCACCGTGTGGACGGCCGGGTTCGCGGTCAGCCCCATCGCCACCGCGAGCGGGCTGGAGGTCACCGAGGACGGCCGGATCGTCGTCGACCGCACCATGCGGTCGGTCTCGCACCCGAACGTCTACGCCGCCGGCGACAGCACCTACGCCATCGGCGACAACGGCCGGCCGCTGCCGATGTCCTGCGCCTCGGCCGGCTACACCGGCCGTCAGGCCACGGACGCGATCGTGGGACGCCTGACCGGGCGCGAGATCGCCAACACCAAGCTGGAGTACGTCGGGAACCACATCAGCCTCGGGCGGCGGGACGGGATCCTGCAGATGGTCGACGAGCAGGGGCAGGCGAAGCCCAAGTACATGGGTGGCCGGAAGGCCGCACGGATCAAGGCGGGCATCGTCAGGATGTCCCTGTGGGCCACCGAGCATCCGACCTTCGGCCTGCCCAAGCGCAAGCACCACCTGGCCGCCGCGCCGGACGCGTCCCCCGCCGAGAAGGCGACCGCGTAGCCGCGCCCTCCACCCCATTGGTCAATACGGCAATCCACCCGGGCTCGGACCGTGTTCCGGCGTCGGATCCGAAACCCCGCTCCCCGGTGATGAACTCCCTCCTCCGAAGGAGAAGCCATGTCCGCTCAGGCCGCGACCGCAGCCGACGCGTCGCCCTCCCCCTGGCCGACAGTGGTCAGGGCGGTCGCCTTGCTCACGGTGACCATCAGCCTGCTGCTCACCGCCTTCGCCTGGCCGTCGGTACGCTCATCGGTGCATGACGTGCCGATCGCTGTCGCCGGGCCCGCTGCCGCCGTCAAGCGGATCACTCCCCTACTCGACCAACGGTCTCCCGACGGCTTCAAGGTCACCGAGGTCGCCGACACCGCCGCCGCCGAACAGTTGATCCGCGACCGCAAGGTGTACGGGGCGATCGACCTGAGCTCCGGCACCCCACAGATCATCACCGCATCAGCCGGAAGCACCGCCGTCACCCAGACCCTGAACACCATCGCGACCGGCCTCAGCCAGGCCCAGGGATCCGGCACCGCTGTCGCCGCCCGCGACCTCGTACCGCTGCCGGCCGACGACCCGCGCGGCGCCGGACTGGCCGCCGGAGCCCTGCCGCTGGTCATGGGCGGCCTGCTCGCCGTCCTGCTGCTGACCAGGCTCGTCCACGGCAGCGTCCACCGCGTCACCGGAGCACTCTTCTTCGCTCTCACCGGCGGACTTGCCGCGGCAGCGATCCTGCAGTTCTGGCTCGGCTCACTCGACGGTCCCTACTGGGCCAACTCCGGCGCCGTCGCCCTGACCATCGCGGCCACCTCGCTGACCGTCATGGGGCTCGAGTCACTGCTCGGGTACGCCGGCTTCGGCCTCGGCGCCGCCGCCATGATGCTCATGGGCAACCCCCTCTCGGGCACCGCGACCGCACCCGAGATGCTGCCCGGCTGGTCCGGCGCCCTCGGCCAACTGCTACCGCCCGGGGCCGGCGTCCGGCTGCTGCGCTCCACCGCCTTCTTCGACGGCCACGGCGCCAGCGCCGCCGCCACCGTCCTGGCGACGTGGTTCGCGCTCGGCACGGTGCTGTGCCTGGCCGGCAGCCTCCGCCGCCGTTCCACCGCCACGGCCGCAGACCCCGCAGCACGGCCGGCCCTGCCCGTGACCGTCCACCCCCCACAGTAGTGGCCGACTGCCAGAGGTGTCCGCACCACGGGAAACGGAGCGTCCTAGGGTGGCCCGCATGGACAGCACCGCCGCGGATCTCTTCGACACCAGTCGGTTCGAGGCCAGCCGCAGCCGGCTGGCCTCGCTGGCGTACCGGCTGCTGGGCTCCGCCACCGACGCCGAAGACGCGGTGCAGGACGCGTTCTTGCACTGGCAGGCCGCGGACCGGCAGCGGATCAAAGTACCGGAGGCGTGGCTGACCAAGGTCGTCACCAACCTGTGCCTGGACCGGCTTCGCTCGGCACAGGCCCGCCGCGAACGCATCGCCGGTGCCTGGCTGCCCGAACCGCTCCTCGACGGCGACCCGATGCTCGGCCCGGCCGACACGTTCGAGCAGCGGGAATCGGTCTCCCTTGCCCTGCTGACGCTCATGGAGCGCCTGTCCCCCGTCGAACGGGCCGTCTACGTCCTGCGCGAGGCGTTCGCCTACGGCCACGCCGAGGTCGCCGAGATCCTCGACATCACCGAGTCCGCGAGCCAGCAGCACCTCCACCGGGCCCGGCGCCGCATCACCGCCGTCCGCAGCGGTGGTGCCGAAATCGACCCCGCATCCGCCCGCAGAATCGTCGAGGAGTTCCTCGCCGCCGCCACCTCAGGCCGCACCGAACGGCTGGTGGCACTGCTCACCGACGACGCGACCGCGGTCTCCGACGGCGCTGGCGGCCTGGCCACGACGCTGCTGCGGTACGACACCCCGCAGCGCATCGCCGCCGTCGTACGGGCCGGCCTGAAACCCACAGAAGCGAAGCGGCGGATGGTTGGTGGCACGCCGGCCATCCACTACGCGCTCGTCAACGGTGCCCCGGCCATTCTCTTCGTGCTCGGCGACCAGGTTGTCGGCTCCACGATGTTCGACATCATCCACGGCAAGATCGCAGCCATGCACGGCATCGCCGCCCCCCACCGCCTTGCCCGTCTCGCTGAAGCCTGGCGGCAGCACGAACCGGAGGCGCCGCTCATCTCCCAGTGGTGACCCGGCCCGTGCGCCTCCGCGACCGCGCCCTCGAAGGCCACGAGAGCGCGCGGAAGCGCGGCAAGACCATCGGCGGCGCCGGGGCCATGCGGATGCCGCGGGAGCACGACGAACAGTCCGCCGCGGCGGCAGGCGCGTGATCATCCGGCTGGTTCGCGGCTGGTGTCCGAGCCAGGACTCCAAGGCCACGTGCTCACGTTCGCCCGGCCGCAGGACCGAGCCGGGGACGCCGATGAGGGCGAGCGGGATCATGGCCATGCGCCGCGTCGGTCAGAGCTTGCGCAGCCAATCGTCGGCGACGCCGTGCAGGGCCTGTTCGGCGGGGCGCAGGCGAGTGTCGTCGATGCGGTAGGTGAGGTGGTCGACGACGTCCACGACGCCGTCGAGCCGGCGTGTCATGCCGACCGCGACGGGGATCTCGCTGCGCCGCTCCAGCCGTCCCGTGAGGGAGACGACGCCCTCGCTCACGGCGACGTCGATGGTCTGCGGGACCAGCCAGAGGGTGTCGAGGAGGACCTCCTGCCGTACGGCGCGCAGGATCTCCTCGTCCGGGCGCAGGAAGACGTGGAGGAGGTCGTGGCGGGTGACGATGCCGGCGAGCCGGTTCTCCTCGTCCACGACCGGCAGCCGCTGCACGCGGCGCGCGGCCATCAGGCGGGCCGCCTCGGTGGCGGTGGCGTCGGCGCGGACGGTGACGGCGGGTGCCGTCATGATGCCGCCGGCGGTACGGGCCCGGCTCCGGGCCGCCGCACGCCGGGCGCGGGGACTGAAGCGGTGCCGTACGCCGGAGCGTCCCGCCTGGTGCGGGACGAGGTCGGTCGCGGAGATCACGCCGATGACCGTGCCGTCGTCGCCGATGACCGGGAGGCCGCCTATGCGGTGCTCGTCGAGCAGCCGCACCACCTCCTTGAACGGGGTGCCGTACCGGGCGGTGACGACCTCACGGGTCATCAGGGCGCCGACCTCGATGGGCTTCATGTCCAGGCCTCCTTCGACTCTGCGCGGAGCCCTCCTCACCGGACCCCGCCTCCAGGTTCCGGCGCGGCGCACCCGGTTCACAGGGGCTGGGCGGGCACGGGAGAGGGCCGGACGGTCCCTGTCGCGGCATCGGTGGACCGCTGGATGCTGGCCACAGGTGAGCAGCCCGGCCGGAGGAGTCGTGATGGAACAGTCCGTGGTGGTCGGAGTCGACGGGTCCGACGAGAGCATGGCCGCAGCGCTGTGGGCGGCCCGTGAGGCGGTCCGGCGGGGCCGGCCGCTGCGGCTGGTGCACGCCGGGGAGCGGTACCCCCGTCAGCGCGACACCGTGCTCGCGGGCGCCGCCCAGCGGCACCTGGCCCGCCGTGCGCTGCGCCGGGCCGAGGAGCGGATCCGGGCCGCCTGCCCCGGACTGCCGCTCGACGACGAACTGGTGGCGGGTCCGGCGACCGCCGCCCTGCTGCGGGAGGCCGGGCGGGCCCGGCCGCTGGTGCTGGGGTCGCACGGGTGGAGCGGGTTCGCCGGGTTCCTGGTGGGGTCGGTCGCGCTGGGGGTGGTGGCGAAGGCGGAGGGTCCGGTCGTGCTGGTGCGCGCGGACGCGGACGCGCCCGACGAGCATGTCCCGCAGGACGACGGCAGCGCTGCTTGCGAGTGCACCGGCTACCGGGACGTCGTGCTCGCCGTGGACGTCGCCGGCACGGGCGACGAGGTCATCGAGTTCGCCTTCGAGGCGGCCCGGCTGCGGCGAGCCCGGCTGCGCGCCGTGTACGCCTGGAACGCCTCCGGCGCGCTCGGGCTCGGCCCGGGTGACGTCGCGCTCCTGGACCGTCCGGCCCAGGCGGAGGAATGGCTCGGCTTCCTGCGGACCGTCCTCGACCCCTGGCGCGACAAGTATCCCGGCGTGACGGTCCTGGAGACGGTCGTCGAGGACAAGCCCGCCACGGCCCTCCCGCGCGCGGCGGCCGACGCGAGCCTCCTGGTCGTCGGCCACCGGCTCCCCCACCGCACGGGACCTGTCGCGCACGCCGCGATCCAGCACGCGGGGTGCGCGGTGGCGGTGGTGCCGCACCGGTGAGGACGCGAACCGGCGCACCCGTGGCGGGAGTTCACCCCGGATGCGCCGTCCGCCGTGTCCTGCGCGCCGAGCACGGGCCGGGCGGGGAGATCCCCTGTCCCGGCCCGCTTCACCGCGTGCGCCGCCCCACCGCGTACCGCACCCCCGTCTCCGTGAACATCAGTGCTCCCGCAGCGACCGCACCCAGCAGGAGCAGGCCGACGGCGTACGACCCGTAGGCGCCGTACAGCGCCCCCATGACGAGTGGCGGGACGAAGCCGCCGAGTCCTCCCGCCGCCCCCACGACCCCGGTGACCGAGCCGATCCTGCCCGCGGGTGCCAGCAGGGCGACGAGCGCGAAGACCGCGCCGCTGGCCGCTCCGAGCGCGGCGGCCATGGCGAGGAAGGCGACCGTGCCGACCGGCGCCAGGCCGGGGGCGGGGGACTGGACGCAGGCCCCGGCCAGGACGGTGCCGAGCGCGACCGCGAGGACGCGGACGGGCCCGACCCGGTCGGAGAGCCAGCCGCCGACCGGCCGCATGGCGACGGCGAGCAGCACGAACCCGGCCATCCGGTCGGCGGCGTCGGCCTGGGCGAGGCCGTAGCCGGTCTTGAGGTAGGTCGGCAGGTAGACGGAGAAGGCGACGTACCCGCCGAAGGCGACCGCGTACAGGGCCGCCGCCTGCCAGGTCACCGTGAGCCGGAGGGTGTCGGCGAGGGTGCGGGCCAGCGGCTGGGTCACCGGCGTGCGGCCGGGGGCGTCGCGCAGGACGAGAGCCGCGAGGACGGCGTACGCGACGAGGCCGGCGGCGGTGATGAGGAACGGGGTCCTCGTGCCGTGCGCGTCGACCAGCTTGACGGTGCTCAGGGCGCTGATCGCGGTGCCGCCCATGCCCATGCCGAAGACGCCGATGGCCAGGCCCCGCCGCTCGGGCGGGAACCAGGCGTTGACGAAGGGCACCCCGACGGCGAACGCCGTGCCGCCGACGCCGAGGAAGAACCCGCCGGCGAGCAGCGCGGTCAGCGAGGAGTGTCCGGCGAGGCCGAGGTAGAGCACGGGCAGGACGGTGGCCGCGGAGACGGCGGGGAACATGACGCGTCCGCCGTAGCGGTCGGTGAGCGCCCCGACGGGGATCCGGCCCAGCGAGCCGACCACGACGGGCACGGCGACCAGCAGCGACTGCTGGAAGGAGCTGAGGTGCAGGGTGTCCTTGAAGCGGGGGCCGAGCGGGCTGAGCAGCGCCCAGGCCCAGAAGTTGACGGCGAATCCGACGGTGGCCAGGGCCAGCATCAGCCAGGCTCTGCCCGCCACCGGGCCGGTGTGCTCTGCTGGGGACGACCGGTGCATGGTGTCCGTCCTTTCCCTCACGGCTGTACAGGGCGCCCCGGCGGTACGGGGCGCCCCGACTCTCGCGTCACCGCCCCGGGCCCGGCGCCTTCCGACCGGTCCCGATCACCGGGGCCGATGGGCCTCGTGACAGGGCCGTTCGGCCCCGGGCGGCCGTCGGGCGGGCCCGCCTAGCGTTCCGGGCATGGTGAACGACACAAGGACCTGGCCCCTCGCGGCGCGGCGGCTGCTGACCCGCCGTGAGGTGTCGGCCGACGGCCGCGCGGAGTTCGGCACGGGCGACGCCCGCTGGGAGGGCTTCTACCGGGACCGGTGGGCGCACGACAGGGTGGTGCGCTCCACGCACGGCGTGAACTGCACGGGGTCCTGTTCGTGGCTGGTGTACGTCAAGGACGGCATCATCACCTGGGAGCACCAGGCCACCGACTACCCGTCGATCGGCGCGGACTGCCCCGAGTACGAGCCGCGCGGCTGCCCGCGCGGGGCGTCCTTCTCCTGGTACACGTACTCCCCCAGCCGGGTCCGCTACCCGTACGTGCGGGGCGAGTTGCTCACCTTGTGGCGCGAGGCGCGGGAGCGGCTCGGCGACCCGGTGGCGGCCTGGGCCGAGATCACCGGCGACCCGGACAAGGCCCGCGCCTACAAGCGGGCCCGCGGCAGGGGCGGCCTGGTCCGCGCCGGCTGGGACGAGGCGACCGAGCTGGTCGCCGCCGCGCAGGTGCACACCATCAAGACGTACGGCCCGGACCGGGTCGCGGGCTTCTCCCCGATCCCGGCGATGTCGATGGCGTCGTTCGCGGCCGGCGCGCGCTTCCACTCGCTGATCGGTGGCACGCTGCTGTCGTTCTACGACTGGTACGCGGACCTGCCGATCGCCTCGCCGCAGGTCTTCGGCGACCAGACGGACGTGCCCGAGGCCGCCGACTGGTGGAACGCGGGCTACCTGATCATGTGGGGGTCGAACATCCCCGTCACCCGCACCCCGGACGCGCACTTCCTCACCGAGACCCGCTACAACGGCGCGAAGGTCGTCGCCGTCAGTCCCGACTACGCCGACAACGTCAAGCACGCCGACGAGTGGCTCGCCCCGCATCCGGGCACGGACGGCGCGCTGGCGATGGCCATGGGACACGTGATCCTGCGGGAGTTCCTCGTCGACCGCGAAGTGCCGTACTTCCGCGACTATTTGAGCAGGTTCACCGACGCGCCGTTCCTCGTGACCCTGCGCGAGCACGAACGGGGACTCGTCCCGGACGGGTTCCTGACCGCCGCCGATCTCGGCCGCCGCGAGGAGGAGAACGCCGAGTTCAAGACGGTCCTTCTGGACGGGGCCACCGGCGAACCGGTGGTCCCCGGCGGCTCGCTCGGCTTCCGGTGGGGAGAAGCCGGGCGGGGCCGCTGGAACCTCGATCTCGGGGACGTCGTACCGGAGTTGAGCCTGATCGGCCGCGCCGAGGACACCGCCGAGGTCGTGCTCCCCCGCTTCGACGAGGGTCCGACGGAGGGAGGGTCGACGATGGTGCGGGGTGTGCCGGTCCGCACCGTGGGCGGGCGGCTGGTGACGACCGTGTTCGACCTGATGCTGGCCCAGTACGGCGTGCACCGCCCCGGGTTGCCGGGTGCGTGGCCGGCGTCGTACGAGGACGCCTCCCAGCCGTACACCCCCGCCTGGCAGGAGACGGTCACCTCGGTGCCGGCCGTGCAGGCGGCGCGGATCGCGCGGGAGTTCGCGCGCAACGCCGAACGCACGCAGGGGCGTTCGATGATCGCGCTGGGTGCGGGGACCAACCACTGGTTCCACTCGGACACCATCTACCGGGCGTTCCTCGCGCTGGTGACGATGACCGGCTGCCAGGGTGTCAACGGCGGCGGCTGGGCGCACTACGTCGGCCAGGAGAAGATCCGTCCCATCACCGGCCTCCAGCACCTGGCGTTCGCGTTCGACTGGCAGCGGCCCACCCGGCACATGGCGGGCACCTCGTACTGGTACCTCAACACCGACCAGTGGCGCTACGAGGCGTTCGGACCCGACGAGCTGGCGTCGCCGCTGGGCGAGGGACGGTTCGCCGGGAAGGCGACCGCGGACTGTCTGGCGCAGGCGGTCCGGCTCGGCTGGACGCCCGGCCACCCCGGCTTCGACCGCAACCCGCTCGACCTGGCGGACGAGGCGAAGGCGCGGGGACGTGAGCCGGCCGAGTACGTCGTCGGCGAACTCAAGGCCGGGCGGCTGAAGTTCGCCGCCGAGGACCCCGACGACCCGGCCAACTTCCCCCGGGTGCTGACCGTGTGGCGGGCGAACCTGCTCGGCTCCTCCGGCAAGGGCAACGAGTACTTCCTGCGTCACCTGCTGGGCACCGACGCGGCCGTCCGCTCCGAGGAGACCCCGCCCGAGGGGCGCCCGAAGGACGTGGTGTGGCGCGAGGAGGCGCCGGAGGGCAAGCTCGATCTGCTGGTCACCCTGGACTTCCGGATGACGTCGACGGGCCTGCTCGCCGACGTCGTCCTGCCGGCCGCGACCTGGTACGAGAAGGACGACCTGTCCAGCACGGACATGCACCCCTTCGTGCACGCCTTCACCCCGGCCATCCCTCCACCCTGGCAGGCCCGCACCGACTACGACGCCTTCCTCGGCCTGGCGGACCGGTTCAGCGAGCTGGCGAAGGAGCACCTCGGCACGCGCACGGACGTCCTCGCGGTGCCACTGCTGCACGACACCCCCGACGAACTCGCCCAGCCGGGCGGCGTCGTACGCGACTGGAAGCTCGGCGAGTGCGAGCCCGTGCCCGGGCGGACGATGCCGAAGCTGGTCGTCGTCGAACGGGACTACGCCGCGACAGCGCAGAAGATGCGTGCCGTCGGCCCGCTGCTCGACACCCTCGGCACCACCACCAAGGGCGTCACCGTCCACCCGGACCGGGAACTGGACGGCCTCCGGCGCCGCAACGGCACCGTACGCGACGGAATCGCCGCCGGACGCCCCTCGCTCGCCACGGCGAACGACATGTGCGAGGCGATCCTCGCCCTCTCCGGCACCACCAACGGCCGCCTCGCCACCGAGGGTTTCCGGCGGCTGGAGGAGCGCACGGGCAGCGCGGGCCTGGTGGCGCTGGCCGCCGAGCGCGAGGCCGAGCGCATCACCTTCGCCGACACCCGCACCCAGCCGCGCGCGGTCCTCACCTCGTACGAGTGGTCCGGCAGCGAGGCCGGGGGCCGGCGCTACTCGCCGTTCGTCATCAACACCGAGCACCTCAAGCCCTGGCACACCCTCACCGGCCGCCAGCACTTCTTCGTCCAGCACGACTGGATCGCCGAACTCGGCGAGCAACTCCCCGTCTACCGGCCGCCGTTGAACACCCGCCGGCACTACGGCGACGAGGAACTCGGCGGCGACCGCGCCGAGGTGACGGTCCGCTACCTGACCCCGCACTCCAAGTGGTCCATCCACTCGGCCTATCAGGACAACGCCCACATGCTCGCCCTGTCCCGGGGCGGGCCGGTCATCTGGATGTCCACCGCCGACGCCGACAGGATCGGCGTCAAGGACAACGAGTGGATCGAGGCGTACAACCGCAACGGCGTCGTCGCCGCCCGCGCGGTGGTCACCCACCGGATGCCCGAGGGAACCGTGTACATGTACCACGCCAAGGACCGCACGGTGAACGTCCCGCGGACCGAGGTCAGCGGCAGGCGCGGCGGCATCCACAACTCCCTGACCCGTCTCCTGGTCAAACCCACCCATCTCGCGGGCGGCTACGCCCAGTTGACATACGCCTTCAACTACTACGGCCCCACCGGCAACCAGCGCGACGAGGTCACCGTGATCCGGCGCCGCTCGCAGAACGTGGAGTACTGACATGCGCGTTCTCGCCCAGGTGGCGATGGTGATGAACCTCGACAAGTGCATCGGCTGCCACACCTGTTCGGTGACCTGCAAGCAGACGTGGACCAACCGGCCCGGCGTCGAGTACGCCTGGTTCAACAACGTCGAGACCAAGCCCGGCGTCGGCTACCCGCGCCGCTACGAGGACCAGTCCCGCTGGAAGGGCGGCTGGGCGCTCGACAGGCGCGGGCGTCTGGTCCTGCGCTCCGGCGGCCGGGTGAAACGCCTGCTGTCGCTGTTCGCCAACCCCGACCTGCCGTCCATCGACGACTACTACGAGCCCGTCACCTACGACTACGACAACCTCGTCACCGCCCCCGCGGGGCCCGACCTCCCCGTCGCCCGCCCCCGCTCCCTCCTCACCGGCAGGCCCACCGCCGTCACCTGGGGCGCCAACTGGGAGGACGGCCTCGGCGGCGCCCCCGAGATCGCGGGCGCCGACCCGAACCTCGGCGGCGCCTGGGCCGAGAAGGTGCGGTTCGAGTTCGAGCAGACCTTCCTCTTCCACCTCCCCCGCCTGTGCGAGCACTGCCTCAACCCGGCCTGCGTGGCGGCCTGTCCGTCCGGCGCGCTGTACAAGCGGGTCGAGGACGGCATCGTCCTCGTCGACCAGGACCGCTGCCGGGGCTGGCGGATGTGCGTGACGGCGTGCCCGTACAAGAAGGTGTACGTCAACCACGCCACCGGCAAGGCCGAGAAGTGCACCTTCTGCTTCCCGCGCATCGAGGCCGGCCGGCCCACCGTGTGCTCCGAGACCTGCGTCGGCCGGCTGCGCTACCTGGGGCTGCTCCTGTACGACGCCGACCGCGTCGGAGAAGCCGCGGCCACCCCTGACCCGCGGGACCTGCTGGAGGCCCAGCGCGGCGTCTTCCTCGACCCCCACGACCCCCACGTCACCGCGGCGGCACGGGAGTCGGGGATCCCCGAGGACTGGCTGGACGCCGCACGCCGCTCCCCCGTGTACGAGCTGGCCGTCCGCCACCGCATCGCCCTGCCGCTGCACCCGGAGTACCGCACCCTGCCCATGGTCTGGTACGTCCCCCCGCTCTCCCCGGTCCTGGACGCCGTCACCGGCGCGGGCGGGAACCAGGACGACCCCGACCACGTCTTCGCGGCCGTCACCCGGCTGCGCATCCCTCTGGAGTACCTGGCCGAACTGTTCACCGCCGGGGACACGGACGTCGTCGCCGGGGTGCTGATGAAGCTCACCGCGCTGCGCTCCTCCATGCGGGCGCGCACCCTCGGCGACGACGGCACCCTCGACGCCGTACACCTCACTCCCCGCGACGCCGAGGACCTGCACCGGCTGCTCGCCGTCGCCAAGTACGAGGACCGGTACGTCGTTCCGGCCGCGCACCGGGAGGACGTCGCGGCGCTGGAGGACCGCTGCCCCGTCGAGACGGCCGGCGATCGCCGGGTGCCGCTCGGCATGCCGACCCTGCGAGGAGGACGACCGTGAGCCCGCTGCCTTCGACCCTGACCGGCATGGTCCGCACCCGGGTCCGGGCCGCCGTACGCCGCCTCACCCCCGAGGAGACCGGGGCGCGCGCCCTGCTGCTGCGGCTGTGTTCGCTGCTGCTCCAGTACCCGGACGGTGAACTCGTCGCGGCCCGCGCGGAGTTGACGGCCACCGTCGAGGCGTTGCCGTCCTCCTCGGCCGCCGGGCACCTGAGCGCGTTCACCGCCTGGCTCGCCTCCCAGGAGCCGCAGGCCCTGGAGCGGCACTACGTCGAGACGTTCGACCTGCGGCGCCGCAGCAGCCTGTACCTCACCTACTACCTGCACGGCGACACCCGTCGCCGTGGCATGGCGCTGCTGACCCTGGGCCGGCGTTACCGCGCCGCCGGCTGGGACGTCGGCGAGGGTGAGCTGCCCGACCATCTGCCGGTCGTCCTGGAGTTCGCGGCGCTCGCCGGGCCGCGCGGCGGGGAGGCTCCGCTGCGTCAGCACCGGCGCGGCCTGGAGCTGATCCACCAGGCCCTCGGCGACGCCGGCTCCCCGTACCGGCACGTCCTGGCCGCACTGCTCACCCTGCTCCCGCCCCCCACCGAGGCCGACCGCGCGGCGGTGGCGCGGCTCGCCGCCGAGGGACCGCCGGACGAGGAGGTCGGCCTCGCCCCCTACCCGGGCTTCGACGGCGGCGAGCGCGTTCCTGGGGAGCGGCGATGAACGTCTCGGCCACCGGCCTGCTCCTGTGGGTCGCCTTCCCCTACGCCTGCCTCGCCGTGTTCGTCGCCGGACACGTCTGGCGCTACCGCCACGACCAGTTCGGCTGGACCACCCACACCAGTCAGCTCCTCGAACACCGCTGGCTGCGCTGGGGAAGTCCGCTGTTCCACCTGGGTGCCTTCCTGGTGATCGCCGGGCACGTGGTGGGGCTCGCGGTCCCGGAGGCGTGGACCGAGTCGGCGGGGGTGAGCGAGCACGCGTACCACACCGCGGCCGTCTGGCTGGGTTCGGTTGCGGGACTCGCGATGGTCGCCGGGCTGGGCCTGCTGTGCGCCCGCCGCCTGCTGGCCCGCAGGATCCGCCTCACCACGGACCGCAGCGACAGACTCCTCTTCCCCCTGCTGGCCACGACGGTCCTGCTGGGCATCGCGGCGACCGCCGCGCACAACGTCTTCGGCGCCGGGTACGACTACCGCGAGACCGTCTCCCTGTGGTTCCGGGGTGTGTTCACACTCCGACCCCGGCCGTCGGCGATCGCCGACGCTCCCCCACTGTTCCGGCTCCACGCGCTGAGCGCCTGTCTCCTCTTCGCGGTCTGGCCGTTCACCCGGCTCGTGCATGTCTGGAGCGTGCCGGTCGGCTATCTCGCGCGGCCGTATCTGGTGTACCGGCGCAGAGCCACCCCGGCGGCCTGAGCCTCGGCCGGCGCGGCCCCCTCAGCTCCCCGGCGTGCACCTCGGCGCCTCCTTCACCGACGGCACCTTGAGGGTCGCCACCGGCACCCTCATCGGCCCGCGACGCCGGTCACGCCTCGGTGTCCTCCCGCAGCCCCACCCGGTCGTGGAAGCGGCGCAGGGGTGTGGGGGCCCACCAGTTGGCGCGGCCCGCGAGGCGCATGAACGCGGGGACGAGGACGGCGCGGACGAGGGTCGCGTCGAGGATCACCGCGAGGGCGAGGCCGACGCCGAGGAGCTTCAGCAGGGTCACTCCGCTGACCGCGAAGACGAACAGGACGACGGCGACGAGGAGTGCGGCGGCGGTGATGATCCGGCCGGTGTGCTGGAGGCCGAAGGCCACCGACTCGGTGTTGTCGCCGGTGAGGAGGTATCTCTCGCGGATGCGGGACAGGAGGAAGACCTCGTAGTCCATGGAGAGTCCGAAGGCCACGCAGAAGGTCAGGATGGGGATGGTCGCGTCCAGGGTGCCGGTGTGCAGCGGGCTGCCCACGAGGAAGGAGAGGTGCCCTTCCTGGAAGACGAACACCATCGCCCCGAACGTGGCGCTGAGGCTGAGGGTGTTGAGGACCAGCGCCTTCAGCGGCATCAGCACGCTCCCGGTGAACAGGAACAGCAGCACGAGGGAGAGGCCCACCACGATGCCGATCGCCGCCGGGGTGGCCCGGGTGATGGCCGCGGTGCTGTCCGCGACCTCGGCGGCCCGTCCGCCCACCCACACCCCCTGGGCTCCGTCGGGCGGCGTCACCTCCCGCAGGCGGCCGACGAGTTCGGTGCCGGCGGACGAGTCCTGCTCCACCGCCGAGACCACGGAGAGCAGCGTGAGGTCGCCGTCCACCAGGGCGGCGGCAGCCGGGCCGGGTTCCTGGACGCGGCGGCCCCCCTGGTAGGAACCGGTGGACGCGCTCACCTGCCGGACGCCCCGCACCGTGGACAGTGCCCGGGCGTAGGGGTCCAGGCTCGGCCCCGTGCCCCGGACCACCACCGGGACCGTGCCCAGCACCCCGGCGTCGAAGCGGTCGCGCAGCATCTGCGTGGCGCGGTGGACCTGGGAGTCGGCGGGCAGCGAACGGTCGTCGAAGAGACCGGAGGAGACCCGCGTGAAGGGGGACGCCAGGACCAGCAGCAGGACGGTCACGGCGCCGCCGTACAGGACGGGGCGGCGCATCACCGCCTTCGCGAACCGGTACCAGCGCCCCGCCTCGGCGGCGGCGGGCGGCGCGGCGCCGCGCCAGCGGGCGAAGACGTCGTAGCGGTTGACCCGGTGGCCCAGGACGGCCAGCAGTGCGGGCAGGACGAGGACCGCCCCCGCGGCGGCCGTGAGGACCACCGCGATCCCGCCGTAGGCGAAGGACCGCAGGAAGAACTGGGGGAAGACCAGGAGGGCGACGAGGGACAGGGCGACGGTGAGCGCGGAGAACGCGACGGTCCGCCCGGCCTTGCGCACGGTGGGCACCAGGGCCTCCTGGACCGTGGCGCCGCCGCGCAGTTCCTCACGGAAGCGGGCGAGGATGAACAGGCTGTAGTCGATGGCGAGTCCGAGGCCGAGCGCGGTGGTGGAGTTCATCGAGTACACCGAGATCGGCACGGCGCCCGCGAGCGCGTTGAGCACCGCCCGGCTCACCAGGATCGACAGCAGGGCGATGACCAGCGGCAGGGCGGCGGCGACCGCGCTGCCGAAGATCAGCAGCAGGAGGACGAGGGTGACCGGCGTGGCGATCGCCTCCGCGAACAGCAGGTCGTGCGCGGTCTGCTCGCCGACCTCCGACTGCACCTGCGCGGTGCCGGCCGCCATCACCGTCAGCCCTTGCGCATGTCGCCGCATGTCGGGCACCAGTCGCTCGGCGGTCTTGGCCCGGTCGTCCTCGTCGCCGCGCAGGGAGAGGGTGACGAGGCCGATGGAGCTGTCCCGGGAGCGGAGCGCGGGCGCGCGCCCGGCTGTCCAGTACGAGGTGGCCGCCCGCACGCCGGGAGTGCGCTCCGCGCGCCGCGTCAGCTCCGTACCCACCGAGGTCATCCGCTGCGAGTCGACCGGGCCCGCGCCGCGCAGGAGCAGCACCAGGTCGTCGTCGGCGGCGGGGAAGTGCTCGGCCACCAGGCGCTCGGCACGGGAGGACTGGGCGCCGGGATCGGCGAACCCGCCGTGGACCAGGCGGTTCTCCACGCCCAGGCCGCCGAGCGCGGCCAGGACGACAACCGCCGCGCTCACCCAGAGCACGACCGTGCGTCGCCGGTACAGCAAGGCTCTGACGCGGTCGGACATGGGGGTCCTCCGATCGTCGGCCGGGCGTCACTCCGGGGTACCGTACCGACTGACGCCCTGTCAGCGGCTCAACTCGGCCACCTTCAGGGCCTGTTCGGTTGATGGGCCGGGCCGGCCTGGCGATACTGGCCGGCACACGGCGACGCCGAGGTGAGGGGGGTCCATGGATCAGCGACACGCACTGCTCGACCTGCTCGGCCTGCTCGATGTGGACGCCGTGCCCGGCCGGGGCGAGGGCGCGTACTTCCGCGGGCGGGCCCCGCTGGAGCAGTCCGCCCCCGTGTACGGCGGGCATCTGGCCGCCCAGGCGCTGGCCGCCGCGGGACGTACGGTGTCCGACGCGCTGGCCGTCCACTCGGTGCACGCGTCGTTCACCCGGCCCGCCCTGCCGGACGCGCCCTTCGAGCACCGGGTCGAGCCGGTGCGCGACAGTACGGCCTTCGCCACCCGGCGGGTCTGTACGAGCCAGCGCGGCCGGGAGGTGTTCGCCCTGACCGCCTCCTTCCACCGGCCCGAGCCCGGCCTCGCCCACCAGACCCCCATGCCGGCGGCCCCGGCGCCGGAGGGGCTGCCCACTTACGAGGAGCGGCTGTCCGAGGCGTTCGGCGCGTACGTGTCACCCCTCGGCAAGCCCTATGACCAGCGGTTCGTCGGGCCGTTGAGCTTCGACGTGGAGAAAGACCCGTCGCTGGCGTCCGCCCGGACGCGGGTGTGGCTGCGCACCCAGGGCGAGTTGCCTCCCGGGGCGGGCGGCGACCGCGAACGGCTGCTCCACGCCTGCCTCCTGGTCTATCTCTGCGATGTCACCATGCTGGAGACCGTGCTGGTGCGGCACGGCGTCTCGTGGTTCCACGCCAGTGGCCGCAGCCTCGACTACACGGTGTGGATCCACCACCCCTTCCGCGCGGACGACTGGCTGCTGTGCGCCCACGAGACCCCCGTGGCCGCCGGCGGGCGGGGGCTCGTCCTCGGCCAGGTCTTCACCCGTGACGGCATCCTGGCCGCCACCCTCGCCCAGGAGGGCCTCCTGCGCGTGAGTGACGGCCATGGCTAGGTCGGCTCACCAGGGGACGACCCCGTTGTCGTCGAACAGCTGGCCGGTCGGGCCGTCGTCGGGCAGGGTGGCCAGCCGGATGGCGATCGCCGCGCCCTGTTCGGGGGTCCGGGTCCCGCTGAATCCGTTGAGGTCGGTGGCGACGTAACCGGGACAGGCGTTGTTGATCAGGATGTGGGTGCCGCTCAACTCCTTGGCGTACTGGATGGTGACGGCGTTGAGACAGGTCTTCGTCGGCGCGTAGCCCCCGCTGATCCCTCCGAGGTCGACGCCGGGCGTGGTCTGCAAGGTCAGGGAGCCGACGTGGCTGGACTGGTTGACGATCCGCGGGTGCGCGGAACGGCGCAGCAACGGCAGCATCGCGTTGGTGACCCTGATGACGCCGATGACGTTGGTCTCCAGCAGCCGCCGTACGGTGTCGAGGTCGATGGTCGTAGGTTCCTCCGGCCGGCCGCCGGCTGTACCGGCGTTGTTGACCAGGACGTCGAGCCGTCCTGCCCGCTCCTCGATCAGGTGGGCCGCGGCGGTGACGCTCTCGCCGTCGGTCACGTCCAGGGGTACGCCGAACGCGTCGGCGCCGGCCGCGCGCAGCTTCGCCACGGCGTCCTGGCGGCGCCGCTCGTCCCGGGCGCCGACACCGACGCTCCAGCCCCGCGCCCCCAGTCCGGCCGCGATCTCGTACCCGATTCCTTTGTTCGCGCCTGTGACCAGCGCGATCGTCTTCTCGCTCACGACAGCGAGCATGCCTGTGCCGCAGTCGGGCACCAACACCGGCTCGGTGGTGCGGCGATACCCGGACGGTATCGATCGGCCGTCTGCCGTCATTAGCCTGTACGCATGGAGATACGCGAGCTGCGGTACTTCGTCGCCGTCGCCGAGGAGCTGCACTTCGGCAGGGCCGCCGAGCGCCTCGGGATGGCCCAGCCGCCGCTGTCCCGCGCGATCGTCCAGCTCGAACGGCGGCTCGGGATCGCGCTGCTGGAACGCACCAGCCGCAAGGTCACGCTCACCGGGGCCGGAGCCGTGCTGCTGGCCGAGGGGCGGGCGATCCTCAGCGCGGTGACCGCGGCCGAGCGGCGTACCCGACGGGCCGCGGCGGCACAGCCCAGCCTTGTCCTGGCCGTGAAATCCGGCACCGCCGGTGAACTGCTGGCGAAACTGCTCGCCGCCTACGCCGGGGAACCCGGCGCGGCCACCGTCGATCTGCTGCTGTGCGAGGCACACCAGCACCAGCGGCTGCTGCGGGACGGGCGGGCCGACGTGGCGCTGCTGCACCTGCCCTTCGACTCGGCGGCCGGTCTCGACACCGAAGTCCTGTGCACCGAGGGACAGGTCGCGGTCCTGCCGGCCGCGCACCCGCTCGGCGGCCGCTCCGAGGTCCGGATGGCCGACGTCACCGCACTGCCGGACCTCCCGATGGCCCGCTGGCCCGGTCCGGACGGCACCTACCCGCAAGGGCCGGGCACGGAGGTACGGAACCTGACGCAGCTCTTCCAGATGATCGCGCTCGGCCGCACCACCGCGGTCCTTCCCGAGTCGGCCGGCGCCGGCCTGCGCCAGGACCTCGCCGCCGTGCCGGTCCTGGACGCGCCGCCCGTGACGACGGTGATCGCCTGGCCGCCGCACAGCCGCCTTCGTGCAGTGGCCGACCTGGTCCGCGTCGCGACATGCCGGTGAACCCGGACCAGGTGAGCAGCCGCTAGACGACCAGGCCGCCGGAGACCTCGATGGCCTGCCCGGTGATGTAGCGGGCCCGGTCGGAGGCGAGGAAGCAGACGAGGTGTGCCACGTCCCGCGGGGAGCCGAAGGCGTGGCCGGGGATGAGGGACTTGAGGAACTCGGTCCTCTCCGGCGGTATCGCGGCGGTCATGTCGGTCTCGATGAGCCCCGGGGCGACCGCGTTGACGGTGACGCCCCGGGCGCCGATCTCCTTGGCCAGCGCCTTGGTGAAGCCGATCACCCCGGCTTTGGCGGCGGAGTAGGCCGTCTGGCCGGGGATGCCGTGCAGCCCGGAGGAGGACGCGATGTTGACGATGGCGCCGCCGCGCTGTTTGACCAGCGGCATCACCAGGGGTCTGGTGACGGCGTACATGCTGTCGAGGTTGGTGCTGATGACCTCGTGCCACTGCTGCGGCGCCATGCGGGCGAACGTGGTGTCCCGGGTCACGCCCGCGTTGTTGACGAGGACGTCGAACCGGTCCAGGTGGCCGAGCGCCGCGACGGCGAAGCGCTCGGCCTCGTCGGTGTCGGCGACGTGGGCGTACAGCGGGACGCAGAGCCGCCCGGGGTGGGCGGCTCCCAGTTCGTCGGCGAGGGCGCGGGCGCGGTCCTTGTCGCTGTGGTAGCCGAAGACGACATCGGCGCCCTGTTCCAGTGCGAGACGCACCACCGCGGCGCCGATGCCGCGCGACCCACCGGTGACGACGCAGCCGCGCCCCGCCAGGGGGAGCTCGTCCGTCACTGTCCGCTCCGGGACGCCGCCGCCGGCCTGCCGGACTCCTTCTTGCGCCGGGCCGCCTCCTCGCGCAGTTCGCGGTAGCGGTCCTCGGCGAGCAGGGCCGAGATCATCGGCGCGTAGAACGCGCCGTCGCCGGTCAGCGTGATGCGTTCCGGTGTGATCCGGGCGTAGCCGCGCTCGGCCAGGGCGTCCCAGACGGTGGCGAACTCGTCGTAGACGTCGAGCCCGAAGGCGGCGCTGTACTGGGTCCGGTCGATCTCGGTGCTGATGAGGCTGCGGAAGAGCAGCATCATCAGCCAGTCCTGCGGGGTGTGCCGGTAGCCGCGTTCGACGGGGAACCTGCCGCTGTCGATCGCCGCCTTGTACTGGGCCAGGTTGCGCTGGTTGATGAACGACCAGGAACGGCCCGGGGGAAGCGCGGGGTTGCCGAAGAAGGTGATCGCCGCGTAGCCGAGCCCCAGGGTGTCCAGGTGGTCGAAGCGGGTGGTGTAGCCCTCGCGGAAGTCGTGGGCCGTGGGATCGCCGGGGCGGCGGAAGTTGTACGTGGAGAGCTGCTGGTAGCCGCGGTCGAGCAGGAAGTCGCGCCCCGCCCGGTACATCTCCAGGTTGGCCAGGGTGCTGGGCAGTTCGTGGAAGCGGTTGAGCGCGAAGTCGGTCGGACCGCCGACGTTCAGCTCGTAGTGGGTGATGTCGTAGACGTCCCAGGAGACCAGGGTCTCCAGGTCCTCCAGCATCGTGTCGACGGTCTGCTGCGGCCAGCCGAAGATCACGTCGACGTTGGCGGACAGCCCGAGTTCGCGGGCCCACTCCAGGCTCTGGATGACGTGCTTGGTGGTCTGTTTGCGGCCGCTGAAGCTGTTGAGGCGTTCGTTGACCTGCTGCACGCCCATGCTGATGCGGTTCATCCCGGAGTCGCGGATGGCCTGCATCTTCTCCCGGGAGAACAGCTGGGGGATGCCTTCCAGCGTGAGGTCGGCCTGCTCCGAGATCTCCGGGAAGAGGCGGCGGACCATGTCCATCAGCCGGTGGTAGACGGGGCCCTTGTAGAGGTTGGAGGTGCCCCCGCCGAAGTACGCTCCGGCGAGGACGGAGCCCCGCATCTGCTCCCGGTACATCTCCGCTTCGCGCTCCACGTACCCGTAGTAGGTCTCCAGGGCGGCGTTGCCCTGGAACTCCTCCACGGGGAAGAGGCAGTACCCGCACTTTCCGGGGTCGGTCTGGATGCAGTACGGGACGCCGACGTACAGGAACACCGGCGACGTGCCGTGCGCCTCCCGCAGGCGGGTCCGGTCCTCGGCGATCTCGTCGAGGGGCACGGACAGTTCGTTCCAGTAGCGCGGCGACGGGAAGCCGTGCTGGATCTTGTTGACCTGGCGTTCACCGAGATGGCTGTCGAGGTAGTTGTTGACGTAGTCGGGGCTCAACACGGTGCTGGCACTTCCCCTCTGGTGGGATCTGCCGGGATGTGGTCTGCCGGTCGCGGCGAGGGACCTGGCTCAGGAGCGCGCCGGAGCGTCCGCGCCGGCCGGGTCCGCGAGGATCACGTGGTGGAGGAGGTACTCCGCCAGTTCGTCGATGCTCTGGTACTCCAGGGCCTCCATGGCCTTGAAGCGGAAGTCGAGCTTCTCCTGGATGCGCCGCTGGAGTTCGGTGATGGTCAGCGAGTCGAGGCCGATCTCCAGCAGGGCCAGGGAGGGGTCGAGGTCGCTCAGGTCGATCTCCAGCTCCGCCGACATCCGGCCCAGGGTGTCGACGATCTCGACCGTCAGCCAGTCGATGACCGCCTGCCGGCGCTCCCCGGCCGCGAGCGGTTCGACGCGTTCGCGCAGTTCGCGCCGCGACTCGCCGCTCTCGTGGGAGCGGCTGTCGGCCGCCGAGGGGCCGGCCGGCGAGCCCAGGCGCCGGAACTCGATGCCGTCGAGGTCCGCGAGGAGGTGCCCGGCGTCGTCCAGGACGCGCAGGCGCGCCGTGAACGCGGTGTCGGTGGCGTCGGCGCTCAGCCGGACGTGGCCCCAGATCTGGTCGGGCAGGGGTGCGTGCAGCACCATCCGGCCGATGCCCGCCGGCAGGTAGGTGCCCTTGGCCGCGCCGTCGCGTGCCGCAGCCGCGGCCAGGTGCAGACAGCCGTCGAGCATGGTCGCGAAGCGGTGGGCGTGCCCGGCCCGTGCCGCGCCGTCGGGAGCGGCGGTGATCCGGCCCAGCGCCTGGCCGCCGGCTTCGTCGGTCCACAGCTCACGGACGGTGGAGAAGCTCGCGCCGTACTCCAGGCCGTCCTCGCGCAGCAGCCCGTACAGCCGCCCGGGCGCGAGCGCCGTGGGCATCTGCGCGCGCAGTTCGTCAAGGGGCTCGGCGGGGGCGCCGGGGTGTCCGCCTGCGGGGCCGACCGTCCCGTGGCAGTAGCGGGGCGCGTCGTCGCCGTCGCCGCCCGCCACGGTGAACCGGAAGCGGCCGTCGGCCGGGGCGCCCTCCGCGGCCAGGTCCACCCGTACGCTGCTGGACCCGGTGGGCGCCAGGACGAGCGGCCGGACGAAGTGGACGTCGGTGAGCTCGACGGGCGCGGCGCCGTAGCCGTCGGCCGAGGCGCGGGCGTCCACGGCCAGCTCCAGATAGCCGGTGGCGGGAAACACGGTGGCACCGAGGATGCGGTGGTCCACCCAGGGCGTGCCGGGCCGCACGTCCTGCCGGTGGACACGGTGCACGGCCGGCTCGGGTGCCGCCGTACGCGGCGCCGGCGCCGTCGCGCGCTCGGCGTCGTCGGGTGTCACCCAGTACCGGTCCCCGCGGAAGGGGTACTGCGGGGCGGTGGAGGTACGGCGGTGGCCCGGGCCCCGGTAGAGCGCGGGCAGGTCGATCGCGGCACCCGCCGTGAACAGGGCGCCCGCGGCGGCGAGGAGGTTGCGTACGTCCCGCCCGTCGCGCCGGAGGGTGGGGATCACCGTCACGTCGGATGTGCCGAACGCCTCGGTCACGTACGTCCGCAGCGCGGGGTGGGGACCGATCTCCACGACCGTCGTGCAGCCCTGGGCTGCCACCGCGCGAAGGGCGTCGTGGAACCGGACCGGCCGACGGGCCTGCTGGGTCCAGTACTCGGGCCCCTCGGCGCCGGTCAGGGCCTCGCCCGTGACGCCGGAGAACACCGCGAGCGCCGGTGCGGCCGGACGGAGCATGGCGGCGGCCTTGCCCAGCTCGGGCAGGGCCGGGTCCATCAGGGGCGAGTGGAAGGCGTGGGAGGTGCGCAGCCGGGTGACCCGGATGCCCTGCGCCGCGGCGAGGCCCGCCACCTCGTCGACGGCCTGCGCCCGGCCGGAGACGACCACGGCGCGCGGCCCGTTGACCGCGGCCAGGGAGACGTCGGCCTCGCGCCCGGACAGCCAGCCCTCCACCGTGCCGGGGTCGGCGTCGACGGCGAGCATCACGCCGTCCCGCGGCAGCTCACCCATGAGCCGGCCGCGTACGGCGCTGAAGTGGGCGGCGTCCTCCAGCGTGAGGACGCCGGCGACGCACGCGGCGGCGACCTCGCCGATGCTGTGCCCCACGACCGCGTCCGGCACCACCCCCCAGGAGCGCAGCAGGGCGCAGAGCGCGTACTCGACGGCGAACAGCGCCGGCTGCGCCAGGCGTGTGTCGTCGAGCGCCTGCGGTGACTGCTCCTCGAACAGGAGCTGCCGCAGCGGTACGGGCAGTTCAGTGTCGAGCACCTCGGCGCACCGGTCGATCGCGGCGGCGAACTCCGGCTCGTGGTCGTACAGTTCGCGGGCCATGCCGGGGTGCTGGACACCCTGGCCGGTGCAGACGAAGGCCGTCCTGGCCGCCTTGAGCGGGCGTCCCGAGGTGACCGACGAGGGCGTGCGCCTGGTCCGCCACAGCCGCAGGTCGCCGGCGATCTCGGTGCCGCTGCGGCCGGCCACCGCGAGGCGGTGGCGGTGCGTGGCCCGGCCCGCGGCGGCGGTGTACACGGCGGCCGGGAGGCTCTCCCGGTCGGTCTGCGCGAGGTACTGCGCCCAGCGGTCGGCCAGCGCGTCCAGGCTCGTCGGGGATTTGGCGGACAGCACCAGCAGTTCGGCGGGGCGCCGGCGCTCCGCGTCGGTGTGCGGGCGCGGTCGCGGGGCTTCGCGCAGCAGGACGTGGGCGTTGGTGCCGCTGTAGCCGAAGGAGTTGACGGCGGCCAGGCGCGGCGCGTCGCCCCGGGGCCAGGGCACCGGCTCGGTGGGGATCTCCACCGCGGCGCCGCCGAGGTCGATCTTGGGGTTCAGGCGGTCGAGGTGGACGCTGGGGTAGATGGTCTCGCGGTGCAGGGACAGGGCGGCCTTGAGGACGCCGAGGAGTCCCGCGGCTGCCTCGGTGTGTCCGAAGTTGCTCTTCGCCGAGCCGACGTACAGCGGCCGGTCGGCGGTGCGCGGGCGTCCGTAGGCGTTGGCGATGGCGCCCATCTCGATGGGGTCGCCGACCGGGGTGCCGGTGCCGTGCGCCTCGATGTAGCCGACCTGCGCCGGGTCGATGCCGCCGCGGGTGAGGACGGCGCGCATCACCTCCTCCTGGGTCCGGCCGTTGGGGGCGGTCAGGGCGGGGGTGCGGCCGTCGTGGTTGATCGCGGTGCCGACGATGTGGGCCAGGACCGGATCGCCCCGCTCCTCGGCGAGCGAGCCGCGGCGCAGCAGCGCGGCCACGCAGCCCTCGCTGCGGACGTAGCCGTCCGCCTTCGCGTCGAACGAGCGGCACTGGCCGCTGGGCGAGAACAGGCCGAGTTTGCAGAACGCGATGTGGACCTGCGGGTTGAGGATCAGATTGGCGCCGGCCACGATGGCCGCGTCGCACTCGCCGGTGAGGATGGACTGCCGGGCCAGGTGCATGGCGACCAGCGAACCGGAGCAGGCGGTGTCCACCGTGAGGCAGGGGCCCTTGAGGTCGAGGAAGTGGGCGACGCGGCCGGCGCTGATGCTCATCGAGTCGCTCATGGAGTCGTAGGCGGTGATGCCGCCCAGGCCCACGGCCTCGTGCTTGAGGATGAAGTAGCTGTTGCTGTTCATGAGGGCCAGGAACACGCCGGTGTTGCTGCCCCTGATCTCGTCGGCGTTCTGTCCGGCGTGCTCCAGCGCGTGCCACACGGTCTGGAGGAGCAGGCGCTGCTGCGGGTCCATGCGGGCAGCCTCGGCGTCCGAGATCCCGAAGAACGCCGCGTCGAACAGGTCGACGTCGTCGACGAACCCGCCGTGGCGGGTGTAGGTCTTGCCCGGGGCCAGGGGGTCGGGATCGTAGAACTCGTCCACGTCCCAGCGGCTGGGCGGGATCTCTTCGACGCAGTCCCGCCCTTCCCTCAGGACGGTGTGCAGGTCGTCCAGCCCGTGAACCCTGCCGGGCAATGTGCATCCGACCCCTACTAACGCAATGGGCTCAGCATCCATGCCGATCTCCTTCGGCTGGGGGTGACGGCGCTGTCGTGGCGGGGCCCACCTGAGGTGGAGGCCCGGGACGGCCACACGGTGTGAAGGATCGGAGCGCGTTCACTTGTCGGCGGCATCCAGGACTTCGGCGAACCGCCGGTCCGTGCACGAGTCAGCCGAAATGCCCCTCAGCGCAGCTTTGCAAGGTTAGGTGCGGCACGGCTACGGGGTCAAGGGCGCCGCCGCCGGGCGGCACGGCACCCGCGGAAGTGCGCCACAGCGCTCCGCCGGCCCGTTCTCGGGGTCCTCGTGGCCGCGTTCGGAGCGGGCTCCTGCGCGGACGCGGGCGACGAGGTGGGGTGCGTTCGCGGCCCGCCGTCGTTGCCGGGCCGCCTTCGTCGCGTACGCCCGGAACGCGGGATCTCGCCCGGCCCGGGTGGGCGAGACGGATCAGCTGGAGATCCAGCTGCCGATCAGCCGCAGCGCGTCGGCCGACGGGGTGCCGGGCTGGGCCGAGTAGGCGATCAGCTTCCAGTTGCCCGTCCCGGCCACGTCCACGGCCTCGTAGTGCAGGTCGAGCGGTCCTACCAGCGGGTGGTCGAGCCGGTAGCGGCCGTGCGACTTGTCGTTGACGTCCTGCTGCGCCCACAGCCGGCGGAACTCCTGGCTGCGCATGGACAACGTGCCGATGAGCTCGATGAGTTGCGGGTCGTCGGCGTACCGACCGGCGTTCAGGCGCAGGTAGGCGACGGTGTCGGCGCACTTGCGCGGCAGGCTCTGCCCGAACAGTTCACGGAAGGTCTGGTCGAGGAAGACCAGCCGGGCGGCGTTGCGTTCGGCCGCCGGCAGCGTGGAGAAGTCGGCGAACACGCCCCTGGCGAGGTCGTTCCAGGCGAGGAACTCCGCGCGCGGTCCCACGATGTAGGCCGGTCCCGCGAGGGTGTCCAGCAGCATCCGCAACGAGGCACGCACGTCGGCCACCGGCTCCTGC
This sequence comes from Streptomyces niveiscabiei, assembly GCF_033794345.1. NCBI lineage: Bacteria > Bacillati > Actinomycetota > Actinomycetes > Kitasatosporales > Streptomycetaceae > Streptomyces > Streptomyces niveiscabiei. The sequence continues at coordinate 47,504 of NZ_JARAYJ010000034.1, forward strand.
TGGGAGCGGCTGGACTCGGGACGGGCGAGGTTGCGCAGGTGGCGGGTCTCGTCGGCACTGAGCCGCAGGGCCCGGGCTATCGCGTCGAGCACCTGCTCGGACACGTGAGGATTACGTCCCTGCTCCAGCCGTACGTAGTGATCGATGCTCACCCCCGCGAGCTGGGCGAGTTCCTCCCTGCGCAGCCCCGGCACCCGGCGCCGGCCGTGCGTGGCCAGTCCGACCTCCTGCGGCGTCACCCGGTCCCGCCGTGAACGCAGGAACATGCTCAACTCTGTCCGTCGATCCACACCGCCCATTATGGGCGGGCCGCCACCCCGTCAGGGTGGGGAGCTTTTCCCCAGGATGGACCTGCCCTGGCAAGGCTCGCGCGGCCCGGCCGACAGTGGTGCGCGGCGGGTCCGACCGGAAGCCGTCCGGTGTGCCGGGGACCCTCGCACCGCCGTCTATCGCCGTGGAAAGAGAGAGCCATGCTCGCCAAGCAACCGCTGGGCCGTACCGGGATGGAGATCACCCGGGTGGGGTTCGGATCCTGGGTGGTGGCCGGGTCCGGTTGGATGTTCAGCTGGGGCGACACCGACGACGCCGAGTCGGTCTCCGCGATCCGGCACGCGATCGCCTCGGGCGTGAACTGGATCGACACCGCGGCTGTGTACGGCCTCGGCCACGCGGAGGAACTGGTCGGCAAGGCGATCGCGAATCTTTCCGAGAAGCCGTACGTCTTCACCAAGGCGGGCCTGGTGTGGGACCGGGACAACCCGTCGGCCGCGCCTCGGCGGATCATGAAGCCCGCCGGCGTGCGCCGCGAGGTGGAGGACTCGCTGCGGCGGCTGGGCGTGGAGCGGATCGACCTGTACCAGGTGCACTGGCCCGACACCGGCGAGTCCTTGGAGTACGCCGGTGACGGCTCCGGCGCCGTATCGCCCAACGCCACGCCGCTGGAGGAGTACTGGCAGGTCATGGCCGATCTGAAGGCCGAGGGCAAGGTCGGTGCGATCGGCCTGTCCAACCACGACGTGGCGCAGTTGGAGGCGGCGGAGAAGATCGCGCACGTGGACGCGATCCAGCCGCCGTTCTCGGCGATCAACCGGTCGGCCGCGGCCGAGGTCGCGTGGGCGGACGCCAACGGCACCGGCGTGATCGCCTACTCGCCGATGCAGTCCGGACTGCTGACCGGCGCGTTCACCGCCGAGCGGGCGGCGTCGCTGGGCGCCGACGACTGGCGGTCCGCGCATGCCGACTTCACCACCGGGCTGGCCGCCAACCTCCGGCTCGCCGACGCGCTGAAGCCGATCGCCGCGCGCCACGGGGCGAGCGTGGCCGAGGTGGCCATCGCCTGGGTGCTGGCCTGGCCGGGCATCAGCGGCGCCATCGTGGGCGCGCGCAGGGCCGCCCAGATCGACGGCTGGATCGGTGCGGGAGATCTGGAGCTGACCGCCGCCGACCTGGACGAGGTCGGCGCCGCGATCACCGCCACGGGCGCGGGTACCGGCCCGGCCAAGCCCCGAAACGCGGGGTGAACTCTCCGCGACGGGAGCCTGCCGCGTGCCGGGCCGTCATGGCCCGGCACGCACCGGCCGGCCCCGACTGTGCTCGACCCCGACAAGCCCGACGAGCCCGACGAGCCCGACGAGATGGAGCATGTGATGGGACAACAGCCCGTGTCGCGGCGGAGGATGCTGACCGCCGCCGGCGCTGCCGCCGTGGTGGCCACGGCGGCCTGGACCCGGCCGACGTCGGCCACCGCGCAGGCCGGCGGCAGCGTGCCGCCCGGTACCGGCCGGCTGCCGGCGGAGTACATCGTCCCCGGAGACCAAGCCTTCCCCACCGGGCACGCGTATGACCCGCGCACCGGCCACATCTATGTCGGCAGCGCCGCGGACGGCACCCTCTACCGGGGCCATCTGACCGAGTCCGCGGTGCGCTCGTGGTCGGCCGACGGCACCGATGGCCGCAGCACCACGTCCGGGATGGCGATCGACTCCGCCGGACGGCTCATGGTCGGCGGCGCGGACACCGGCACACTGCGGGTGTACGACACCGAGCGCGGCGCACTGCTGGCCCTGCTGCGCGGCGTGGACGGCGGTTTCGTCAACGAGATCGCCGTCGCGCCGGACGGTGGCGCGTACGCCACCGACTCCTTCCGGCCCGTCGTCTATCGGCTTGCCGATTCCGGCAGCGGTTGGCGCCTCGAACGCTGGCTCGACGTCACCGCCACACCCATCGAGTGGATCGACGGTCGTCACAATCTCAACGGCATCACCTGCGTCGGAGACCATCTGCTGACCGTCAACAGCTCCACCGGACAGCTGTGGCGCATCGACCGGTACACGCGGCAGGTGCTCCGGGTCGACCTCGGCGGCCACCAACTCCCCAACGGCGACGGGCTGGCCTTCCGCGACGGGCTGCTGTACGTGGTCCAGGGCAATATCAACGATGCCCCGGGCCTCACCCCCCAGGTGACCGTCATCGCCATGTCCCCCGATCTGTCCCGAGGCCGCTACACGAGCCGGCTTCTCGCCCCCGGCGGCTTCCACCACCCCAGCTCCATCTCCCTCGCCCGCGACCGGGCGTTGGTCGTCAACAGCCAGTACAGCCGCTGGATCAACGGCCTCCCGCCCGAGGTGCTCCCCTTCACCCTCTCCGCCGTGCGGCTGGACGCGGCCGTCCCCGCCGATCAGGGCCGTTAGACCGAGGCCGTACGGTCCCCGCCGCGGTGCAGGCGGCAACGGGCGGGACCGATCGGGCAGATCAGAGCGTCGCCGAGGTGGCGGTGAGCCTTGGCGGGGTGTGCCGCGGTGGGGTGTGGATGCGGTCGACGTCCTCGACAGTCCCCCGGGAACAGCCGGTCCGGTCGTCGTGGTTGCATCGACGAGACACCCGGCAGCAGGGGGCGAGGGCCGGAGATCGCGAGGCCGCCCCGCCAGGCCCCCTGCCCGGGACCGTGGTGCGCTGTCCGCGCGCCCGGATCACGACGTACGTCCGCAGGAGGACTGTTCGATGACTGACCGGCCCTTGACGCTCATGGCGGTACACGCCCACCCCGACGACGAGGCCACCGGAACCGGAGGGGTTCTCGCGCGGTATGCGGCGGAAGGCATCCGCACGGTTCTCGTGACCTGTACCGACGGCAGTTGCGGTGACGGACCGGGCGGGGTCAAGCCCGGCGATCCCGGGCACGATCCGGCGGCGGTGGCCCTGATGCGCCGTCGGGAACTCGAAGCGAGCTGCGACATCCTGAAGGTCGCCGATCTGGAGACGCTGGACTACGCCGACTCCGGGATGATGGGCTGGCCGGGCAACGACGCGCCCGGCTCCTTCTGGCGGACCCCCGTGCGGGACGGCGCGGCCCGGCTCGCGGACCTCATGCGGCACTACCGCCCCGATGTGGTCGTCACCTACGACGAGAACGGCTTCTACGGCCACCCCGACCACATCCAGGCCCACCGCATCACGATGGCGGCGCTGGAGATGACCTCGCTGACGCCGAAGGTGTACTGGACCACCGCGCCCCGCTCGATGATGCGGCAGTTCGGCGAGGCCATGCGGGAGTTCCAGCCGGACCTGCCGGAGCGCGACCCCGCCGAGGCCGCCGCGCTGGCCGAGATCGGCCTCCCCGACGACGAGATCACCACGTGGGTGGACACCACCGGCTTCAGCGGCCAGAAGTTCGACGCGCTGGCCGCGCACGCCAGTCAGGGCGAGAACATCTTCTTCCTCAGGATGGGCAAGGAGCGGTTCGCGGAGCTGATGGGCATGGAGACGTTCGTCCGTGTCCAGGACACCACCGGCGCGGCCGTCCCCGAGAACGACCTCTTCGCCGGACTGCGCTGATCCGCGTCCTCGCCGCGGTCACGGGCCGGTGCGGATCAGCGCGGGCGTCCGCTCGGCCGTCGACCGTCTGATCAGCGCCTCCGAGCACATGCCGTGCAGCAGCACGCTGCCGAGGACGGACAGCACCGTCGTCTGGAGGACGGTGTCGGCGCGTACGCCGTCGGGGAGGCTGTTGTAGGCGATGAGGCCGAAGACGATCGTGGTGGTGCCCCGGGGTCCGAGGAGGCCGAGGAGCAGGCGGTCCTTGCGGCCGAGGGGGGAGCCGGCGAGGGCGACCAGGACCGGGACGATCCGTACGACGGTGAGGGCCGCCAGGCAGAACAGGACCGCCTGCCAGCTCACGCCGATCGCGAACGTCACGACCGCCGCGAGGCCGACGACGAACCACATGGTCATCGTCATGAGGGTGGTGACGTCCTCCAGGAGGACGACCTCGTGGCTGCCGAGGGAGGAGCGGTGGGCCTGGCGGCGGGCGACGAGGACGCGGTGGACGTAGCGGAAGGCGATGCCGCAGACGAAGGACGTGACGAAGCCGTTGCCGCCGATCTCGACGCCGGCCGTGTAGGCGATCAGCGGGGTGACCAGGACGGCGATCCGGCGGGACTGGGCGGTCGTCCAGTCCACGCGGTCGGCCCGGTCCAGGAGCCAGGCGACGAGGCAGCCGATGACGAGCCCGGCGATGACGGCCTTCACGGCCTGCCCGGCGGCACTGGTCAGCGCCTCGGTGGGGGTGTGCAGGGCGCTGTCCCCGCCGGCCAGCAGCAGGGCGAACAGGAAGAGGGGCGAGACGATGCCGTCGTTGTAGCCGCTCTCGACGTTCAGCACGCTGCGTACGCGCGACGAGAGCCGTCCGTCGCGTACGACGCCTTCGCTGGGCGCGAAGTCGATGGGGACGACGACGCAGGCGATGACCAGCATCAGCGCCCAGCCCAGGCCGGGGAAGACGAGTTTGCCGAGCAGCATCGCGACGCCGAGGCTGAGCGGGAGCGCGATGAGCAGGACGCGGGCGACGAGGCGGGGCGAGTTGCCCCAGAGGCGTCCGCCGCGGATCTCGGTGGCGTCGACGAACAGCAGGAACGCGAGGATGATCTCGGCGGCGTGCTGGGCGACCTCGGTGTTGAGCGCGGCGGCGACGGAGTCCTCGACGCTGAGTCCGACCAGGACCCCGGCCAGGACCATGGTCGCGGGTGCGCCGAGGTGCCAGCGCTGGAGGCGGAGTGCGGCGAGGGAGCGGATCAGGGCCATCAGCGCGGCGGCCAGGACGGTGGGGATCACGGGCGTGCGGACTTCCGGGGGGGGTGAGGGGAGGGAGACGGCTCGCCCCGAGCGGAGGGCGACCGGTGGCGGGGTCAGTGGGCCAGTGCGGTGACCGTTTCGGCGGCCCCCTCGATCAGGCCACCGTACAGGTCCGGCCTGATTACGGCCAGAACCGCGAATCCCGCCGCGAGGCACAGGACGAGGCCCTCCCACCGGCCTGCCCACGAGCGGTGCTTGGTCTGTTCTTCGTGTCGTTCCATGCCATCAGCTTCTCCGCCGGGCGGCCGGGCTGCCATCCGGCAGAAGTCTGTTCCTCACCCCCCGATCGGCGGGGGTGGGTCCACCGGAAGGAGGACCCGCGTTTGGCATAGGACAAAGCTGCTAGGGTCGGCGGCGGAGGTGATCGTGTGCCCATCACGGGGACGACGGCGGCGGAGATCGCCACCAGCGTGCGCGACCAGGTCGCGTCCGGGGCGCTCCCGCCGGGGACACCGCTGCCACCGGTGCGGGTGCTCGGCGCGGAACTGGGCGTCAACCGCAACACGGTGGCGCTCGCCTACCGGCGGCTCGTCGAGGCGGGGGTCGCCACGACCCGGGGGCGGGGCGGGACCGCCGTCGCCGCCGTGCCGCGGCTCGCGCGGGAGGGCGCGGGCGTCGGCGGCGCGGCCGTCGACCTGGCCAGCGGGAACCCGGACCCGGAGCTGCTGCCGGACATCATGGCGGCGGCACGCAGAGGGCAGTACCTGTACGGGGCGGACGCCGTCGACCCGCGGCTCGCGGCCTGGGCGGACGCCGACTTCGGCGAGGACGTCGACCAGCCGTTCAGGACGCTGGTCACGCACGGCGCGGTCGACGCGACCGAGCGGCTCCTCAACGCGCATCTCACGCGCGGCGACCTGGTCGCGGTCGAGGACCCCTGCTTCCTCGCGAGCATCGGCACGCTCCAGCTGAACGGCTATCGCAGCGCGCCCGTCCCGGTCGACGCGGCCGGGATGCTCCCCGACGCCCTGCGGGCCGCCCTGGACAGCGGCGCCCGCGCGGTGATCAGCACGCCCCGCGCGCACAACCCGACCGGCGCGAGCCTCACTCCGGACCGGGCGGCCGAGCTGCGCGCCGTCCTCGCCGGCCACCCTCAGGTGCTGGTCGTCGAGGACGACCACTTCTCGGCGGTGTCGGCGCGCCCGTATCTGCGCATCACCCCGCCGGGTACGGCGCGTTGGGCGCTCGTGCGGTCCGTGTCCAAGTTCCTCGGGCCCGATCTGCGCCTCGCGCTGGTCGCGGCCGACCCCGAGAGCGCGGCGCGGCTGGAGGCGCGGCTCAGCGCGGGGATGACGTGGGTGAGCCGGCTGCTCCAGCACACGGTCCACGAGCTGCTCGCCGACCCCGCCGTCCACGACCTCCACGAGCGGGCCCGCGAGAGCTACGCCCACCGCGCCGCCCTTCTCGTACGGCATCTGCGCGGGCACGGCATCGATGTCCCGCCCGGGAGCGACGGCCTCAACGTGTGGATCGGACTCGGCGTGGACGACGGGTCGGTGGCCGACGCCCTCGCGCGGCGGGGCTGGGCCGTGCGCCCCGGTCACCTCTTCCGCCACGACGTCTCCCGGCGCGGCGCGATCCGCGTCACCACCGCCACGCTCACCGAACCGCAGGCCGCGGCGTTCAGCGCCGAACTGGCCGCCGTGGTCGCCGAGTCGACCTGACCTTCCGAGGAGTCCGCCATGTTCCACGGCCTCAGCGCCTTCCCGCTCACCCCGACCGACGAGGACGGCATCGACACCGCCGCGTACGCCGCGCTGGTCGCCCGGCTCGCCGACGCCGGGGTCGACTCCATCGGCGCACTCGGCTCGACGGGGAGCTACGCCTACCTCACGCGCGAACAGCGCGCCCACGCCGCGCGGATCGCCGTCGACGCCGCGGACGGCGTCCCCGTGATGGTCGGCATCGGCGCCCTGCGCACCGCACAGGTCCTCGCGCTGGCCGAGGACGCGCAGAACGCCGGCGCCTCGGCGGTGCTGCTCGCGCCGATGACGTACCAGCCCCTCACCGACGACGAGGTGTTCGGGCTGTACGAGGACGTCACGCGCGAACTGTCCGTACCGCTGTGCGTGTACGACAACCCAGCGACCACCCGGGTCCGGTTCGGTGACGAACTCCACGGGCGCGTCGGGCAGTTGCCGAACGTCGGGTCGGTGAAGATCCCCGGCGAGGGGGCCGGGGAGCGGATCGGGGCGCTGCGGGGACTGCTGCCCGCGTCGGTGACGGTCGGGGTGAGCGGGGACTGGACGGCCGCCCGGGGGCTCAACTCCGGTGCGGACGTGTGGTATTCAGTCCTCGGCGGGCTGTTCCCGCGTACGGCGCTGGAGATCGCGCGGGACCCGGCGGGCGAGCTGTCGGGGCGACTGGAGCCGCTGTGGGCGCTGTTCCGGCGGCACGGAAGTCTGCGGGTGGTGTCGGCCGCCGCGTCCCACCTCGGGCTCGTGCGGGAGCGCAACCTTCCTCGTCCGCTGCGGGAGTTGGGCCCGGCGGACCGGCGCGAGGTCGTCGCCGTGCTGGACTCGCTCGGGCTCGACGGCTGACGTACCGGCGGCGGAACGGGCGGGCCCGCGCCGAGGATTGACTCGCGCCGGTCGTTTCACTGTACAGTTCAGTCGTTCCACTGACCTTCGAGGCTGGCCCCACCCCACCGGATCGGACCCCGCGCATGACTGCCCTCCACCTCAGCCCCGCCGTCGCCGAGGCGTTCCCCGGCACGCTCGTCGCCGTCGTCACCGCCTCCGGTCTGCGCGGTCACGAGGGCTGGCCCGACACCGTCGCCGCCCTCGCGGAGCTGGAGCAGCGGCTCGCGGACGGGGCCTGGACGCCGGCCGACGAGACCGACCCCCGCATCGAGGCGTGGCACACGGCGTACCGCTCCTTCGGGACGAACCCGCGCCGTATCCGCCCGAGCGTGGACGCGCTCGGGCGACGGATGGCGAAGAAGGGTTCGCTGCCCCGGATCAACCCGGCGGTGGACTCGTACAACGTGGTGTCGGTACGGCACGGGCTGCCGGCCGGCGCCTTCGACCTCGACCGGGTCACCGGCGACATCGAGATCCGGTACGCGCGGGGCACCGAGACGTTCACGCCCCTCGGGGAGCCGGACGTCGTCGAGACCCCCCGGGCCGGCGAGGTGATCTACGCCGACACCACGGACGTCCTGACCCGGCACTGGAACCACCGGGACGCCCACCGCACGCGGGTCACGGCGGACTCGGCGCGGGTGGCGTTCGTCCTGGAGACGCTGCACGCCGACCGGGACGGGCATCTGGTGAAGCTGGCGGCGGACGAACTCCAGGGCCTGCTGGCGCCGCACGCCGGGCGGACGGCCGTGGAGTACGTCGGCGCCTGAGGTCAGGCCGGCGGCAGGTGCACCGTCATGATCAGCCGGCACGTCCGCGTCCCCGCCCCCCGGTACGCGTGCGGCACATCCCCGTCGAAGGTGGCCGTCCGCCCCTCCTCCAGCGCATGCTCCACACCGTCCACCACCAGCGTCATCCGCCCCGTCAGCACACTGACCGTCTCCACGACCCCGGCCTGGTGCGGGTTGCTGGCGTACTCCTCCCCCGGCTCCAGCCGCCACCGCCACACCTCGACCGGCGCGGGCCCGGCCGTCGTCAGCATCAGCCGCGCCTCACCGCCCCGCTCCCCCTCCCACAGCGGGCCGACGTCCTCGGCGGCGACGATCCGCACGCGCCCTTCCGTGGGCCCCTGCATCAGCGCGGACACGGAGATGCCCAGCGTGTCGGCGAGCCGGACGAGGGTCGCCAGGTTCGGGTTCCCCTGCGCCTTCTCCAGCGCCACGAGCGCACCCTTGCTGACCTGCGCGCGCCGGCTCAACTCGTCCAGAGACAGCCCGGCCCGCGTACGGGCGGCCCGCACATTGCCCGCCACGGCCCGCAGCGCCGCGCCCGCCTCGGCCATCAGGTCCACATCCCCACGGTCGTTCCGTTACGCGATCCGGTCGTTCGACCCAATCCTAGGCGGTGCACCCCGACGGGTGCCGTCCGGCCGCCTCACCGCCGGGAACACGCCGGGCCCGCGCCGTACTTCGCCCGCTCCTCCGTGCTGAAGTCACGCCCCACGGCCCGGCAGACCCGCGCCACCGCCGCGTCCGGCGCGGGTGTGGCGATGCCCCACAGCCGCACGGTCCCGTCGGCGTCCGCCGTGGCGGCCGTCCGCCCGTCCCGGCTCGCGGCGATCGCGGTGAGCGGCCCGTCGTGTCCGGCGAGCACGGCACGCAGCCGCCCGGTGGCGACGTCCCAGACCCGCGCGGCCCGGTCGTCGCTCGCGGTGAGCAGCGTGTGCCCGTCGGGCGTGAAGGCGAGCGCGGTGATGTTCCCCTCCTGCCCGGCGATGGTCCCCAGCCCGTCGTTGCGGCTGAGCTGCTTCTCCCCGGTGTCCGTGTCCCACATCCACACGACCCCGCCGTCGTTCACGGCGAGCGTGCGGCTGTCGGGGCTGAACACCGGGTGCGCGTCGTCGGGGAGCGCCATCATCGCGACCAGCTCGTACGTCCGCCCGCCGCTCGCCAGCCGCACCATCCCGTCCCGCACCACGGCCCGGGCCCGCCCGTCCGCACTGACCACGGCCCCCGTCCGCCGCGCGACCCGCGTCCCGCCCAGCCGCTTCCCGCTCACGACGTCCCAGTTCCGTACGACACCGTCGTCACCCGTCACCGCGAGCGCCCGCCCGCCGGGGCCGAACTCCAGCGCGGTCACCGGCACATGGGCGCCACCGAGGCTCCGCCCGATCGGCACCTCCCACAGCCGTACGGTCCCGTCGTCGCCGCCGGTCGCGAGAATCCGGCCGTCCGGGCCGAACGCCAGCGCGGAGACGGGCCCCGCGTGGCCGGGATGCGCGGCGCGCACGGTGCGGCTCGCGACGTCCCAGAGCCGTACGGCATGGTCGCCGCCGCCGGTCGCGAGCGTGCGGCCGTCCGGACCGAACGCCACGGCGTCGGCCTGATCGCCGGTCAGGGTGGTGCGCAGGCGTCCGGTGGCGGTGTCCCACAGGCCGACGCTCCTGGGCCCGCCGCCGACGGCGAGGGTGCGGCCGTCGGGGCTGAACGCCGTTGTCGTGGCGGCGTTCTCGGCCGCGGTGAGGGTCGTGCGGAGGCGGCCGTCGCTCCACAGGCGCACGGTCCGGGAGTCGTTGCTCGTGGTGGCGAGGGTGCGGCCGTCGGGGCTGAAGCGCAGTTCCTGGACGAGGTCGTCGGTGGGGTGGGTGAGGGTCGTCCGCAGGCGGCCGGTCGTGGTGTCCCAGAGGCGGATGGTCCGGTCCTCGCCCGCGGCGGCGTAGGTGCGCGCGTCGGGGGTGAAGGCCGCGGCGGTGGGGTGGGGGACGCGGAAGGCCCAGGTCGCGCCGGGGCGGCCGGTCGCCGTGTCCCACCGGCGCAGGGTGCCGTCGGCGTAGCCGGTCACGAGGGTGGCGCCGTCGGGGGTGAAGCGGAGGGCGCGTACGAGGTTCTCGGGCTGGTGCGGCAGGTTCCCGCGCAGGCGTCCGGTCCGGGTGTCCCAGACCTTCACCGCACGCGTGTCGTCGGCGGAGCCCCCGGCGGTCGCGAGGGTGGCGCCGTCGGGGCTGAACGCCAGGGTCAGCACGGCGTCGTGGTGTCCGGCGAGGCGGCGCCTGAGCGGGAGGGCCGCCGCGTTGCGCAGGACGGTGTCCGCCTCGTCGGTGGCGGCGGTCCGGTACGCCCGTACGGCGAGGAGGGCGGCCAGATCGGGGTCCGTGTCCATCAGGTCACGGGACTCGACGGACAGCAGCCGGGAGACATTCCGTTTCTGGGACATCAATGAGTCTTTCCCAGTAATGGATTACGACGGTGTGTGATCGTTCAGATGGTGCGGTCGTACTCGAGTTGGAGCAGGACGAGGGCTGCGGCAGCGATCTTCGTGATGCGGCCGGGGTCGAGGCTGACCCTGCGCAGGGCCTTGAAGGTCGTCTTGAGCAGGGAGTTGGCGCGCTCGCAGACACCATGGATGCCGCGGATGACCTTGTTGTAGATCTGCTGGGACTCGGTCAGCTCGCCTCCGGCGGGCTTCTTGAAGGGGTGGCGGAAGCCGTCACCGGCGTTCTCGTAGCCGAGATCGACCAGGGTCGGCATGTCCAGCTCGGCCGCGATCTGGTTGAGAGCGTCGATCAGGCCGTGGTGGCGGGCGCAGGTGGTGTCGTGCTCCCTGCCCGGGCGGACCGGCGAGACCCAGATCGGCCAGCCGTCCGGGGTGGCGATGACCTGCACGTTCCCGCCATGGTGCTTGTGTTTTCCGGACCACCACAGGTCGGCGCCGCCCGGGCCGGGGGCGGCGACGCGATCGGTGCGGATGACGGTGCCGTCGAGGTTCAAATGAGTCAGCCCGGCTGCCTTCGCACGCTCCAGCGCGGTCGCGAGGTCCGGTGCGCCGGCGGCCAGGACGGCCAGTCCCTCGTGGAGATAGCGGTAGGAGGTGGAGGCCGACAGGCCGTTGTCGCGGGCGAGTTGGGCCAGTCGGGTGCCGTCGAGGAACCAGCGCAGCACGAGCACGGCCTGCTTGAAGCAGCCCAGCGCGCGTCGTCCCTTGCGGGTCCCCGCCGCGATCCGATGGTCGCGCAGGAGGCCGGCCAGGTGCTCGGCGGTGGACCGCTTCACATCGAGAACGGCGGTGTATGTGACACTGGTCGGCACGTGAGGCCCCTCGGTCAGAACAGTCTGTCGCAAGATCGTTCCTACCAGGGGCCTTACGCCTGCCCGGACTTGGGGGCCGCGCGGGCCGCAGCACAAGCATCGCGATCACAGCGAGCAACGGGGGCTTACCGGGAAAGACTCAATGCGTCCCGCGTCTCCCGTAATTCCCTCTCGCGCTGCCAGACGACCGCTCCGCCCGCGATCAACGCGGTGACGAGAACACAGATCAGGAACAGGTTTCTCCGCCCACCAGGCTTCATCAGGTGAATGTACTGCGAGTATTTTGGGCGGGGAACGGCCTGTGCGACGTCGCGTCGACCGACAGGAGTCCCTCGTGTCAGAGAACCCCTCTCCGCCAACAGGCTGGCGGCGTTATCTGCGGGACAGTCATTTCGTCGCCACGGCGATCGTCGCGCCGGTCGTCGTCTCGCTGATCGGGCTCGGGCTTGCCGGTGGTTTCTCGTGGATCGGGGACCGGTTCGAGGAGAAGAAACCTCCCTTGTACGTTTCCGGCTCCCGTCCCCCGAGAGTCGCCGAGTCCCCCAGGCCGGCGGGCCAGCCGGAGGCTCAGACGCAGGGCATCCGGTCCCTGGCGAGCGCGTATCTCTGCCCGTGGGAGGCGTGGGTGGTGACGAGGCCGCCGGGCGACTTCGACCGCGTGCCGGTCCTCGGGGACGGCAGTCCCGACCCGGCGTTCATCAGCGCCGACACCGCCGGGGACCCCTCCTCCACCCACGTCGTCATCGACGTCCAGCCCGTCGACGACCGGCCGCTCCAGATCAAGGAGCTGAGGATCAGGGTGCTCGAACGGCGACCGGCTCCGACCGCAGGGCAGGCGACCTTGGTGGGGCTCAAGACCTGGGGGTGCGGAGACGGTCCGACCCCCCTGGTCGCCCGCGCCGATCTCGACGGCGGCGCCGATTTCGCGACCGTCTCGCTCGCGGGAGCCACGAAACTCCCTCAAGAACTCGTCGACGGAAAGTCCTTGCTGATCGACCTCGTCGTGGAGACCCGGACCTGTGACTGTGTCTGGATTCCCGAGATCGTGTGGAACAAGGACGGAAAGACGAGGACGACGGAATTCCGTTTGAACGGAAAGAGCTTCCGTACGATTCCGGCCGAGGGTCTTGAGCGCCGCGCGTGGGAAATGGACCGCGACACCCGGGAATGGTCGAAGACGGTCTTCGACGCGTCGATCCTGGACTGACACCGGCTTCTTTCCGTCAACTTCTTCCCGTCAGCGGCGCAGCCCCAGCGCCGCCGCCCCCGCGTACCGCGCCTGCGCCCCCAGCTCCTCCTCGATCCGCACGAGCTGGTTGTACTTGGCGGTCCGGTCGGCGCGGGAGAGGGAACCGGTCTTGATCTGGCCGCAGCCCGTCGCGACGGCGAGGTCGGCGATCGTCGTGTCCTCGGTCTCGCCGGAGCGGTGGGACATGACGACGGTGTAGCCGGCGCGGTGGGCCGTGGACACCGTGGCGAGGGTCTCCGTGAGGGTGCCGATCTGGTTGACCTTCACCAGGATCGAGTTGGCGACGCCGTCGCGGATGCCGGCGCTCAGAAGGGTCTCGTTCGTGCAGAAGACGTCGTCGCCGGTGAGCTGGCAGCGGTCGCCGAGGCTCGCGGTCAGGTCGCGCCAGCCCTCGTGGTCGTCCTCGCCCATCGGGTCCTCGATGGAGGCGACGGGGTAGCGCTCGACGAGCCCGGCGAGGTACGCGGCGTGTTCGCCGGGGGTGCGGCGTACGCCTTCCCCGGCGTAGTCGTACACCCCGTCCCGGAAGAACTCGGAGGCGGCCGGGTCCATGACGAGGGTGATGTCGGTGCCGGGCTTGTAGCCGCTGCGCTCGATCGCCCGGACGACGAAGTCGAGCGCCTCGTCGGCCGTGCGCAGGTCGGGCGCGAACCCGCCCTCGTCCCCGACGTTGACGCTGTGGCCTGCGGCGAGGAGGCTCGCGCGCAGGGTGTGGAAGACCTCGGAGCCCATCCGGACGGCCTCGGCGAAGGTCGCCGCGCCGATGGGGGCGATCATGAACTCCTGGAAGTCGAGCGGGTTGTCGGCGTGGGCGCCGCCGTTGACGATGTTCATCATCGGCACGGGCAGGAGCCGCGCGTCGACACCGCCGACGTAGCGGTAGAGCGGCAGCCGGTGGGCGGCGGCAGCGGCCTTGGCGGTGGCGAGCGAGACGCCGAGCAGGGCGTTGGCGCCGAGGCGCGACTTGGTGGGCGTGCCGTCCAGCTCGATCATCGTGGCGTCGACGGTCGCCTGGTCCTCGGCGTCGAGGCCGACGACCGCGTCCGCGACGCTCTCGTTCACGGCGTCGACCGCGCGGCGGACTCCCTTGCCGTGGAAGCGGTGCGGGTCGCCGTCCCGCAGTTCGACGGCCTCCCGGGCGCCGGTCGAGGCGCCCGAGGGGACGGCGGCGCGGCCGAGGGAGCCGTCCTTCAGCTCCACGTCCACCTCGACGGTCGGGTTGCCCCGGCTGTCGATGATCTCCCGGGCGACGACCCTGCTGATCGCGGTCACGACACGTCTCCTCACGCTGGGCCCGCGCGACACCGGACGGATGCCGGCGGCTGCGGGCAGCTCTTAAGTTCCGACTGGAAACAAAGTGAGTCCCGAAAAGGAACCTACTATGGGTCCATGAGGATGCACAACGCCGACGAGACCTGCGGCATCGCCCAGGCCGCCCTCGTCCTGGGCGACTGGTGGAACGTACTGGTGCTGCGCGAAGTCGCCCGCGGCCACGTCCGGTTCGACGCGCTCGCGGCCGAGATCGGCCTGTCCCGCAAGGTCCTCACCGAGCGGCTGGGGAAGCTGGTCGCGCAGGGCGTGCTGCGGCGGAGCCTGTACCAGCGGCGGCCCGTGCGGTACGAGTACCTGCTCACCGACGCCGGTACGGCGCTGCTGCCGCTGCTCGTCGCCATGCAGGACTGGGGGGACCGATGGGTGCTGGGCGACGGGCAGTTGACCGCGTCCGCCGAGGAGGAGGGGGCCGAGCAGGCTCGCGTACGGGGGCTGGTGGGGGCGCGGCTGCCCTCGGCGCTGGTGTCGCCGGGGGCCGTCGCGGGCGTGGTGTTCGCCTATCCCGGTACGGGCGTCGAGTGGGGGGAGATTCCGGGAGCGGCGGGGTGCACGCTGGAGCATCGGCTCTTCCGGGAGGCGTGGCCGTCGTTCCGGCGTGCGGGGGTGTCGCTGTGCGGCATCAGCACACAACTCCCCGAGGAACAGGCCGCGTTCGCTCGGGCCGAGGGGATTCCGTACCCCCTGGTATCGGACGCCGGCCATGAGGTGACCGCCGCGCTGCGGCTGCCGACGTTCCGGGGGGCGGGGCGGCTGCGGCACAAGCGGCTGATCCTCGTCGCGGATGGAGAGGGGGCCGTGCGGCACACGCTGTTTCCGGTGGTGGATATTCCGCATGCGGTGGAGGAGAGCCTGCGGCTGGCCAGGGGGTGACGGGGGGACGGGGGCGGGGGTGGGCGCGGCTTCGGCGGGGCGGGGGTCGGGCGGGACGGGAGGGGGTGGGGCGGACATTCGGCTCCGGGCGGACGGGTGCTGGGTGTGACGGGAAGGGGGGCAGGCGCGGCCCTGGCGTGACGGGAGGGGGGCAAACCCCTGCTCCGGGTGGGCCAGGAGTGGGGCAGCCCCCCCGCTCTCCGGGCGCTCGGGTGCCGGGGGCGACGGGAAGGGGGTGGGCGCGGCCCCCGGGCGTGACGGGAGGGGGGCCGACCCGACTCCGGGCGGGCAGGTGCTGGGCGTGACGGGAGGAGAGCGGGCGTCGCTCCGGGCGGTCGAGGGCCGCGCGTGATGGGGAGCGGGGGGGCAGGCCCAGCTCCGGGCGAGTGGGGGCCGGGTCGGATCAGCCCTGTGTCGCCGCGCGGAGCAGTTCGCCCAACGCCCCGTCGATGGCGTGCGGTTGGGGTCTGCCGGAGGTGTCGAGGCGGTTCCACCGCTGGAGGTTGACCGCGACCGCCAGTTGCCGTCCGCCGTCCGCGCGGGTCATGGCCAACGTTCCGCCGCCCCAGACGGTGCCGCCGTGTCCCCAGTACGTGGCACCGGCGACTTCCGTCGGGTACAGACCGAGGCCGTATTCGATCACCTTGCCCTCCTGGGAGACGACCGGGACGGTCCGCCGCATCTCCGCCAGGGACTCCTGGCCGACGATCTCTCCCGCGAGGAGCTTGGCGTAGAAGCGGTTGACGTCCGAGAGGGTCGATATCAGCGAGGCCGCCGGGCCCACCCAGGACATGTCGAAGACACTGTAGTCGCGGGGCGGGTCGATCATGCCGAACCAGGACTCGTAGAGCCGCGAGTGCGGGCCCTCGATGTGCGGACCGGCGGGAAACTCCGTGTCCTGGAGGCCGGCGCGTTCGATGACGTGCCGGGTGATGTACGCCTCGGCCGTCGCCCCCGTCACATGCTCCAACAGCTGCCCCAGCAGCAGGTAGTTGGTGTTGGAGTACACCCCCGGCGCACCACCCGGCGCGCAGACGGCGGGTGCGGTGACGCCCATCTCGATCAGACCGAGGGGGTCGAAGCGGGTCAACCGGTGGTCGTCCAGGCTCTCGGGGCTGGTGTCCGCGAGGACGGGATACGCGCTCAACGACGGGTAGGCGTACGGGAGATACTCCGCGAGGCCGCTGGTGTGGTTGATCAGCATCCGTACGGTGATGGCGTCGCCGCGCTCCCCCGGAACCAGCTTCGGGAGGTAGCGGCCGATCGGCGCGTCGAGATCGACGGTGCCGTGCTCGACCTGCTGGAGCACCGCCGCCGCGGTGAAGGTCTTCGTGGTGCTGCCGACGCGGTGACGCAGGTCGGGGGTGACGGGGCGGCCGGTCCCGACGTCGGCGACTCCGGCGGCGCCGCGCCAGACCTGGTCGCCGTCGCGCACCTCGGCGAAGACGCCGGGTACGCCCGCGCGGTGGACGGCGTCGAGGGCCGCGTCCAACTCGGCTGAATTCAGGGGGTTCTTCACGTCGAAGGTCCTTTCGCATGCCTGGTCCGGACTGACGCCAACATTATGCACGCGGTGCGTGCAACACCAAGTGCATAGGTTAGGCTGACATGGGCCAAGAGGCAGTGGGACGCGGGCGAGAGGGGCACGATGGCAGGCCGGAAGCGTTGGTCGACCGACGAGATCCTGGACGTGGCGGCGGAGTTGCTGCGCACGAGCGACCCGGACTCCTTCAGCCTGCGCAAGCTCGCCGCGACCCTCGGCACC
The DNA here is from genome assembly GCF_033794345.1 of Streptomyces niveiscabiei. Classification (NCBI taxonomy): domain Bacteria; kingdom Bacillati; phylum Actinomycetota; class Actinomycetes; order Kitasatosporales; family Streptomycetaceae; genus Streptomyces; species Streptomyces niveiscabiei. The sequence goes on from NZ_JARAYJ010000034.1 coordinate 64,517, forward strand.
GACTCCTCCAGCCTCTACCGGCACTTCCGCAACAAGACGGAGCTGCTGCGCGCGGTCGCCGACCGGATCCTCCTCACCGCCATGGACGGCCACCGCACCGACGGCGACTGGAAGCAGCGCCTCACCTCGCTCGCGCTGCGACTGCGCGACGCCTTCGGGAGCCAGCCCGAACTCGCCGCGGTCTGGGGGCGGTACGCGTCGAGCGGCACCGGGTCCCGCCTGGTCATGGAGGAAGTTCTCCAGGCACTCCGCGCGGCCGGCCTCCCGGACGAGGAGATCCCGGCGCGCTACCACCGGCTCGCCGTCCTGATCGCCTCCCTCATCGCCTCCGAGGCCGGCGCGATCACCGCCGAGGAGCGGGAACAGGGCCTCGAACTGTTCCGCGTGGCAGTCCTGGGCGCCGACCCCGAACGTTTCCCCGCCCTCTCCCACTTCGCCCGCGAAATCCGCCCCCTCGGCGCGGACCGCACCGCCGCGTTCGAGGAGATCCTCGCGGCACACCTGGCACAGATCGAGGCCGCGACCCGTTAGCGGCTGGCCGACGGATCAGGGCGTGACCGCGGGGCCGCCGCCGAGCGGGGACCGCGCGGGCCGCTGCCACGCCGGGCCGGGGTCGCGGGGCTGCCGCCGAGTGGGGAGATCAGCAAGGGACGTGACAGCTCGTGCCGCCTGATGCTTCGCGACGACGTTCTGGCTGATCAGAGCACATACAGCGGACTTTTCGATGCCGGCCAGCAAGGACGGCGACGGCAGCGCCGGCTCGATCATCGCGGCGGCGGCCGACGCCGTGATGCACGCGGCCGTGATCATCGCCGAGCGTTGCGGCTGTAGGGCGAGACCGGCATGGACGCCCTCTGGTCCGCCGCCACCGTCAAGATCATCGGATCGGGGATCGACGACGCCGACTTCGCCGACCGGCTCAGCAGGCAGGTCGGTGACCACGACGTCCAGACCACCTCGGTGTCGACCAGCGACAGCGGCAAGTCCACCTCGGTGAGCATGCGCACCGAACGGGTCCTGCCGCCCGACGCGATCCGCGCGCTCCCCAAGGGCAAGGCCCTGTTGCTGGCCACCGGCATCCGCGTCGCCATGCTCGACCTGCGGCCCTGGTACAAGGAGCCCTCCGCCAAGGTGATCGGCCCGGCCTCCGCCCGCGCGACGAAGGCCATCACCGAACGGGCCCTCGCCAAGGCCGCGGGCCACGACGGCTTCGGACCGACGGCATGAGCGCCCCGGCGCTGAAGGTGCTCTCGCTGGGTGCCGGGGTTCAGTCGACCTGTCTGCTGCTCATGTCCGCCGAGGGCCATCTTCCCGGTCTGGACGCAGCGATTTTCGCGGACACGGGCTGGGAGCCCCGGGCCGTCTACGACCATCTCGACCGGATCGAGCGGGAGGCACATCCTCAACCCGACCGGCGGCGAAGGGATGTCACGGCGCCAGTGCACCGGTCTGTACAAGATCCGGCCGATCAAGGAGAAGGTTCGCGAACTGCTCGGACACCCCTATCCGCAGCGCATTCCCGCCGGGGTCCACGTCGAGCAGTGGATCGGCATCTCGGTGGACGAGTTCTCGCGGGCGAAGGACGCGGACGTCGCCTACATGAAGAACCGGTTCCCGCTGATCGAGACCGGGGTCTCCCGGTCGGACTGCCTGCGGCTGCTTCGTTCCCGCGGTTTCGGCCAGACCCCGAAAAGTGCGTGCCTTGGGTGCCCGTACCACGGCAACGCCCAGTGGCGGGCCCTGCGCGACAGCTCTCCCCAGGAGTGGCGTGACGTCGTCGAATTCGATGCCGCGATCCGGTCGGGCAACGCCCGAGCGACCGCCGAGGGAACCCCGCTGCTCGGCCAGGCATACCTGCACCGCAGCCGCCGGCCTCTGGACCAGGCGCCGATCGACCGGATCACCGCCCACGAGTGGTCCGGACGTCAGGGCGACCTCTTCGACGCGCTCGCGGACGCCGACCTGGAGAACGGCGAGCCGGACGGCTGCTCCCCCTGGTCCTGCCGTTCGGGCTCCCCCGTTCAGGCCGATTTCGACCTCACGACGTGACCTCCTCCCGCCTCTTCAGGAGCCCTTCCATGTCTGCGCCTTCTTCTCCGCCGCACTCCGGACGGTGCCCCGGCCTGTCGCCGATGGTCCGGCGCGACGGCCGCTGGCGGCTGGTCACCGCTTCCGGCTCGGTCCTCGTCACCGATCCCGCGTTCGCCGACACGCTGGACGGCTTCGCCACGGCGATGGCCGCCGCCGACCAGGCGGTCGCCGTCCTGCGGATCCGGCAGAACGAGCCTGCGGCCTCCGGCACGGACGGCCGGCGATGAACCCGCTGCTGCGCGCCGAGCAGGCGGTACTCGGCTCCGTGCTGCTCGATCCGGGCCAGCTCTCGCATCTGGGCTGGCTGGCACCCGATCACTTCTACCGGCCGGTCCACCAGGCGCTGTTCGCCGCGCTGCGCAAACTCCGCGACGACGGCCACCCCGCGCTGACGGCGAAGCCCGTACCGCTGTCCTGGGTGAACGACGCGGTCGACGAGGCCGGCCTCCACGTACGGGGGCTGACCGCGTCGTACGCCCACGCCCTGGTCCAGTCGTGTCCGCGTTCCGCGCACGCCCCGGTGTACGGCCGCATGGTGCTGGAGGGTGCGATCCACCGCAGCATCACGAAGCACGCGATCCGTCTCCATCAGGCCGCGCGTGCCGACGCGCTCCGGGGTGAGGTCGAAGGAGCCCTGCACCACGCGGACGTTCTCACCGGGGTGCTCGGCGATCTCGCGCGGCGGTGGGGAACCGAGCCGCGCCCGGTCCCGCCCACCGCTCCGCCGCCCGCCATCTCCGCCCCGCCGCCGGTCCGGGCCGACCGGGTCGCCGAGGACGAGCGGTTCCTCCTGGCGCTCCTCACCGAACAGCCGAAGGCCATGGACGAGGTGGTCGGCTGGCTGCGGCCGGGCGACTTCGCCGACCCCGCCCACGGACAGCTCTACCGCTGTCTCGGCGCGCTGCACCACCGCAGCGAGCCCATCGACCGGATCACCCTGCTCTGGGAGGCCCAGCGGCGCGGCCTGCTGGCCGACGGCACGCTCTCGGGCGAGCAGCTCACCGCCATCTGCGACGGCGTCGGCCCCGGCAGCCCCGAATGGCTCGGCGAACTGGTGATCCGCTCCTCGCTCACCCGCACGGCGGCCACCTCGGCACGCGCCATCCGGGCCCTGGCGGAGAACGAGGCCCTGGCCCCCGGACGGCTCATCAACCACGCCCTGGACGCGCTCGGCCCACTCGACGACGTCCGCGCCCGCTGGCAGACCGCAAACGGCAGCCCCGCTCCGGCGCCGCCACTACCAGGTCCTTCACTCAACGGGCCGCCTCCTGCGCAGGCACACGCCGCCCTCGCCCGCAGCGCTCCACGCTCAGGCCCACCGCCCTCGGCCCAGCCCGGCTCTGCCCCCGGTCCAACCTCCGTGCGACCTCCCTCTCGCGGACACGGCTGACCCCTCCCTCACGCCCGGCGCCCAGTCCGAGGCTCCCCGACCTTCCCCGCGAGACCGGAAGACCCACCCCATGCCCACCACCGACCAACTCCGCACGACCGCCGACTTCCTCACCGCCTTCGCCGCCCAACTCCCCGACGGGCACGAGCCGTTCGACGGCTTCGGCGTCATGCGCCTCACCCGTGACGCCGAACGCCTCCTGCTCACCGGCCGAAACCTCCTCGGCGACCTCCGCACCGCCCTGTGCCACCCCGAGACCGACCCCCGTATCACCCTCGCCTGCGTGGCCGCCGTCCCGAAGATCGGCGACGCCTTCACCGCGCTCGGCGACGCCGCCGTCCCCGCCGTCCACTCCCGGCTCCCCGGCACCGGAGAACCGGACGAGTCCCGCGTACCGCTGTATCTGGAGGCCGCCCGTAAAAGCCTCACCGACGCCGCAACCGGCCTGCGCCGAGCCGCAGATGCGGTCGACGCACCCGACGACGGCCGCACCCGCGCCGCCCTGACCCGCACCACCCCCGCCGTGCGCCCCTCCTCCGCCACAGCACCAGCACCTCCGGCCACCCCTTCCCCGCCCGTTCCCCGTACCACCCGAAGCCTCTGACATGCCGTCGCACCGCACCATCGGCTCCCTGTGCAGCGGATACGGCGGCCTCGACCTCGCCGCCGAAGCCGTCTACGGCGCCCGCGTGGCCTGGCACGCCGAGACCGACCCCAACGCCTCCCGCATCCTGGCCCGCCACTGGCCCGGCGTCCCCAACCTCGGCGACATCACGACCGTCGACTGGTCCACCGTCCCCGGGGTGTGCGTCCTGACGGCGGGGTTCCCCTGTCAAAGACGTCTCGGTCGCCGGCCGCCGCGCCGGGCTCAACTCCCAGACCCGTTCCGGGCTGTGGCTGCACGTCGCCCGTGCGGTCGAGGCCCTCCGCCCCTGTTTGGTGGTGATCGAGAATGTCCGCGGCCTCCTCACCTCACCCGCCGGTTCCCCTGGCGACGTGGAACTCTGCCCGTGGTGTCTGGGAGACACCCCAGACCAGCGTCCTGTGCGGGCACTCGGCGCCGTACTCGGCTCCCTGGCCGACCTCCGGTACGACGCGAAATGGCTCGTGCTTCGCGCCTCCGACGTCGGAGCACCCCACCGCCGCGAGCGCGTCTTCCTCACCGCCTGGCCCGCCGGGGACCCTGCTGAAGACGCCGACCAGCAACATCGCGAAGAACGGCGGCTCACAGCACCCCGCCAAGCGCAAGAGCGGAGGCCACGGGCCGAACCTGGCCGACGAGGTGGAGTGGCTCCTGCCGACCCCGAAGGCGTCGGACGGGATCAAGGGCTCGCCCAACCAGCGTCACGGCAACGGGGACTTGACCCTGCCGAGCGCAGCGGCGTCCCTGCGCCCCAGCAGCCCGGTCACCCGGGAGCGCCGGCCCGGCAGGGGACGACGCCAGCCGCTCCCGGCGACGGCGCTGCCGCTCTGGACGGAAACGACGCCGACCAGCGATGGGGAGCCTACGCAGCCGCCATCGCCCGATGGGAGACGCTCACCCGCCCCGCGCCACCGCCCACCGACGCGGCCGGACGGCTCCGCGCCGACTTCGTGGAGTGGATGCAGGGCCTGGACCCCGGCTGGGTCACCGCCACCCCCGGACTCGGACGACCGGCCCAGCTCACCGCACTCGGCAACGGCGTCGTTCCTCAACAGGCTGCTGAAGCGCTATGCCGCCTCGCACCTCCAATGGCCTGTCCGCACTCCTGACCTGGCAGAACGGTCCGGACCGGTGTCACCGGTCCGGCCCCAGGCAGGCGCACTCCAAGTAACGGAATGCCTTGATCACATACCGCGAGGCGGACCGTAGCGAGTCTCCGGACGTTCCCCGGAAGACATGGGGAGATCTCTAAGCGCCACAGGCCCCGGATAGAAAGCGCTGCCCCCCGGTCCGGTGACCTCCTCACCGATCAGCCAGCGGTAGAGCCACTCTGCGAAGGAGAAGGAGAACTCGAAAAATTCATAGGTTCCGCCCTCGATAAAAAGCGCCCCTTTACCCGAAGCTCCCCGGGGTGCATAGAAGATGACCTCGCGCCGATCCGTGCTGGCAAGCGGAATTAGACCGTCAGGTGTACCGAAGAGCAGTTCGGATACGCCAAGCGAGAGACGAGGGTCTCCCTCAATTTCATCCTCGCCCCACTCAATCTCCGACCACGCATCCGACATGTCGCGTATCTCTTCGCCCAGGTTCCAACGATCGGTCGCCGGGTGATACAGGGACAGATGACCATTGATGTCAACGGGAGCGTAAGCATCGACGATCTCCTTGTAGTCCGCCGGCAGGATCACCCCCAGATCGTTCTCCAGCCTATGCCACGCCTCGGGGTCTGCGTACCGCCGCAGCGGATTGCCGAGCATTTCCAGAACAAGCTTGAGGTAGTTCTCCCTCATCGCCGTGGCCTCTGCGGACAATCCGCACTACCCCGGGTAGTGCCACCTGTAGGTGACTGAGTAATCACACAGTGCTTCATATCGCCATCTTCTAGGGTTCCGTAATTGTACTCAATCTCGGTCGGGATGCCACTACCACTATTTCCATAGTGCGGGGTCACGGAAATCTTTAGATGCTTCCCCGACGTGACAGCCTTCCAGATATCCCTTTCAACGGTGTAACTGATGTAGGGATGATTAGCCTTCTCGTATTCTGCCACAAGGTTGCGCAGATCGATCCCGGAACCGGTTGATGTGGCTGGGATCAGATGGCCGTTGACACCCTTGTAACCCTGTCCATATATCTCATTAATCCCCGGAGGCTGCGTCGAGTCATTGGTGTTGGTTCCTGGCCTCTTACGCAACTTGTTGTAGTCACTCGCATCAAGCAGACCGTATACCCCGGTCGCCCGGCATTCCCAGCGCTTCTCAAAGGTGTCGTAGTACCGCTCACGCGGCAGATACACCGCGTGTCCCGTGAGACTCACGCCTGGACCGTCATCGCACTTCTCGTCCTGACGATCACGGCCGTCATTCTTCCCTCCCGGCTCGCCCTTCGGAATGGGCAGCAGATCGATCAAGTCCTCGGGGTCGAAGATCTTGCTCGCCAGGAGACCGAGAACCCTCGCGCCGCCGACGACCAGGTCAACCCCTTGGGCAACAGTCCACCCAGCAAGTCCTGGGGCCCAGTCCGGCAAAGCGATCGGGCGGTCGGGGGCAGTACTGGGATGCAGACCGTCATTGGGGTTCTGGTCAATCGGGGGTTTGGGAGGCTTTGTCGGTCGAACCGTGCACACGCCGCTGCACTGCTTGTCCTTGTAGGAGGAACCGCCTCCACGATATGAAGATCCGCCTCCACGGTAGCTTCCGCCACCCTTGGAACCCGACCCGCTGCTCGAAGCCGGTGCTCCACCGCACTGCACGGTCCACGCGTGTGTGTCGCAGAACTGGCTTTTGCTTGAGTTGGGGGTGTAGAGGAGGTAGCACGGCATTCCGTAGCACTCGTCACCGATGCTGTCGCTGCCTCCCATGAAGACGGTGAAGAAGACGCCGATAGGGCTCGGTCTGATCAAGGTTTCCGCGACATGGAATGTGTCTTTCCAAGTCCAGTCGTGCCCGGTCGGGTCGGTTCTCAGCAACGGGTTTCCGCCGCCATACAGGTATCGATTCGCCTGCGATGAAGGGTTGGGCTCCAGTTTCCAGGTGTCCCGTGAGCCGAAGGATCCGGTGCCCGGCTGGTACCAGCGGGCGGCCATGTTGACGTCGCCGGTGGTGGGGTCGGTCCAGCCTGACTGGTAGCCGGCGGCGGGGGTGGTGCCGGTGGTGGCGGTTTTGGTGCCGAAGGGGTCGTAGGCGGTGGAGCCGGAGGTCTGGGTGGCGTCGGGGGTGAGGCCGGCGATGAGGTCGGTGTGCTGGTCGGTGAGGGCCCGCTGTTTGGTGGTGCCGTCGGTGTAGGAGAGGAGGGCGCCGTCGGGGGTGCGGTTGTAGGTGGTGGTGCCGTCGGTGGTGAGGTTGTTGGAGCCGCCGTCGTAGGTGAAGGCCGTGGTGTTTCGGGTCTGGACGCGGTCGAGGGAGTCGTAGGTGTAGGTGGTGGCGCCGTCGGTGATCTTGCGTTCGAAGGCGTCGGAGGTGAGGGTGCGCGGGGTGCCGGTTCCGGCGGTGGTGGAGGCGAGGGTGCCTCGGGCTGTGTAGGTGTAGGCCGTTGTGCCGTCGGTGAGTTGGCGGTTGCGGGCGTCGAAGGTCGCTGTCTTCGTGCCGGCCTGGGTGCGGTTGCCGGAGGCGTCCCATGTGTAGGCGGTGGTGGTGCCGTCCTTGGTCCAGGACGTCATGCGGTTGGCCTGGTCGTAGGCATAGGTGTTGGTTCCTGCGCCCGCGGTGCCGGTTGTCTTCTTCGAGGTGAGGTTGTCGTCGAGGTCGTAGCCGTACGTGGTGGAGGCGACCGTGGTCGTGCCGTCGATGGTGGTGACGGTGTCGGTGGCGAGGCGGCCGAGGTCGTCGTAGGCGTAGGCGCGCTTGGCTGTCGCCGCGAAGGTCGTGGCTCCTGCGGGTTGGGTGGCGTACTGCTCCTGCTTCGGGCGGCCGGCGGCGTCGAAGTCGTACCAGGTCTGGTTGCCGGTGATCGCGTCGGTGGTCCAGTCGATGCGGCCTGCGGTGTCGTAGCCGTAGGTGGTGGTGCCCGCCGCGGTCTTGCGCATCGTCATGGCGCCGTCGGCGTTGTAGCTGTAGGTGGCGGCACCGCCGGGGCCGGCTGCGGTGAGGAGTTGGCCTCGGTCGTTGTAGGTGTAGGTGTTGCGGGTGACACCGTCGGCGGTGCCGGTGGCGGTGAGGCGGCCGGTGAGGTCGTACTCCAGGGTGCGGGGGGTGGTGGGGGCTTCGGCGCCGGTGCCGGTCTCGCGGGTGAGGCGGCCGAGGCCGTCGTAGGTCTTCTCGCGTTTCACGCCGCCGGGCAGGAGTTCCGTCACGGCCTGGCCGGCCTTGTCGTAGGCGGTGGTCCAGGTGCGGTCGGATGCTGCCGGGTGGACCGGGGTGGAGGGCTCGATGGTGGATTCGGGCAGGCCCCAGGGGGTGAAGGTGTAGGTGGTGGTGTTGCCTCGGCCGTCGGTGAGCCGGGTGCGGTTGCCTGCCGCGTCGTAGCCGAAGGAGGTGGTGATCGACGCGGTCGCGGTGACCGGTTCGGTCTGCTGGGTCGTGCGGCTCAGGGCGTCGTAGGTGTAGGTGGTGCGGGCGTTGGTCTGGGGGGAGATCGTGGCGGTGCGGTTGCCTTCGGCGTCGTACTCGGCGGTCGTGGTGCGCAGGGCGGTGGTGCCGGTGCCGTAGTCGGTGGTGGCGGTGATGTTGCCGAGGGTGTTGTAGGTGGTGGTCGTGCGGCGGTTGGTGGCGTCGGTGGTCTGGGTGCGGCGGCCGAGGCCGTCGTAGTCGAACTTGGTGGTTCCGGCGGGGGTGGTGACGGTCTTGGGTTCGCCGGCCGGGTTGTAGGTGCTGGTGGTGGTGATGCCGGCCGGGGTGGTCGAGGCGGTCTGGTTGTCCGCGTCGTCCCAGGTGTAGCGGGAGACGAGGTTGGCCGTGGTGGGGTGGCGCTCGACGGTGGTGGCGGTGAGGGTGCGGCCGAGTTCGTCGTAGGTCGATTCGGTGCGGGCGCCCAGCGGGTCGGTGGCCGACAGCTGGAGACCGGTGGGGGTCCAGGTGTAGCGGGTGATGCCGCCGCCGTCCGTGCTCGTGGGGTTGAGGAGGTCGGGGTCGGTCTCCGCGGCGAGGGCCGTGGCGGCGTCGGCCGCCGGGTCGGTGCGGGAGATCAGTTGGCCGAACTGGTCGTAGGCGTAGCGGGTGATGCGGCCGAGCGGGTCGGTGGCGGTCTGCGGGAGGCCGGTGGGGGTGTAGGTGGTGCGGGAGGTGGCCGTGAGGGGTGTGGTGGTGCCCGGCGGGGTGTAGTCGGGGAGGGTGACGGCGGTGGTCCGGCCGAGGCGGTCGAGCTGGGTGCGGGTGACGTTGCCTCGGGGGTCCTTGGCCTCGGTGGCTTCCCCGAAGGTGTTGTAGCCGGTCAGGGTGACCGGGTTGAGGGTGGCGGGGGCGGTGCCGTTCTCCTCGGCCTGGATCGCGGGGGCGGTCTCCTGGATGAGGCGTCCGAGGGCGTCGTAGCGGTAGGTGGTGGTGTGGGCGGCGGGGTCGGCGCCGGTGGTGTTGCCGCGCGGGCTGACCGTGGTGAGCGGCAGACCGCGGCGGTCGTAGGTGGTGGTGACGGTGTGGGTGGTGGTGCCGTCGGTCGCGGTCTGCCGGGTGACGTTGCCGGCCGAGTCGTAGACGGAGGTGGTGGTGAGCTTGCCGGTTCCCGTGATGGTCTGGGCCTGCTCGGTGACGCGGTCGTCGTTGTCGTAGGTGTAGGTGGTGGTGCGGCCCAGGCCGGTGGGGTCGAGGACGGCGGTGGTGGTGCGGCCGAGGGCGTCGACGGTGAAGGTCTGGACGGTGGCGCCGTTTCCGGTGGTGCGGCGGGTGAGGTGGCCGGCCAGGTCGTAGGTGTCGGCCTGCGTGACGATGTCGTGGCGGGAGCCGTCGGCCTGGGTGACCTGGCGGGCGGTGGTCGTGGCGGCGAGGTTGTCGTCGTAGTAGGTGTACGCGGTGGTGGCGCCCATGGCGTCGGTGGTGGATGCCAGGCGGCCGGCCGGGTCGTAGGCGTTGGCGGCGACGGTGAGGTCGCGGGTGGTGCCGGTGGGGTCGCCGGTCCAGTCCTTCAGGACGGTCGTGGCGTGCTGGCCGCGTGCGGTGTACGTGTAGGTGAGGCGGGTGCCGGCCGGGTCGGTCTGGGCGGTGACGCGGCCCAACGGGTCGTGTTCGTAGCGGGTGGTGTTCTGTTCGGCGTCCGTGCTGCTGTCGTTGAGGCCGTAGGCGTCGTAGTGGTTGGTGGTGGTGCGCTCCGGGTCGCCGCCGGTGGTGTCCTTCGTGGTCTCGGTGAGGAGGTTGCCGTCGGCGTCGTAGGTACGGCTGATCGCGGCGGTGTGGACGGTGTTGGTGATCTCGTTCCTCACGCCCGCGCCGCTCTCGCTGACGATGCGGGACGCCTGGTCGTAGCCGTAGGCGGTGGTGACGCCGGCGGGGAAGGTGTCGGAGACCTGCTTCTCGGCGGTCTTCCGGCCGAGGCCGTCGTAGGTGTACGACGTGATCAGGCCGGAGGGCGAGGTCACCTCGGCGAGGTCGCCGCCCGCGTAGTAGCGGTAGGAGGTCTTCGCGCCGCCGGGGGTGGTCTGGGTGAGGACCAGGCCCGCCGGAGTGGTGCCGCCGCCGACCGCGGCTTCGGTGCCCGCGGTGTAGGTGGTGACGGCGGCCGTGGTGTCGGCGCGGGTGACGGTGGTGGGCAGGCCGAGGGTGCTGTACGCGAAGGTGGTGCGGTAGCGGTTGTCGGCGGGGCCGGTGGAGCGGGCGTCGCGCTGGGTGAGGGGTTTGTCGTTGCGCGGGTCGAGCGGATCGGCGCTGTTGAGGAAGTAGGTGGTGAAGCTGGTGGCGCAGGAGCCGGCGTCGCGGCAGGTGGTCGTGGAGACCGTGTTGCCGCGCGTGTCGTGGCCGGTGACTGTGGAGTGGCCGTTGGGGTCGGTGACGGTGTGGAGGTAGCCGCCGGTGTCGTAGGCGTAGGTGGTGGTGCCGCCGTCGGCGTCGGTGGCGGCGGTGCGGCGCTGGCCGCGCAGGGCGTCGTAGGTGGTGCTGGTGGTGGCGCCCGCGGGGTCGGTGACGGTGACCGTCATGGCCAGGGCGGAGCTGCCGGAGTGTTCGCGGGAGCGGTAGTGCTCGGCGACCTGGTCTGCCGTCAGGCCGTGCTGGTAGACGGCGACTTCGTCGATCTGGCCGGTGAAGTAGCCGGGGTCGGCGGGGGCGGCGGGCCAGTTCTTGGCGAAGCCGGCGCCTATGTAGGTGCGGGTGTTGGACTGGTGGCTGACGGCTCCGGTGAGGGTAGCGGCCTGGACGCCGTCGAGGTAGAGGGTCTGGGCGGTGCCGGTGGCCGTGACGACGGCGTGGTGCCACTGGTCGTCGGTGACGGTGTCCGCGGAGGCGACCTTCGCGGTGCCCAGGCCGGGCGAGAAGAACTTGCCGTTGAGCTTGCCGTCGGTGCCGACGTACAGCAGCGGCGCGTAGGTGCCGGTGACGGTGGCGCCCATCGGGGCGGACTGGTCGCCGACCAGGACGCCGGCCTTGGTGGTCTTGAACCAGAGTTCGACAGCGAGGTCCGTGGAGCCGCGCAGGATGCCGCCCGGTATCTCCGCGTAGCCGTTGCCGTTGAAGGTGGCGGCGGTGTTGTCGCCGGTGCCGAAGGCGCCGTCGGCACCGAGGGTGGCGTTGGTGTAGGTGCCGCCGCCGTCGAGGACCGCGACCTGGCTGTGGGCGGTCGTGCCGTTCACCTCGTCGAGGCGCCAGTAGCCGGCCGGGGCGTCGACGGTGACGGCGCCCCGGTAGTGCGGGCCGTCGCCGGTGACCATGCCGGTGCGGGAGCGGTAGTGTGCGCCGATCTCGGCGGCGGTAAGGGCCTTGGGGTAGAAGGCGACTTCGTCGAGGGCGCCGCTGAAGTGTCCCCAGGGGTCGGTGGAATCGAGGGCAGCCCAGCGGGAGCCGGTGCGGCCCTTGCCGAGGAAGATCCGGGTCTGGTCGAGGTGGGTGATGGTGCCGGACACCGTGCCGGCACGAACACCGTCGACGTAGAGGGCGGAGGTGGTGCCGTTGCCGGTGAGGACGGCGTGGTGCCACTGGCTGTCGGTGACCGTGCTCTTGGACGCCGGGGGCGTCCAGTTGGTGGTGTCGGAGTAGAACTGGCCGTGCAGCTTGCCGTCGGTGCCGACGTACAGCAGCGGGGTGGCGCGGGTGGGGACGTCGTCCTCGCTGATGTCGGCGTTGGACTCGGTCAGCAGGATGCCGGGCTTGTCGGTGCGGAACCACAGTTCCGCCGACAGGGCGGTACCGGTCAGGGAGTTGTCGGCGACCTGGACGTAGGAGTCGCCGTTGAGGCCGACGGCCGTGTCGTCGCCGGCGGCGAAGGCCCCGTAGGTGCCGAGGGCGGCGTTGTCTCCGTAGGTGCCGTCCGATCCCTCGGGGAGGGCGGTGGCGGCGATGGTGCCGCGTCGGTCGCCCAGGCGCCAGTACTCGTTCGGGCCGGAGGCGCGCACGGTGTCGCTGTAGGCGGCGGAACCGGCCGAGTAGGAGGGCGCGGACACCTTCCACGTCCCGCCGTTGTTGTCCTTGGCCTGGGTGACGCGCTCGGTGTCGGAGTCGTACGTCACCTCGGCGCTGACACGTCCCGAGGGCAGGGTGACCTTGGTGATCCGGGAGACGGCCGCGCGGGCGGCGTAGTGGTCGGCGGCGGTGCTCGCGTCCACGGTGTGGCCGTAGACGGCGACCTCGTCGATGAGGCCGGTGAAGTGGCCGAGTTGGTCGGTCTTGTCGATGCCAGCCCAGGGGACGCTGGTCCAGCCCAGGCCGACATAGGTGTAGCGCTGTTCGAGGTGGTCGATCACGCCGGTCTTGGAGCCGACCGCCGTGCCGTCGAGATAGAGGGTCTGTGTGGTGCCCGCGCCGGACAGGACGACGTGGTGCCAGGATCCGTCGGTGACCGCGGCGGTGGAGGTGAGCGGGGTCCAGGTGGTGCCGGGGAAGTAGAACTGGCCGCGCAGCTTGCCGTCCGTGCCCACGTAGAGCAGCGGGGTGGACTGGCTGACGGACGGGTCGATGTCCTCCATGCGCTCATTGGCCTGAGAGAGCAGCACGCCGGACTTGGTGGTCTGGAACCACAGTTCCACCGACGCGAACGGGGAGGAACCCAGGGCGTCGTCGGGCAGCGCGAGATGGGAATCGGTGCCGTCGAAGGACCCGGACTGGTTACCGGTCCCCGCCAGTGCGCCCGCCGCGCCGCGGGTGACGTCCCGGTACAGGGCGTCGTTCAGGCCGGTGTTGGAGACGGCTTCGCTGGCCGCGCTCTCCCCCTCGGGCTCGCCCAGGCGCCAGTATCCGGTGGGGCCGTCGTCCAGCACGGTGCTGCGGTAGAGGCTGCCGTTCTCGTAGGTGTAGGCGGTGCACGCGGTCGTCGAGGACGGCGGGCAGACCTTCGTCAGCCGGTCGCCGTCGTAGGTGTAGGTCCACTTCAGGCTCGTACCGGTGCCGTTGACGGGGTTCGTCTCGGCGGTGGTGACGTGCCCGGCGGTCCAGGTGAAGGTGAGGGTGCGGCCGGAGAGGACGTCCTTGGCCTGGGTCAGGCGGCTGTCGGTGTAGGTGAGTTCCTGGGTGCGGCCGTGTCCGTCGGCGATCTTCGTCAGGAGTCCGGTGGAGCTGAAGGTGTACAGGGTCGCGGAGCCGTCTCGCAGGGTCCAGCCGCCGCCGGACTGGGCCGTGAGGACGCCGGCCGAGCCGGAGGGGGCGGCGTAGGTGCCGTCGGCGTTCTTGCCGAAGCGGACCTGGGTGCCGGTGGCCAGCGTGAGGACGACGCTGCCGGTGCTCTCGGTCGTGGCGCGCATGTCCCAGCGGGTCGCCCAGCCCGCGCCGAAGGCGTTCTTCTGGCGCGGGTCCTGGGAGTTGTAGGTGCGGGTCACCGACAGTTCGGGGCCGACGGTCGGGATCGCGGCGTCCGTGGCCGAGGTGGCGTAGTTCCCGGAGCGTTCGCCGAAACTGCGTCCGCTGTCGGAGCCGCCGAGGTGGCTGGTGATCGCGGGCTGCGGCACCTGGGTCGTCAGCAGGGACGGGACGGGGCGCGCGGAGGTGGAGCTGCCGTCGTAGGCGTACCCGTACCAGGCGTACGTCTTCGACCAGGACAGCCAGCCGCTGGTGACCGCCCATTGCTGGGAGGCGACGCGCGGGCCGGTCTTGCAGTTCTTGCGGGTGTTCTTGCCCTCGACCTCGCAGACCTCGAACTGGTACTGGAGGGCCTTGGGGTAGCGGTCGCGGTCGGCGCCGGAGGCCCACAGGGTCGGGGTCAGGGTGTTGACGACGGCTCCGGAGGCCGGGGCCGCGCCGGTCAGGTAGGGCGGGACGTTGACGGCGGACACGCGCATCGCGGAGACCGGGACACCGGCGCCGCTGAAGGTGGCGATGCCGTTGTCGTTCATCGTCCAGGCCAGGGTGTAGTCGGCCGGTGTGAGCGGTGCGATCTTCGCGTCGACGGTGACCGTTGCGCCCGGGGGGACATCGGCGGGCATCGTCGTCCAGCGGATCTTCGCGGTGTCGGTGATCTCCTTGCCGGCCGCGTCGAACAGCAGGTAGCGCAGGGTGAAGTTGCCGCCCTTGGGCCAGGTCTGCTGGCCGCGGTTGGTGACCGTCACCTTGAAGACGCCCTCGGAGGTTGCCGTCATCGGGGTGACGAACTCACCGAGCTTGTAGGTGGCACCGTACTTCGTCCACGTGACGTCCAGGGACGGTTTGCCGTTGGGGTAGTCGTCGGAGCCGAAGTTCTTCCACGCCTTGGAATCGGTGGTCGACGCCTTCACCGCCAGGCCGTAGTTCTTCTTACGGCCGTGCGTCCAGTCGTCGACGAGTTGGCGGCCCGCCGACCCGAGCGGGATCGACTCCCACGCCGCCGCCCCGCACGGGTACGCGGTCTGCCCCTCGGGGCGCCAGCCGTGGGTGAAGGACTTCGAAGAGAGCGCCGACCCGGTCGAAGGGCCCGGGTAGGTCCTGGTGGTGGACTCCGCCCAGTTCGACGTGATCGCGTGGACCGTCACCGGACGCGCGGTGCAGGAGTACGACCACGTGTTGTACAGCGCGAGACGGGCGCCGACCACCCAGGCGTTCTTGAGAGTGTTCTCCACACCGGCGAACCGCAGGAACGCCGCCGCCTTGTGGCCACCACCGTCGTAGGTACCGACCTTGACGTTCGTGTCGCCGGAGAAGTCCGCGTTGTAAGGGGACTGGACGTAGGTGCCGGAAGTGGCGTTGGTAGAGGTCACCGTGGTGACGGTCGGGTCCACCTTCACGGGGAAGACACGCTCGGGAGCGTTCAGCCACTCGGTGTCCAGCGTCACCTTCAGGGCCTGGCCGCCGGCGACGTCGAGGAGTTCGTAGCGGACGCCGGTGGAGATCTCGCCCTGGTTGGAGCCGGGGGCGAGGTCGGAGTCCTCCATCCAGCCGGCCGGCATGGTGGCGCGCACACCGCCCGCCGCGTCGCGGAACGTCACCGCGCCCGTGGGCTCCAGACGGGCCGTCACCCCCTGGGTGTGCAGCGGGAACACCCACTCCATGGGAGCGGCGGCGCTGTTGAGGGTGATGACTTCCTTGACCGAGGTGCCGCCGGCGACGAACCGTACGTCCGCCGACGGGCGCACGCCCGGGTAGACGACGGTGCTCGCGTCGGCCTCGCCCGGCACATGCGCGGCGTCCTGGATCGAGAAGCCGACCGAGGTGTCCGCGCTCGTCCTGAGGGAGACGAGGGGAGTGCCGTCGGCGTACCCGGCGAACGTCGTCTCCGTGTCACCCGCCGTGATCTTCCAGCCGTCGGTGGAAGCGCTGACGGTCTGCGTCGACAGCCCGCCGTTCGTTGGCAGTTCCTTCAGGGTCGTGTCGATCGGCTTCCAGTTCCCCGACGCGTCCTGGAAGTTGACGGGCTCGTCGTAGAAGCGGGTGGTGAGGGTGCCGTCCGTGTTCTGGAACGTGCGGGAGGTGCGCTGCCGTTCGGCGGCGACCTCACGGCTCGTCGCCGCGTCGAAACCCTTCGGGTCCGCCGTCTCCACCGACACGGGTGTGGTCTCGGCGTCGGGGAGCGGGGCGCTCGGGGCGCCGACCGGGGACGAGGTGCCGCTCTCCAGCGGCAACTCCCCCGGCGCGGCCGTGTGCCCACGCCGCCCGCCAGCCGCCTCGGCCGAGGTCGCATCGGCGGTCGCCGTGGACGGGCGGCCATCGGCGGAACCCCACGCCTGTTCGGGGACATCAGCCGACGCCGCACCCGGAGCGGCGAAGGTCTGCGCGGACGCCACCCCTTCAGTACCGGCCAGGACAGCCATGACGAAGGCGACGGCGACAACAAATTGATCCGCTTGAGCCTTGCGTGAGTACTCCGCCGTGCTGTGGCGGAGTTGCGGTTGCCAGGTCCATGACGGGTGTGCCCAGTCCTCGGCAGGCCACACTCGACAACCGCGTCTTACCTCGACGGGCGCCCTGGACGGTGAAGGTTCTGATGCCGCCGCTCTGCGCGGCATCCCGCTACCAGGTTCTCGCAGCCCGGCCAAATCGCGGATTCTGCGGACCCTCTTCTCCGTCCTGCCCTCCCCGCAGATGGAGAACGCCCCCATGCCCGACCCCGAACCGCTCCGCGTCCCCGACGACGACCTCGACGACCTCGACGACCTCGCCAGCACCCTCGCCAAGACGATGGCCGAGGTCAGGCAGCACGGCGTCATCCTCAACCGTCTGGGCTCCGAACCCGCGCCCGCCGCCGACTGGCTCCAGCAGCCCGCCAGCGTACCGGCCGCAGAGGCGGACGGTCCGGTCTCTACCGGCGGATGATCGACACCGCGCTCTCCCCCGGCCTGCCCCCCGTCCTCACCCTCCACCACTTCTCCAGCCCCCGCTGGTTCACGAAGGAGGGCGGGGGCTGGGCGAACGGGCGACCGCCCGCTTCACCCGGTACGTCGAGACCGTCGCCCTCATCCTGGACGGCGTCCCCTGGGTCGCCACCCTCAACGAGCCCAACATGCTCGCAATGATGACCGTCGAACGGCAGTACCTCCCCGCCGAAAGCCGCGCCGGCGCCGACACGACCCGCCGTCAACTCCCTGCCCGCGACTCGGAGATCGGCGCCGCCCTGATCAAGGCCCCCCGCGCGGCCCGCGCGGTCCTCCACACCCACACCGACGCGGACGTCGGCTGAAGCATCGCGAACCGCGTCCTCACCGCCCGCCCCGGTGTGGAGGCGAAACTCCATGAGTTCGAACACACCTGGGAGAACCTCTCCCTGGAAGCCTCCCGCGACGACGACTTCGTAGGCGTCCAGTCCTACTCCAGCGAATGAGTCGCACCGACGGCCTCGAACCCCACACCCCGACGACACCATGACCGGCAAGCCCTACCGCCCCGACGCCCTCGCGAAAGCCGTCCGCCACACCGCCGTCACCGCCGGCACTCCCAACCTGGTCACGGAGAACGACATCGCCACCTCCGACGACACCCGCCGCATCGCCTACACCTCAGCCGCCTTGGACGGCCTCTTCCCCGCGATCGACGACGGCATCGACGTCCGCGCCCACCTCCACTGGAGCGCCCTCGGCAACTACCGCTGAGGCGACTGGAAACCCGCCCTCGGCGTCATCGCAGTCGACCGCGAAACCTTCACCCGCCACCCGGAACCAAGCCTGTACTGGCTGGGCGAGGTGGCCCGGCGGGGGGCGCCCGTGACCCCATCCCGGCTCCCCGCTCAAACCTCTATCCGCAACCAGGTATCGCCCGCCCGGAGCCAGAGGGAACCGTCGCGGCCCTGGCCGCAGCGTGCGACAACTCGGCCGGGCACGCGCAGCCGACGGCTGCCGGTCGCCTCCCAGGTGGTGCCGTCGAACTCCGTGCGTGTGAGTTCGACGGACCGCTGGTCGTGGTCCCGGCGGGTGAGCACCGCGCTCTTGCCGGAGACCGCGAACCCGTCCAGGTTGGGGACGGGACTGGGATGGCTGACGACGTCTCCGGTGGACGGAGTGATCCTCGTCAGGAAGGTGCCACCCCTGCTGGAGTCCCAGACGAGCCATACCTCTGCGTCCTCGGTCGCGGCGGTGCCGCCTTCAAGTGGCTGGTCGGGCAGTCGACCTCGGGGAGACCAGGAGTTCCGGCCCTGGGAGTCCCAGCCCGCGAGGCCCGTTCCCGATTCGGGGTGGCCTCCGTGGATGCCCTCGTCGCCGTAGGCCGTCCAGATGCCTCCGCCGGCGTCGGTGACCAGGGCGGAGATGTCGTCGCCGATACAGAACTCGGCCTCGGAAGTGCCGGACGGGTCGAGGACCACAGCGTTCGGCGCCCAGCGCCCCTCGGCCCCGATCCGGGGCGTCCGCCCTCTCACCAGCAGGAACCGCGAACCCGGCAACAGGGCCAGATGGCTGGGCCGGAGACGGACGTCCTCCACCGGGACACGCCGCTCTTCCTGTCCCACGACGATGACCAACTCCCCGGCGAACGGGACCTTCGGCTCCCACCCCGGCCAGCCCTTGATGTACGGGCTGCGTTCAAGATGCCGCCGGTGGACCAGCAGGACCGCAAGCTCTCCGGCAGGCCCGGCGCTCCAGCAGAGGGCACGGTATCCCCTCCAGGCGTCAGCGGCGGGGAGCCGCCACACGGTGTCTGCATCGGCAATCAGGGAGCGGAGCTTCATCGTCGGTCGCCTCTGGGACTCCGGAGCCGAACGGCCCGAAGAGCACTACACTACCGGCCACCGACGCATGGTCGGCTCCGCGGGCGGGACAGGACCCCCGCGAAGGCCATGAGGACGCGGGCCAAGAGGTCACCGTCCTGGTCTCGGTCGACCTCTATGGTCGCTCCCTCCCTCACGCATCAGGACTGCGGTGATGGTTCCGCTGCCCGGCGGAGAGCACGGCCCGCAGTTGGGCGAGGTGCGGAGTCTCCGCCGGAATACGCAGGCGCGCGAGCAGGCCGAGTGCCGCGCTGGGCTCCAGGTCGCCGCAGACGTCGTGGTAGCTCGCCAACAGGCCGTCGTACAAGGGCTGGTGGAGTTCGGGGAGGCGTACGGCCGTGTTGTACGCCGGCTCCTTCACGCGCCACAGCACCGGGCCCGAGCAGGCCAGGACTCGGCCCGCGCGGCGCAGCAGCGGCGCGGACGGGTGTCTCACGATGAGGTCAATGTCGTTGCCGAGCACCTCCGCGAAGGCCGTCTCGACGGTCGCGCGGTTCTCGAACCAGTCGACCCACAGGGAGTACGTGACAGGCTGGGCGTCCTGTTCCGCCTCCAGGCGCCGCCGGTAACCGCGCCAAAGGGCGCCTGCGGGGAGGGAGTTCAGGGCGGAACCGATCTCTCGGGTCACCCAGTAGTCGTCGAGGAGGTCGAGGAGCCCGAAGGCGAGCCGCTCGCGGCCGGCCATGTCCAGGGTGTCGTCGGCGAGGGCGGCATCGGCCCAGGAGTGGGCGATCTCGTTGGCGGTGCGCGGCCGTCCGGACTCGGTCCAGCCCTCGTCGGTCTGGACGACTCCGCGCGCGGCGAGCCAGCTTCGGGCTTCCTCGACAGGTTGTTCCATCCGGGCAGTATGCCGGGCGGCCGGTCAGGAACAGAACTCGGTGATCGTGCCGGTCAGGATGTCGGTGAGGCGGTCGAGCGAGGCGAGGTCGACGTACTCGGTGTCCGCGTGGGCGCCTTCGCCGTCGGGGCCGAAGAGGACACAGGGAATCCCCGCCCGGTCCAGCAGCGCGCAGTCCGTCCAGAAGGGCTCGGCGCGGATCGACGGCGGGTGGCCCAGGGTGAGTTCGGCGTGGCGGGAGAGGGTGCGGACGATCGGTGTCGAAGGGTCGGCCTCGAAGGGGTCGCGGTGGACGCCGGGCGTCACTTCGTAGGCGACGTCAAGGACAGTCAGGGCGAGTTGGTCGAGTACGTCGGTGAGTTCGCGCTCGGCGTCGCCCTCCCCGGGTACCGTCCGCCGCTCCACGGTGATGTGGCAGGACGCCGGGTACGTGGAGGCCTCCTCCCCGCCCCGGATGACGGAGGCGTGCACGGTGCCCGTGCCGAGCAGTCGGTGACCGGGCCCTCGCGCGAGCCGTTTCCCCAACTCTTCGAGCGCGACCAGGAAATGGCCCGCTTTGGCGATGGCGTCGATGCCGAGGTCGGGACGTGAGCCATGGGCCGCGCGGCCGAGCACGTGGACGTCGAACCAGGCGAACCCCTTGTGCGCGAGGGTGAGTTGGAGGTGGCTGGGCTCGGTGACGATCGCGGCGTCGGCGGTGAAGGAGTCGAGGACCTCCTCGGTACCGGCGCCCGCGTACTCCTCGTCGGCGACGCACGCGACGATGACGTCACCGCGCAACGGGCCCTGGGCGGTCGCACGGGCGGCGGCGGTCATCATGGCCGCGATGCCGCCCTTCATGTCGAAGGTGCCCCGGCCGTACATGCGGCCGTCGGCGATCCGGGGCTCCGGACCGGCCAGGCTCACGGTGTCGAGGTGGCCGTTCAGCATCAGGGAGCGGCCAACCCCGGCGCCGTGCGCGACGGCCACCAACGAGGGGCGCCCCGGGCGGCGTTCAAGCCGCTGGACCTCGAAGCCGCGCGCAGTGAGCCAGCGGGTGCAGTGGCCGGCGATCACGGTTTCGCCCGCGCCGCCGGGGACGAGGTCGGGGTTGACGGAGTCGAGGGCGACCAGTTCGGCGAGGAGGTACGCGGGCTCGCCCATGCACACCCCCCGCGAGCCGCAGCAGCGTCACCGCCGGCACGTCCACACCCTGCGCTTCCGGGCCGGACGCTGAAGGTCACCCCGTCCAGTCCACGCGGACAAGCCGTCAACGCCTCCTCCGCGCGGGCCAGTTGGACGTCGTCCGGGTTGCGCAGATCCACGGTCGGCTCCGCGCGCCGGGACGATGTGCGTGAGGTCCGGGTGGACGGCCAGATGCCCGACGGTCGCACGCAGCGCGCCGTACTCACTGGAGTCGACCAACTCCCGGCGTTTCACGACTACTTGGGCCGCCGCGAGGCCAGCATCGGCGCGGAGGCCGGTGTGCTCGTCGTCGTACGCTCCGATCCCGGCAAGGTCCATCAGGGACCGCCACGGGCGGTCGGCGTCGATCATCCGTGTGCTCCTTCGGTGTTGAGGAGGACGGTCACGGAGTCCGGGCCGAGGCCGGGGAGCAGGTGCCGGGCGGCGCGGAGCCCGGCGAGGGGGGCGGCGCCGCAGGGGCCCGAGTCGACGCCCAGGGAGGCGAGTTGGGCGGCGGCGCGGGCGCTGTCCTCGTCGGTGACGGCGATGGCGGCGTCCAGCCCGCCGTGCAGGAACGGCCACGCGATGCTCGACGGGGTGCCGCAGTTGAGGCCCGCCATCGCCGTACGGCCCGTGGTGATGCTGACGAGTTCGCCGCGCCTGAGGCTCTCCAGGACGCAGGCGGCGGTGTCCGGTTCCACCGACATCAGTGCCGGGGCGTGGCCGGTCGGGCGGCTGCGGTAGTGGGTGACCACGGCCTGCGCGAGCGAGCCGACGCCGACGGGTACGACGATCAAGTCCGGTCGCGCCGGGAGCTGTTCGTCGATCTCCGCGCACAGGGTGTCGTAGCCCTCGACGATCCACGCCGGGATCTGCTCGTAGCCCGGCCAGGCGGTGTCCTGGATCAGGAGGGCGTCGGGGGTCTCGGCCGCGCGGCGTACGGCGGTGTCGTAGTCGCCGTCGACCTCGGTGACCTTGGCGCCCTCGGCGGCGATCGGGGCGGGGTCGACGCCCTGGGGGACGAACACGTGGGCCTGCTTGCCGAGTTGGCGTGCGGTGCGGGCGACCGCGCGGCCGTGGTTGCCGTCGGTGGCGGTGACCAGGGTCGTGGTGTCCGGGGCGGCGGCGAGGGCGCGGTGGATGGCCCAGGTGGCGCCGAGCGCTTTGAACGCGGGGAGGCCGAGGCGGGCGGACTCGTCCTTGACGAAGACCCGGCCCAGGTTCAATTCCCGGGCCAGGGAGGGGAGTTCGACGAGGGGTGTCGGGGTGTAGCCGGGGAGGGTGCGGTGGAAGGCGTGGACGGCGGTGGGGGGTGGGGGGCAGCGCCAGGTGCGGGCGGCGGGGCGGGTCAGCCAGGTCGTGTCGGTCACGTTCTCAGGGTCCGCCGGGGTGCCATCATCGGTCCAGCGAACGTTTCCGACCTGTACTCGTCGGAAAACCCGACGGGAAGGGTGGGCCGGGTGTTCGACCTGCACCGACTGCGGCTGCTGCGCGAGCTGAAGCACCGGGGCACGCTGGCGGCGGTCGCCGCGGCCCTCTCCTACGCGCCCTCGTCCGTCTCCCAGCAGCTCTCCCAGCTGGAGGCCGAGGTCGGGGTCCCGCTTCTGGAGCCGGTCGGGCGGCGCGTACGGCTCACCGAGCAGGCCGAGATCCTCGTCGCCCACACCGAGGCGGTCCTCGAACGCCTGGAGCGCGCCGAGGCCGACATCGCGAGGTCGCTCACGGACCTGACGGGTACGGTGCGCGTCGCGTCGTTCCAGACGGCCGCGCTGGCGCTGATCCCGGCGGCGCTGGGCCTGTTGCGCACCCGGCACCCCCGACTCCGGGTCCACGTCACCCAGTTGGAACCGGAAAGCGCGCTGTCCGCCCTCCAGGCAAGGGACTTCGACCTGGTCCTGGCCGAGGAGTATCCGGGTGTCCCCCACTCCCGCTCCCCCGAGCTGGAACAGGAACCCCTCCTCGACGACCCCCTCCACCTGGCCGCCCCCGCCCCCACTCTGGCAGCCCTGTCCACGCATCCTTGGGTCATGGAGCCCCCGGGCACCCCCGCCCGGCGCTGGGCCCTCGCCCGCTGCCGCGACGCCGGTTTCGAACCGGACGTCCGTTTCGAGACCGCGGACCTCCTCCTCCACCTCCGCCTGGTCGAGGAGGGACACGCGGCGGCTTTCCTCCCGGCCCTGCTCTGGCACGGCACCACCCCCACCGCCTCCTTGCACCGACTCCCGCACGCGAGGCGGGTGTTCACGGTGGTCCGGAAGGGCCGCAGCGAACACCCGGCGATCGTGGCGTGCCGGGACGCCCTGCGGGCGGCGGTGGCGGCCGGCCGCCACAGGCGAACGCCCCGGCCACGACACCGCTCAGGGCACCTCGGGCCCCCGCGCCGCACCTCAAGGCACCTCCGGCCCCCGCGTCTCCAGCCCCCGCACCTCAAGGCACCCCCAGCCCCCGCGCCTCAAGCCACCCCCGGCCCCCGCGTCTCAGGGCACCTCCGGCCCCCCGAACTCCTCCATCGCGTCGATCAGCCACCGCCCCAGATAGTCCGCGAACGACGCACGCGGGAAGAGCCGATAGGTCGGCGCGTCGTCCACCTGCCACAGCAGGACCGGCACCGGGCCGACCGTCGTCAACACCGCGCGGCCCGGCCCGAATTCGCGGGGGTGGAGGTCCATCGGGCAGCCCTTCTCCAGGACCGCGCGGGCGCTGGGTCCGGCGAGTTGGAGGGTGGTGCGGTTGGCGGAGAGGTCGACGACCGAGCCGGGGTCGGTGCCGAGGGCTTCCTTCAAGTCGGCGGTGAGCGAGGAGAGTTCGGGCGCCGAGATGACCAGCCACTCGTCGGGGCCCGCCCATGTGGCCGTGTGCGGACCGGATGTCGTCGTACGGCCGCATTCCCTGGGGAGCGCTGCGCCCAGCGTCTTCTCGATGCGCGCCGCCGCCTCCGAGGCCGGGTTCACGCGGACGTTCACCATCGTGAGGAACGGGAGTTCCGTCAGCGAGACGCCGCGCGGGCCCGTCACCGTCGCCGCCGACAGGGCTTCCTTCAGGTGGGCCAGCGGGCTGACCGCGAGTTGTTCAGCCATCTCGGCGGGTCCCTTCGGGGTCGTAGAGGACGAAGTCGGTGACCTCGACGGGGATCAAGGCGTCGCCGACGGGGGCGAGGAGGGTTTCGCCGTGGCGGTCGCGTCCGCCGGACACCATCGCGAGGGCGAAGGGGCGGCCGAGGGCCGGGCTGTGGTAGCTGGAGGTGACGTGGCCGAGCATGGGGACGGGGATCGTGTCCAAGTCGGTGTCCGGGGCGAGGAGTTGGGTGCCCTCGGGGAGCCGGGTCGTCCGGTCCGCCGGGAGCAGGCCGACCAGGTGCTTGCGGTCGGCGCGGACCGTGTCGGGCCGGGAGAACGACCGCTTGCCGACGAAGTCCTTCTGCTTCGACACCACCCACGCCATCCCCGCGTCCTGCGGAGTGACCGTCCCGTCGGTGTCCTGCCCGACGATGATGTACCCCTTCTCGGCGCGCAGGACGTGCATGGTCTCGGTGCCGTAGGGGGTGATCCCGTACGGCTGTCCGGCGGCGTGGACCTGCTCCCAGACCGAACGCCCGTACCAGGCGGCCACGTTGATCTCGTAGGCGAGTTCGCCGGAGAAGGAGATGCGGCAGATGCGGGCCGGTGTCCCGGAGGCGAGCGTGGTCTCGCGGAACGCCATGAACGGGAACGCCTCGTTGGAGAGGTCGACGTCCGGCGCCAACTGGCCCACGACGTCACGGGACTTGGGCCCGACGACGGCGATGGTCGACCACTGTTCGGTCACCGACGTGCAGTACACGTCGAGTTCGGGCCACTCCGTCTGGAGCCACTCCTCCAGCCAGTCGAGGACTCCGGCGGCGCCACCGGTCGTGGTGGTCATGAAGTACCGCTCGTCGTCGAGGCGCAGGGTCACCCCGTCGTCGAAGATCATGCCGTCGGGCTTGCACATCACGCCGTAGCGGGCGTTGCCGGGCTTCAGTTTCTTGAACGCGTTGGTGTAGATCCGGTTGAGGAACTCCCCCGCGTCGGCGCCGCGGATCTCGATCTTCCCGAGGGTCGAGGCGTCCATGAACCCGACGCCCTCGCGGGCGGCGCGGCACTCGCGGGCGACGGCGGCGTCCATGTCCTCCCCGTCCAGCGGGTAGTACCGGGGCCGCTTCCACTGCCCGACGTCCTCGAACACGGCGCCGTGCTCGACATGCCAGTGGTGCACGGACGTCATCCGCTCCGGGTCGAACAACTCGCCCCGCTCGCGCCCCGCGAGGGCCGCGAAGGCGACCGGCGTGTACGGCGCCCGGTAGGCCGTCGTGCCGATCTCCCCCGGCTCGCCCCCGAGCACCGACGCGATCACGCCGATCGCGTTGACCCCGGACGTCTTGCCCTGGTCGTTGGCGGTTCCGAGCGAGGTGTACCGCTTGACGTGCTCGACTCCCCGCATCCCGGCGCCGGTCGAGCGCAGCACGTCGGCGACCGACACGTCCCGCTGGAGATCGACGAAGTGGTCGTCGTAGGACTCGGCGGGCACCGTCCACAACGCCCGTACGGACGACGCCTGTTGCCGCGAGGGCACCGCCGGCACCGGCACCGCGAACCCAGCCTCGGTGGCGGCCACCGCCCCGGCCCGCGCCCCTTCGGCGACGCAGTCATCCGTGTCGTACGTCCCCCGCGCCGCCCCGACGATCTGCTGCCCCGCAACCACCCCGTCGGGCACGAACGCGGCCAGCTCCTCGTCCCAGCGGACCTTTCCCTGCCGCTGGCTGTGCAGGTGGACGACGGGACTCCAGCCCCCGGAGACGGCGAGCAGGTCGCAGTCCAACGAGGTGACGAGCGACCCGTCGAGCTCCTGGACGCCGACCCCGGTCAACCGCCCTTCCCCGGACGTCGATACGACCGCGCACCCGGTCAACACGCGCACCTCGTCCGCGAGTTCGACGGCCCGCGCCGACAGTCCCGCCCGCGCGTCCACGACGGCCACGACCTCGACCCCGGCGGCCCGCAGCGCGTCCACGGTGTCGTACGCGCTGTCGTTGGTCGTGCTCACCACGACCCGCGAACCCGGCGTCACCCCATACCTGCCGAGGTACGTCCGCACGGCCCCGGCGAGCATCACCCCGGGCCGGTCGTTCCCGGCGAAGACCAGCGGACGCTCGTGCGCACCGGTCGCGAGCACTACCTGCCGGGCCCGGATGTGCCACAGCCGCTGCCGGGAGACCCCCTTCAACGACAGGTCCTCGGTGCGCCGTTGGAGCGCGAGGACGTAGTTGTCGTCGTAGGCGCCGAAGGCGGTCGTCCGGTGGAGTACGACGGTCTCGGGCGCGGCGTCGAGCCTGGCACGCAACTCCGTGACCCACTCGGAGCGGTCGAGGAGGGAGCCCCCCGGCTCCGGCTGGTCGTCGATGAGGAGGACGCGGGCGCCGGAGTCACTGGCGGCGACGGCGGCGGCGAGCCCGGCGGGGCCCGCGCCGACGACGAGGACGTCCGTGTGGACGTACTTCTTGTCGTAGGCGGCCGGGTCGTCGGACGGGTCGAGGCGGCCCTTGCCGGAGAGGGTGCGGGCGGACAGGCCGTCGTACAGTTCGATCGTGGTGGCGGGGAGCATGCCCTCCGAGTACGAACTGTCCAGCTGCACCAGGGCGTTGGGCTCTTCGACGCCCGCCGCGACGATGCCTCGGGGGCGGCCCCGGTAGAGGGAGGGGGCGACCTCGATGACGCCGTTGGCGAGCATCGCGGAGGCGAGGGTGTCGCCGGGGTGGCCGGTCAGCTCCCGTCCGTCGAGGGTGAAGCGCAGGACGGTGGCGCGGTCGACCCGGCCGCCGTGCGGGAGCCGGAAGGGCTGGTCGGTCATCGGGTTCCTTCCGGGCGGGGCTCGTCGAGGCGGTAGACGGCGAGGACCTGGTGGCTGGCGGTGTCGCGCAGGACGTTGAACCAGCGGCGGCAGCCGGTGGCGTGCACCCAGCGTTCGGCGAAGGGGCCCTTGGGGTTGGCGCGGTAGAAGACGTACTCGGCCCACTGCTCGTCGGTCAGGTCGCCGGGGTTGTCCGGGTAGGGGACGTGGGCCTGGCCGCCGTAGTGGTACTCGGTCTCGTCGCGCGGGCCGCAGTAGGGGCAGTCGATCAGCAGCACGGTGCCTCCTCAGTGGGCCACGGCGGCGGCGCCGTGTTCGTCGATCAGGGCGCCCGTGGTGAACCGGTCGAGCGCGAACGGGGCGTTGAGGGCGTGGGGTTCGCCGGTGGCGATGGTGTGCGCGAAGGTCCAGCCGGCGGCCGGGGTGGCCTTGAAACCGCCGGTTCCCCAGCCGCAGTTGACGTACAGGTTCTCCACCGGCGTGGTGCCGATGATCGGGGAGGCGTCGGGGGTGACGTCGACGATGCCGCCCCAGGTGCGCAGGACGTGCGCGCGGGCGAAGACGGGGAACAGCTCGACGGCGGCGGCCATTTGGTGCTCGATCACGTGGAACGAGCCGCGCTGGCCGTACCCGTTGTAGGAGTCGACGCCCGCGCCCATCACCAGCTCGCCCTTGTGGGCCTGCGACACGTACACGTGGACGTGGTTCGACATGACCACGGTCGGGTGGACCGTCTCGTGCAGTTCGGAGACGAGGGCCTGGAGCGGGTGCGACTGGACGGGCAGGCGCACCCCGGCCAGTTCCGCGAGGACGCTGCTGTGTCCGGCCGCCGCGAGGCCGACGCGTCCGGCGAGGATGCGGCCCCGGTTCGTCTCGACGCCGACGACGCGGTTGCCGTCCTTGACGAAGCCGGTGACCTCGCAGCCCTGGATCAGGTCGATGCCGTACTCGTCGGCGCTGCGGGCCAGCGCCCAGGCCACGTGGTCGTGTTTGGCGATCCCGGCGCGGGGCTGGAAGGTCGCGCCGAGCACCGGGTAGCGGGTGTTCGAGGAGACGTTGACGATCGGGCAGACCTCGGCGACCTCGTCCGGCTCCAGCCACTCCGCGTCAACTCCGTTGAGCCGGTTGGCGTTGACGCGCCGGACGCCCTCGCGGACGTCCTGGAGGGTGTGCGCGAGGTTGAGGACGCCGCGCTGGCTGAACAGGAAGTCGTAGTCCAGTTCCTCCGGGAGGCGCTCCCACAGTTTGAGGGCGTGCTCGTAGATCGCCGCGCTCTCGTCCCACAGGTAGTTGGAGCGGATGATCGTGGTGTTGCGGGCCATGTTGCCGCCCGCGAGCCAGCCCTTCTCCAGGACGGCGACGTTCGTGATGCCGTGGTTGACGGCGAGGTAGTGGGCGGTCGCCAGGCCGTGCCCGCCGCCGCCGACGATGACGACGTCGTACGAACGCTTCGGGTCGGGGTTGCGCCAGAGGAAGTCGGGGTGCTCGGGGAGGGGGGCTTCGGTCATGCCGGTTTTCTCCGTACAGGTCGGTCAGGCGAGGTCGGCGTACAGGGGGAAGGCGTTCGCCAACTTCGTTACCCGGTCCCGGAGTTCACCTTCGGGCAGCTCGCCCTTGAGCGTCTCCGCGACGATGTCGGCGACCTCCCGGAACTCCGGCCGCCCGAAGCCGCGCGTCGCCAGCGCCGGCGTCCCGATCCGCAGCCCGGACGACACCATCGGCGGACGCGGGTCGAAGGGCACGGCGTTGCGGTTGACGGTGATGCCGACCCGGTGGAGCCGGTCCTCGGCCTGCTTGCCGTCCAGTTCGGAGTTGCGCAGGTCGACGAGGACGAGGTGGACCTCGGTGCCGCCGGTCAGGACGGTGATCCCGGCCTCGGCGACGTCGTCGGACAGCAGCCGCCCGGCGAGCACCCGGGCGCCCTCCAGCGTCCGGCGCTGCCGGTCCTTGAAGTCCTCGCTCGCGGCGACCTTGAAGGCAACGGCCTTGGCGGCGATGACGTGTTCGAGCGGTCCGCCCTGCTGCCCGGGGAAGACCGCCGAGTCGATCTTCTTCGCGAGAGCGGCCCGCGTGAGGATCACCCCGCCGCGCGGCCCTCCGAGGGTCTTGTGCGTGGTCGTGGTGACGACGTCCGCGTACGGCACGGGGTTCGGGTGCAGCCCCGCCGCGACGAGCCCGGCGAAGTGCGCCATGTCGACCATCAGGTACGCGTCGACGGCGTCGGCGATCCGCCGGAACTCCGCGAAGTCGAGCTGGCGCGGGTACGCCGACCAGCCCGCGACGATCAGTTTCGGCCGGTGTTCCAGGGCGAGCCGCTCGACCTCGTCCATGTCGATACGCAGGTCGGACTCGCGGACGTGGTACGGGACGACGTCGTACAGCTTGCCCGAGTAGTTGAGGCGCATGCCGTGGGTGAGGTGGCCGCCGTGCGCGAGGTCGAGGCCGAGGATCGTGTCGCCGGGCTTCAGCAGGGCGAACATCGCCGCCGCGTTGGCCTGGGCGCCCGAGTGGGGCTGGACGTTGGCGTGTTCGGCGCCGAACAGGGCCTTGACCCGGTCGATCGCCAACTGCTCGATGACGTCGGTGTGTTCGCAGCCGCCGTAGTAGCGGCGGCCGGGGTAGCCCTCGGCGTACTTGTTGGTGAGCACCGAGCCCTGGGCCTCCAGGACGGCGGCGGGGGCGAAGTTCTCGGAGGCGATCATCTCCAGCGTCGACTGCTGGCGGTGCAGTTCGGCCGCGACGGCGGCGGACACGTCCGGGTCGAGTGCGGCGAGCGGGAGGGACAGGGTCATCTGTTCACCATCCTGGGAACCGGCTGATACGCGACTGATATATCAAGCTGTGCGGTAACGTATGGGAGCTCACCGCACGCGTCAAGGGGGCGTCCATGCAGCAGACCGCGGCCGAGGAGCTGTCCCTCGCCGAACAGGCGTACCGCGCCGTACGCGACCAGCTCGTCCTGCTCGCGATCCGGCCCGGCGCGCCCATCAACGAGGAGCAGCTCGCGCAGTCCCTCGGGGTCGGCCGCACGCCGCTGCGCGAGGCGCTCAAGCGGCTCCAGTACGAGCGGCTCATCACCACCTACCCCCGGCGCGGGACCTTCGCCACCGACGTCAACATCACCGACCTCGCGCACGTCTCCGAGGTCCGCCAGGAGCTGGAGCCCCTCGCCGCCGCCCAGGCCGCCCGCCGGGCCACCCCCGCCGACCGGGCCGTCCTCACCGGGCTACGGACCAAGCTGGCGAGCGCCGACACCCACCTCCAGGGCGCGACCGAACTCCTCCACCTCGACCTCCAGGTGCACCGCGCCGTCTACGCCGCCACCGGCAACCCCTACCTGGAGGACACCCTCGTCCAGTACGACAACCTCGCCACCCGCATCTGGTGCCTCTTCATCGACCGCCTCCCGGACATGGCGGGGCACGTCGGGGAACACGGGCCGCTGATCGAGGCGATCGTGGCGGGCGAGCCGGACCGGGCGCGGGACCTGGCGAGCCGCCATGTGGAGGGGTTCGAGAAGGCGGTACGAGCGGTGATCTGAGCCCCCGCCGCCGCCCGGTCACCCGCCGATGAACCCCCTCCGGCCGATCACCCGCCGATGTCCAGCACCTCCGCCGGCGCCTGGATGTCCAGCGCCTCTCCGAACGCGCTGAACGACGTGGTGGTGACGTTCCCGCCCCCCTTGTGGACGACCCGGAGGAGGTACGGCTCCCCCTCGGCGGCCACATGGACGGTGTACGTCCCCCCGTCCGCCTCGTCCTCGACGGCCAGCTCAATCGCCTTCCGGCCTCCGATCCGGGTGGTCTCCCCCTTCATCGCCGTGCCGAACGACTCGAACGGCCAGCCGCACTCTGCCAGCCCCTCACCGGGCCGCGCCTCGGAGACCGGCCGCTTCACCCACAGGCCGACCTTGAGTCCGGGAAGCTTCTCGCCCTTCCAGCTCTCCAGGTACTTCGCGTCCGGCCGGACGTAGTCGGTCCCACCGACCCTGATCTGTTCGAGGCTGCCCTTCCCCGCCCACGTGGTCCGCACCGCGCACCGCTCCTTCAGGTCGGTCCTGAGCCGGGTCGTCACCGTGCCCCCGGGCGCGGCGTTCGTCATCTCCACGGTCACCGACCTCAGGCCGTTCATCGTGGAGTTGGCCTCGTCGAACAGCTCGGCCGCCGACTTCTCCGCACTGCCTCCACCGTCCGCGCAGCCGCCGAGCAGACCTGCCACGGCCACGGTCACCAGCATCTTTCGCACGAGCCCCCCCTCGCCCCATTCCAGTCCGCCGAACGATCATGCTCACGATCGGCAGCCGGAGCCTGACAGCCGGGCTCAGCCGCCCCGGGAATCCCCCGGCCGCATGCGTCGTCCACAGGTGCGGCGCCTCGTTGCCGTCCGCCGCGTACAGGGCCTCGTGGACGGCCGTGTCCTCGCTTGTCACCACACAGCACGACGAGATACCAGGCAACACGATCGCTCCTGGTCTCGTAGTGCGTAGGTCTCTGAGCCTCAGAGCGAAGGGGCTATTCGATCCCGGCTGCTGTCAGGTGAGCCCGGAGTGCGGCCTCGATCTCGGTCGCGTCGCCCGTTGTGGGCAGTGGTGTCGGCGTCTCCTCGCCGCCTGCCATGGCGGCGCTGCTGATGAACCGTACGGCGGCCGGTGAGGGGACGTAGGAGTCGCGCAGCCACTGTGCGAAGACAGCCGCTTCGTCGGCGGTGACGTTCCCCAGGGTGATGTAGGCGTAGTCGGGACTCCGCAGTGCCGCAGTCCCCGTGATCCAGACGTCGGGTGCGATCTCGATGTCGAAGTCCAGGACGTCAACGCCGCGGAGTGCATCGACGCGGTGTTCGAGGACTCCGTCCGGGAAGGCCCGTCCCAGGGCGGCGCTGAACGTTTCCAGGTTCGCTTGCCAGGCGGCGGCGTCGTCCTCGGGGGGGGTAGAAGCCGAAGGTGGTTCTGATGTTGCGGGGGACAGACACGGGGTTCCTCGGTTTCAGGGCACGTACCGTGCGGAGCCGGTGACGCCGTTCATGGCGATCATCGATTCCCAGTAGGCCGCGTTCGTCTTGCCGTTGGTCACGATCTCAAGGCCGCGGATCTCCGAGTTCGCCGGGTTGGCCATGGCCTTCTTGTAGCGGGTGAGCTCCCGGCTGTCGTCGCCGTACATCGAGTCGATGACCGGGTCCCACTTGGGCTTGCCGGCCGCGTCCACCTTGACCGGCTTGGCCAGGGTCGCGTCGACCCGTTCGATGCTGCGGAAGCTGCCCTTCGTGCAGTCGGGATCGCGGACGTGTTTGGCCTCCACGAGGTAGCCGTCCATCGGGCGGACTCCGTCCACCATGAGTCCCCGCTTGTGGCCATCGAGGGGTACTTCGCGCTCCGGGTAGCCGGCTATGCGCAGCTGGTAGGCATTGTCCGCGTTGGCGGGACCGCCACCACCTGCGAAGCCTCCAGGTGTGAGCGAGTTGAGCCAGGTCCGGAACTGTTGCTGTTCGGCCGGGCCGAGGATGCGGGTGGTTCCGGGGGCCGGCGGGATGGGGTCCTGGCCGGGGATGGACGGGTCGACCCTGTTGATCCCGGCGCTCATCGGCAGGATGCCGGGGACTTGTCCGTGGAAGGAGGCCAGAACGAGCGGTACAGGCTGAGGCACCGGTACCGGGAACAACGGGAGACCCGGCAACCCTGGCCGACCGTCCGATCCGTTCGGGAGCCTGACCCGCTTCTGCGAGTCGTCGAGGGCTGAGGGGCCACGAAGTTCCCGGACAGGGACCCAATAGGGTTGTCCTGAACAGGAAACGAGGAAGAAGTGGCGCCACCCAGTAAGTACTCGCCGGAGTTCCGCGTGGAAGCCGTCCAGATCGCGTTGAGGTCGAGCAAGACGATCTCCGAAGTCGCCCGGGAGCTTGAGCTCAACCCGGAGACACTGCGCGGCTGGGTCAAGAAGCACCAGAAGCAGCAGGAACCGGCCCCCGATGCGGAACTGAGCGTGAACGAGCGGGCACGCCTCAAAGAACTCGAACGACGCAACCGCGAGCTGGAGATGGAAGTGACCTTCCTGAAAAAAGCCGCAGCGTACTTCGCGAAGGATCCCCGGTAGCAAGCAAGTACGAGTTCATCGACGAGATGCGGCTCGACACTACGGAGTACGCATACAGCGTCGAGTTCATGTGCGGCCGACTCGGCGTCTCCAGATCCGGCTACTACGACTGGCGATCCCGCCCGGAATCCGCGACGGCCCAGCGGCGCGAGGAACTGAAACTGCTCATCGAGAAAGCCTTCGACATGTCCGACGGCACCTACGGGCACCGCCGCATCCAGGCCCAGCTGGACCGTTGGAGCGTCACCGCCGGCCTGGAACTTGTCCGCCTGCTCATGCGCGAGTTGGGCCTTGAGCCCTGCCAGCCGCGGCCGAAGAGGTCCAGCCTCACCCAGGCCGCGGCCGGCCAGGTGCCGGACCTCGTCGGCCGAAACTTCACCGCTGACGCGCCCGGCGAAAAACTTGTTGGCGACATTACTTACATCCCCACCGGGGAAGGCTGACTGTACCTCGCAACGGTCATCGACTGCTGCACGAAGGAAGTCATCGGTTATGCGATGGACGACCACTATCAAACCCCCCTGATATCCAGGGCGATCCACAACGCGGCCCGTAACAGGAGCCTCTCCGTCGGCGCGATATTTCACTCCGACCGCGGAAGCAACGGCGGATTCGACTGGTCGTCGCAACACCCTGATCTCGGAGGTGTGCGGCGTGGCCACGGCGGACTGGAGTTTGAAGACCAGCGATGTTCCAGAGGGTTT
>NZ_JARAYJ010000035.1:0-96723 GCF_033794345.1 Streptomyces niveiscabiei
AACGCTCTGCCCGGTCTCCATGTCGAACGGCCAGATGAGTTCCGGGAGGAACGGCGCGCGGGGCACGGCGGCGAACGAGGGCGCCCAGTCCGAGGACAGAGCACCCCCTGACATGAGGACACGCCCCAGCTCTTCCCAGCCGGGGCGCTCCTGGTGTGCGTGGTCAGTCACTCAACAGCCCTACTTCTTAGGCGGGTTGGGGACACCGGGATCACCGTCCGGGATAGGCGGGGCGGGCGGACCGGGCCAGGGTTCGCCGGGCAGGCACTCATGCGACACAGGTAGTGCGCCACCCCTTCCGAATAATTCTCTTCAGGAATCCGGAAGAGGTGGAGAACAAGGGGACGGGAAGCCCCGGGCCACAATCCACGCCACGACCAAAACCCATACGGCCGCAGCGAGGACAACCACGACGGTGCACGCGGTCCTCACGCGAGTTCCAGCGTGGACGGCCGCGCCTCCCACTCAATACCGCCGCCTTCGGGCCGGACCCATGCCACAAGTTCCGGTTTCCGGTACGCGGGAAGCATCTTCTCGTCCACATCCTCATAGACGGCCTGAAGGATGCCCGTGCGTACGCCGTCCGTGACCGGCTTCCCGATGTGCTCGACGGTGACCATCAGTGGCCCCTCTCAGGCTTGCAATCTGGGCAGTCCTCGTACGGGCAGGGGGTGAAAGTCGGCATTGGGAGTTCGATCTTCCCCGTGGCTTCGTCGAGCCAGCCGCCGTACGCGGTCCACCAATCCACCCTGGCCGCTGCTTCAGGCTCTTCGGAACCGTCCAGAAGCCGAACCGACTGAGGGAGGCCAAGGGCGCTCACGCGGGCGTTCCTGCCCGGGGTCATCAGGACGCCCTCTTGGGGCACTTGACGTGCCGGTGCAGAGTCAAGGGTGTGTCGGACGCCCGATCGATGGCCCCGCGCCGTACCGGCTCATCCTGACTGAGCGGTCTCAGACAGGCGGAGCATTTCTGTCCGACGGGCGGGTACGTCGTGTACTCCCACCGTCCCGCGTCTGCCGATGCTGCCGCACTCATCCCGTGGCCTTTCCCCTCGACTCCCTCTCGTCTCGGTAATGGTGCCGGGGTGCGTGCATCGGCATGAGTTTTATTCGCGTTGTTGGTTAAAGATCATGAACGGCAGGATGCCGACCACTCAGAGAGCTTCACCCTGGCCCCTTCCCCGAACAGTGCGCAGCCTTCATAAGTGGAGAATTCTTCGGCGTAGGTCCGTATGTCCCTCGGGTCGCGAAATACCATGACGCCAGTTGATAGCTCTGCCGTAGCCAACTTGTCGTCGTAAATGGTGAAGGTGTTCAGTGAGCAGCCCGGCAACTGGACATCGAGAGGGATCACCCTGAGACGTACGTTCGGCAGATATGTCAGTGATGTCAGCCGGTCAAGCTGAACTGCCATTGCATCGGAAGGCAGGAACGGGGAGCGTGCCGCCTGCTCGGTCAGAATAAACGTGAAACTCTTCGATCGGTCGTAGAGCACTTCCTGTCTTTCCAGTTTCTTCGCAACAGCCTTACTGCGGTCTCCGGGAATATGGGCGAGGCTGGCTCGAATATACTCTGGCGTCGAAAGCAGAGCAGTGATCATTGAAAGAAGAAAAAATCGGAACTCTGTAGAAGACGCTTCGAGTCCCGCCAACTCCCGCTGTTTCTTATCGAGTCCTTTTCTGCGGAGTCCTCTCGCATCCTGCCATTCGGTGTTGGCCCTGCGGGCAAGCGAGGCCACCTCTTCCACCACTTCGGGTGATGCGTCGAGAGCGGCCAAAAGGGTCTCGATATCGAGGAGACTCGGTCGCGCCTTGCCGTTCTCAATACGGCTCACCTTCGACTGAGACATGTTGCACCGCGCGGCCAGCCGATCCCCGGAGAGACCGGCCGCCTTGCGTAGGTCTCGGAGCGTGGTTCCCAAATCCTGCCAGGACTGGCCCAACTCCTCGGGCTCGAACGTCACCCCGTCACGCGCTCCGCGTATTCGAGGTAGGGTACTGAATCGGCTACGGCGATTCGCTGGTACTCGATGAACGGGGCAAGGTCACCCTCGTACAGTTCCCGGCCGATCTGTGTTCCGTCCTCTTCATAGTGCATGAGGACGACTGTCGAGCGATCGAACATCCAGAAGTCTTGAATCTCTGGAAGGGGGTTCTCCCGCTCAGTCACATCGAGGATTCGAATGTCTTCCCCGACAGGGGCCTGATGGCGGTAGTAACGCTCGAACTCGAAACGCAGGTAGTCGGAGAGCGGTCGAGTCAAGATGTGCACTCTCCCGACGCTTCCCCCAGATGCCTTACGCTGCCGGATCATCTCCGTCCATGAATCCTCGTACGGCCCTGGGAATCGCTCTCCCGCCATGAACCGCGAGAACTCCTCGGCCTCTTGCGGAACGCGGTAAACAGGCAGGGTTTCCAGTCGCCACGCTTCCGTGTGGAACTCTCGGAACTTGGCCTGCCAGTCGTCACCATCCAAGAACACGAAACGCCTCCCGAAGTACGCTCTCCGGAATCTCCACAAGCCCCTCCCCATCCGGGGGGAGTGAACCCGTTGAACATGTCGCCCTGCACTACGAACGATCCCTTCTCGGTGCGGTACACATTCGGGCAGTCCCCCTGTCCGCACTCGCCGTTGCCGTTTCCGGTGAGTCGAGTCAGTCCCTCGCGTGCCATTGCGGAACCCCCCTGATTCGTGGCCCCGGTTGGGCCGTCGAGTACGAAGGCACGAGGGGCTGTGTCAGAGCTTCTATGCGTACACGCGACTATGCGCGTTGTTGCATAAAGCCGGTCCGGGCAAGGTGTGGCTCCCGCCCAGTCTCAGCGTGCCCCGACGCGGCAACAGGGGTTCCCCAGCCGGAAGCAACAGAGCCCCCCGACGCCACGCCGGAGGGCTCTGAACGGGCCTGCTTGAGACTGCGTCAGCCGAGCCCAGGCCCCCGTACCGGAATCGTCGTGAACGTAGGCGCGGGCGCCGGGTCCTGGAAGAAGTCGTTGCCCTTGTCGTCGACGACGATGAACGCGGGGAAATCCTCGACCTCGATCTTCCAGACCGCCTCCATGCCGAGTTCCTCGTACTCGACGACCTCGACCTTCTTGATGCAGTCCTGGGCGAGGCGGGCGGCGGGGCCGCCGATGGAGCCGAGGTAGAAGCCGCCGTGGGTGTCGCAGGCGGCGGTGACCTGCTGGGAGCGGTTGCCCTTGGCGAGCATGACCTTGGAGCCGCCGGCGGCCTGGAACTGTTCGACGTAGGAGTCCATGCGCCCGGCGGTGGTGGGGCCGAAGGAGCCGGAGGCGTAGCCCTCGGGGGTCTTGGCCGGGCCGGCGTAGTAGACGGGGTGGTCCTTCAGGTACTGCGGCATCTCCTCGCCCGCGTCGAGCCGCTCCTTGATCTTCGCGTGGGCGATGTCGCGGGCGACGACCAGGGGGCCCGACAGGGAGAGCCGCGTCTTCACCGGGTACTTGGTCAGCTCGGCGAGGATGTCGTCCATCGGCTGGTTGAGGTCGATGCGGACGACGTCGTCCTCGTCGGCGGAGAGGTGCTCGTCGGTGGTGTCGGGCAGGAAGCGCGCCGGGTCGGTCTCCAGCTGCTCCAGGAAGACGCCCTCGGCGGTGATCTTCGCGACGGCCTGCCGGTCGGCGGAGCAGGAGACGGCGATGGCGACGGGGCAGGAGGCGCCGTGGCGCGGGAGGCGGACGACGCGGACGTCGTGGCAGAAGTACTTGCCGCCGAACTGCGCGCCGATGCCGATCTTCTGGGTGAGCTCGAAGACCTTCTCCTCCAGCTCCTTGTCCCGGAAGCCGTGCCCGAGCGCGGAGCCCTCGGTGGGGGCCTCGTCGAGGTAGTGCGCGGAGGCGTACTTCGCGGTCTTGAGGGCGTACTCGGCGGACGTGCCGCCGACGACGATCGCGAGGTGGTACGGCGGGCAGGCGGCCGTACCGAGCGAGCGGATCTTCTCCTCCAGGAACTTCATCATGGAGGCCTCGTTCAGGACGGCCTTGGTCTCCTGGTAGAGGAAGGACTTGTTGGCGGAGCCGCCGCCCTTGGCCATGAAGAGGAACTTGTAGGCGCCGCCGTCGGTGGCGTACAGCTCGATCTGCGCGGGGAGGTTGGAGCCGGTGTTCTTCTCCTCCCACATGGTGAGGGGGGCCATCTGGGAGTAGCGCAGGTTGAGGTTCAGGTACGCGTCGTAGATGCCGCGGCTGAGGGCCTCCTCGTCGCCCCCGCGCGTGAGGACGTTCTGGCCGCGCTTGCCCATGACGATCGCCGTGCCGGTGTCCTGGCACATGGGCAGGACGCCCGCCGCCGCGATGTTCGCGTTCTTGAGGAGGTCGAGGGCGACGAACTTGTCGTTGGAGGACGCCTCGGGGTCGTCGACGATCCGGCGCAGCTGCGCGAGGTGCGCGGGGCGCAGGTAGTGCTGGATGTCGTGGATGGCCTCCTCGGCGAGCTTGCGCAGCGCCTCGGGCTCGACCTGGAGGAACGTGCGCCCGTCCGGCCCCTCGACGGTGGAGACGCCTTCGGAGGTCACCAGCCGGTAGGGGGTGGTGTCCTCTCCCAGGGGGAGCAGATCGGTGTACGCGAACTCAGGCATCGACGCCCATTCCTCACTTGATGGTCTGCGGCGGGCCGCCATTGGCAAGCGCTCACCAACGTCTCTAATCAGCTAAGCGATCGTATGTGATCCACGAGTCGCGGGATCGGTCGGATCGTTTCCCATCGTGGCACCCAGTGCTGTCCTGTGTGACCGGTGTCGGCCGGTGTCGGCCGGTGGTGGGTGTGCTGATCGTCGTCACGTCCTGGTGCCGGTGGGCTGCGCGGGGCAGTTTCCTCCGGTCCGTCGGTGCGTGTCCCTCCGGACGCTTGCCCGCCTGGCCCGAAGGCCGGGTGGGGGAGGGTGCCCTGCGTCGCCTGGGCGCGGGGCGTGCAGTCGAGTGCCGGGTGGGGCCGGTCTTCGACCGGTCCTTCCGGCGGATCGTGGGGGTGGTCGGGGTGACCACGGCCAGGGCTTCGAGGCTGTCGACGGCCGACCGGATGACGAGGGTGTTGCTGCCCCTGTCGGTGAGGGCTCTGGTCTGGTGGGTGAGGCCGCGTGCGGCGATGCGGCGCCAGGCTCCGTGGTCGCGGTCGCCCTGCCGGCCGCAGCCGGGGCAGAGGGCCCGTTTCCAGCCCGGAACACGTGGCCGGTCGGGGGCTTTGCGGTGCCGCAGCGGGGTCAGACAGCGCGGGCACAGCTGGGAGGTGTCGCGGGCCGGGACGGTGACCACGGCCATCCCGGCCTCGGCGGCCAGATGCCGCACCCGGTCGGTGATCCGGCCGCGTATCTGCTGGGAGAGCCGGGTGTTCATGGTCCGGTCCATGCCCCGGGCCTCCATCGAGCGCAGGTCTTCGACGTGGATGACGCTCGCCCCGGCGGCAATCGCCTGGTCGACCGCCCAGCGGGCCGCCGACCACGCCAGAGCCTCGTTGAGATTCGAGCGGCGTGCGGACACGTGCCGGATCTCGTCGGCCAGGACGGTGTGCCGGACGGTCAGCGGATGCCGGTCGTCGCCGCCGGTGAGCCGCTGGTAGTGGTCGGCCTTGGTGTGCGGGTTCTCCGACAGGCGCCGCAGCCGGTGCTGCTTGGCGAGGACTCCGGCGGCCCGGAACTGCGCCCCCGCGCCGAGTCCGGTGATCCGCCCGTCCGGGTGGAGGCGTACGGCACCTGCGCTCAGCAACGTGTTCAGCCCTCAGTCCACGCCCAAGGCGATCGTGTGTCCGGTGCGAGTGGTCTTCGGGACGGCGTGCGTGTGGGCGAGGTCGGCACGTACGCGGCCCTGGTGGACCCGGAACGGCACGCGCTGGGACCGTCGGCGGCAGCGCGATCGGGCAGGCCACCCACGTCCAGTCCCGGTACGAGACGGGGGCGGGGCGGGTGGGGAGCTGGAGGCGCAGGAGGGCGTGGCCGGGGTGGTCGGTGCGTTCGATGGCGGCCTGCTGTCCGTCGCACGCCGACAGCGGCAGCATCCGTGCGGTGCGGTGCGGGAGTTCGAGTGCGAACACGCCCGCCGGGAGCCGCCTCACGCACCGCATCCCACCCGGCAGCGGTACGCCGGGCCGGATCAGCGGGCCACGTGGCCAGGACACCGGCGGTCGGACCGGCACGCCAGGCCGCCGACCGCAGCATCCGTCCGGCCTGTTCCTGCGCCATCCGCACGATCCGGTCGTTGACCCGCACATCGGTCGCACGGGTGCCGGTCACAGACGCGGCACCACCAGACAGCGGATCACTGCGGTTTCCCAAGGAGGCCGGTGAACCTGGCCACTGACAACGCCCAAGTGAAGCAAGGCTTAGTTCGATGATAATGAAAATCCCGTAGGGGTGTCGCGATCTATCGTGTTTCGCTACGCTGCTGTCGTGGACCTTCAGAAGCACACGCCGCCACAGACCGCGCCGCCACAGCCCGCCCCGGCCCCCACCGACCTGCGCGCCTCCGACGCCGACCGCGACCGCGTCGCCGACATCCTCCGTGACGCCCTGGCCGAGGGCCGCCTCACGGCCGACGAGCACGCCGAGCGCGTCGAGGGCGTGCTCGCCGCGAAGACGGTCGGCGAGCTGGAGGTGTTCGTCCAGGACCTCCCGGCCCCCGGCCAGGGCCGTACGGCGCCCCCGCCCCGCCCGGCGGGCCCCGCGCTCCCGGCCGACCCGGACGACAACATCGTCGCCGTCTTCAGCAGCGCCACCCGGCGCGGGCGCTGGCGCGCGGGGCGCCGTATCCACGCGTACGCGGTCTTCGGCAGCGTGGAGATCGACCTCAGCGAGGCCCTGTTCGAGTACCAGCAGGTCGTCGTCAAGGCGTACGCGGTGTTCGGCAGCGTCGAGGTCCGCGTCCCGGAGAACGTCTCGCTGCGCGGGAACGGCGGCGGCATCCTCGGCAGCTTCGAGGTCGACACGATGGACTCCGGCGAGCCGAACGCGCCGGTGGTGCATCTGGACGGCTGGGCGGTGCTCGGCAGCGTGGAGGGCAGACCCCGGCGCGGGCGCCTCGTCGCGGACATTCTCGATCGGGTTCAGCGCAAGGTGGATCGCGGTTTGCACAAGCATCTGGACCGTTGACGCTCGTGAAGGGGTGTGAAACCCGCGGTTCGGAACTCAGTGCATAGGTGCGCGTACAGCGGGTAGGGCTTGCTGCATCGCCTCTCGCAATCGTCTCTCGCTCGCGAAGCCGTCGTCAGGAGTAGACCGTGCTGCAACCGCCGCATTCGTCCCTGGTAGCTGCCGTTCCGGCCCAGCGGGTGCCCGTGCGGGACCAAGACGCCCCATGGCATACGGAGGCGGTGTGCCGTCGCGACGAGGCCGGACTGTTCTTCGCCCCCTCCAAGGAGCCCACCGCGGCCCGCCTCTCCCGTGAGGAGGCCGCCAAGCGCGTCTGCGCCCGCTGTCCGGTCATGGTCCAGTGCCGCGAGCACGCGCTGCTCCAGCCGGAGCCGTACGGCGTCTGGGGCGGGCTGACGGCGGCCGAGCGCCGCGTGGTCCTCGCGCGCAGGCGCCGCAGGGAGCTGGAGCTGAAGAAGGCGGCCCGGGCGGCCGACAACACCAGGGTCGCGCAGGCGGGTTGACGCCGGGAACCGGCGCCCTCCCCGGACGGACGTACCGGCGGAGGGCGCTTCTCGCTGCCCCGGGGGAAGAACCCGGGGGAAGAAATAGGGGGCGGGGCGGCCGGATTCGAACCGGCGTCCTCCGAGATGCTGTCGCGGCGCATTACCTCTGTGCTACGACCCCGCCTTGGAGACAAGGTTACGGGGGCGGCGGGGGCCGGCGCACGGGAATAACGGGGCGGCGGGCGTGGAGACGGCCGAGCACCGCTCCCGGCCCTGCCCGGCACCGTTCCTGTCCCGGCTCACCGGATCGAGTGAACGTTCGCCGCTCCAGGAACAAGTGAGCGACCCCGTTCGCTGTACGGGACATGAGCGACTACCGCATCGAGCACGACTCCATGGGCGAGGTCAGAGTCCCGGCGCACGCGAAGTGGCGGGCCCAGACGCAGCGGGCCGTGGAGAACTTCCCGGTGTCCGGGCAGCGGATCGAGCGCGCGCACATCGAGGCGCTGGCGCGGATCAAGGGGGCCGCGGCGAAGGTCAACGCCGAGCTCAAGGTGCTGGACGCGGACATCGCGGAGGCGATCCAGGGGGCGGCGCGGGAGGTCGCCGAGGGGAAGTGGGACGAGCACTTCCCGGTGGACGTGTTCCAGACGGGGTCGGGGACGTCGTCGAACATGAACACGAACGAGGTGATCGCGACGCTGGCGACGGAGCGCCTCGGCAAGGACGTGCACCCCAACGACCATGTGAACGCCTCGCAGTCGTCGAACGACGTCTTCCCCTCGTCGATCCACATCGCGGCGACGGCGGCGGTCACGCACGACCTGATCCCGGCCCTTGAGCACCTCGCGGCGTCCCTGACCCGCAAGTCCCAGGAGTTCGCGGACGTCGTCAAGTCGGGGCGCACGCACCTGATGGACGCGACCCCGGTCACGCTGGGACAGGAGTTCGGGGGGTACGCCGCACAGGTGACGTACGGCGTCGAGCGCCTGCGCGCCTCGCTCCCCCGGCTCGCCGAGCTCCCCCTCGGCGGCACGGCGGTGGGCACCGGCATCAACACCCCGCCCGGCTTCTCGGCGGCGGTGATCGCGGAGGTGGCCCGGGCGACGGGCCTGCCCCTCACGGAGGCCCGCGACCACTTCGAGGCGCAGGGCGCGCGGGACGGCATCGTCGAGACCAGCGGGCAGCTCAGGACGATCGCGGTCGGCCTCACGAAGATCGCCAACGACCTGCGCTGGATGGCGTCGGGCCCGCGCACGGGCCTCGCGGAGATCTCGCTGCCCGACCTCCAGCCGGGCTCCTCGATCATGCCGGGCAAGGTCAACCCGGTGATCCCGGAAGCGGTGCTGATGGTCGCGGCGCAGGTCACGGGCAACGACGCGACGGTCGCGGCGGCGGGCGCGGCCGGCAACTTCGAGCTGAACGTGATGCTTCCGGTGATCGCGAAGAACGTCCTGGAGTCGGTCCGTCTCCTCGCGAACGTCTCGCGCCTGCTCGCGGACCGCACGGTCGACGGCATCGTCGCGCACCGCGAACGCGCGCGCGAGTACGCCGAGTCGTCCCCGTCGGTGGTGACGCCGCTCAACAAGTACATCGGGTACGAGGAGGCCGCGAAGGTCGCCAAGAAGGCCCTCGCGGAGCGGAAGACGATCAGGCAGGTGGTCGTCGAGGGCGGGTACGTGGAGAGGGGGGACCTGACGGTCGAGCAGCTCGACGAGGCGCTGGATGTCCTGCGGATGACACACCCGTAACCAGCGGTGACGCGTCTTTAAGTTCGCGAGAACCCTGACCGAAGCCACAGCGCTGCTTGGCCCGGGCACCTAATATCTGGTCATGGCAGACGAGGGAGCGGTGAGCGGCGTGAACGGTTCGGTGACGGGCGGGTCCCCGCCGGTCCGCTGGGCACCGGGCACCCCCATCCTGTGGCGCTACCGGGCGAACGGCGCGGAGGACTTCCACATCGCCCGCCCCGTCACCGTCGTCCGGGACGACGCCGACCTCCTCGCGGTCTGGCTCGCGCCCGGCACGGAGTGCGTGAAGCCGGGCCTCGCGGACGGCACCCCGGTGCACCAGGAGCCGCTGGAGACGCGGTACACGAAGCCCCGTACGGTCCAGCGGGGCCGCTGGTCCGGGACCGGCGTCCTGAAGCTCGCGCGCCCCGGCGAACCCTGGTCGGTGTGGCTGTTCTGGCAGCCGGGCTGGCAGTTCAAGAACTGGTACGTCAATCTGGAGGAGCCGCTGGCCCGTTGGGCGGGCGGCGTGGACTCCGAGGATCACTTCCTCGACATCTGCGTACATCCGGACCGGAGTTGGGAATGGCTCGACGAGGACGAGTTCGCGCAGGCGCAGCGGGTCGGGCTGATGGACGCCGGGCAGGCCGCGCGGGTGCGCGCGGCGGGGCGCGCCGCGGCGGAGGTGATCCGCGCCTGGGGGGCGCCGTACCGGGACGGCTGGGAGAACTGGCGCCCGGATCCGTCCTGGAACGTCCCCGTTCTGCCGCGGGACTGGGACCGTACCCCCATGCATGCTTCACCATGAGACCCTTGATGCGCCCCGGGACGGCAACCGTAGGATCGTCGTCCGGAAGGGCAGTGCGGCAGTAACTCCCGGAGCAGACACCAGGTCTGACCGAACGTCACCGAGGGGCGGCAGGACGTGAGCGAGGGGTACGAGGGCAACACCGGTACGGGCGGCGGCCAGTCGTCCCCCGGGGAGTCGGAAACAGCCTCCGGTCACGCCGGTTTCCCGTTCCGCGGAGACGTATTCCGGGTATCGGATTTTCTGCGGGACCGACTGCGCGTACGGCGCGCAGCCCCGGACGGACGGATTCGACACGCGTGACGGAGCACCCGACCTCCTTCGAACGCCCTCAGGGCGCCGACCCCGCGGATCCCCGCGGGGCGCTCCTGCGTTCCCCGGCGCTCACGCCGGGCACCGCGGCACTGGAGACACCGCCGTACGACACGGGCGGTGACGGCAAAGGCGACATGGGCAAGGATCCCGAGCACTCACAGCCGGTGGCCGCCGAACCCGACGCGCACCGCCCCCGCCCCGCGCCGGAGTCCATCCCCGCGCAGCCGGGCGGCGAGGTGCCGCAGGAGCGGCGCAAGGGCGGGGGCCTGCCGCCGGGCCAGCCGACGCCGATGCGGCGCGACGGGGACCGGCTCAGGTTCGTCGGCGCGGCCACCCGGCGCATCGCGCGGGGCATCGACCTCGACGAGATCGTGATGGGCCTGTGCCGGGCGACCGTGCCGACGTTCTCCGACGCGATCCTCGTCTACCTGCGCGACCCGCTGCCGGTCGGCGACGAACGCCCCACCGGGCCCCTGGTGCTGCGCCTGCGCCGCACCGACCGCATCCCCGAGGAGCGCGACTCGGAGGCCGGGTTCATCATCCCGGCGCCGCTGCCCGAGCCGCCGGAGATCTCCGAACTGTCGTCCGCGATCGCCGAGTTGTGCGAGGTGCGGCAGGGCGGGGCGCTCGCCGAGGTGCTGCGCGGGGTGCGGCCGGTGTTCGCGGACGCGCCCGCCGCGCGCGCCGCGCTGCCGGAACTCCTCGGCGAGGACAGCCAGTTGGTCGTCCCCGGCGGCCAGCGCGCGATCCTCGCCCCGCTGCGCGGCCGGCGCCGGGTGATCGGCGCGACCGTCTTCATCCGCCGCGCCGACCGCTTCCCCTTCGAGCCGGACGACCTCCTGGTCGCCGCCCAGCTCGCCACGCACAGCGCGCTCGGCA
Source organism: Streptomyces niveiscabiei (assembly GCF_033794345.1). Classification (NCBI taxonomy): domain Bacteria; kingdom Bacillati; phylum Actinomycetota; class Actinomycetes; order Kitasatosporales; family Streptomycetaceae; genus Streptomyces; species Streptomyces niveiscabiei. The sequence continues at coordinate 11,310 of NZ_JARAYJ010000035.1, forward strand.
TCGACAAGGCGGTCCTGTACGGCCGCGAGGCGTACATCGCGGACGAGTTGCAGCGCACGATGCTCCCCGAGCACCTCCCGCGCCCCACGGGCGTGCGCCTCGCCTCCCGCTACCTCCCCGCCGCCGAGACGGCCCGCGTCGGCGGCGACTGGTACGACGCGATCCCGCTGCCCGGCAGCCGCGTCGCCCTCGTCGTCGGCGACGTCATGGGCCACTCGATGACGTCCGCCGCGATCATGGGCCAGCTCCGGACGACGGCCCAGACGCTGGCCGGGCTCGACCTGCCGCCCCAGGAGGTCCTGCACCACCTCGACGAGCAGGCCCAGCGGCTCGGCCAGGACCGCATGGCGACCTGCCTCTACGCGGTGTACGACCCGGTGTCGCACCGCATCACCGTCGCCAACGCGGGCCATCCGCCGCCCGTCCTGCTGCACCTCGGCGGCCGGGCCGAGGTCCTCAAGGTGCCGCCGAACGCGCCCATCGGAGTCGGGGGAGTCGACTTCGAGGCCGTCGAGCTGGACGCACCGGCCGGCGGGACGCTGCTCCTGTACACCGACGGGCTCGTGGAGTCCCGGCTGCGGGACGTCTGGACGGGGATAGAGGCCCTGCGCGAGAAGCTCGCCGCGACCGCGCAGCTGACCGGGCCCGACCATCCGCCGCCGCTCGAAGCGCTGTGCGACGAGGTGCTCGACATGCTCGGTCCCGGTGACCGGGACGACGACATCGCGCTGCTCGCCGCGCGGTTCGACGGGATCGCGCCCAGTGATGTCGCGTACTGGTTCCTGGAGCCGGAGGACGCGGCACCCGGCCGTGCGCGGCGGCTCGCGCGGAGGGCTCTGGCGCGCTGGGGACTTGAGGAACTCAGCGATTCCGTCGAGCTGTTGGTGAGCGAGGTCGTCACCAACGCCGTGCGGTACGCCTCCCGGCCGGTGACGCTGAGGCTGCTGCGGACCGACGTCCTGCGCTGCGAAGTCGGGGACGACGTACCGCAGTTGCCCCGGTTGCGGAACGCGCGCGCGACCGACGAGGGCGGGCGGGGTCTGTACCTCGTCAACAAGCTGGCGCGGCGGTGGGGGGCTACACGGCTCTCCACCGGCAAGGTCGTCTGGTTCGAGCTCAACCGGAGCTGAAGAACGCGGGGCGCCCGGCACTTTCTTCAAGTGCCGGGCGCCTTCCGTCTGTTACTGGCCTTCTCTCGGTTCGAACGGGTTCCCCCCGCCCGTCCCCAGCGTGTCCCCGCCCGTCGGTGTCGGGGTCGGGGTCGGCGTGGGAGTCGGGGTCGGAGTCGGCGTCGGGGACGAGGACTTCGAGGGCGACGGCGACGGCGACGAGGACTTCGAGGGCGACGGGGACGGCGACGGCGAGTTCGAAGGCTGCGGCGACGGGCTCGGCGACGGCGTGGCCGTGACCGTCGGCTGGACGGCCGCGCCCTGCGTGGTCTTCAGGTCGAACTTGGAGACCTTGGAGGAGACCCCGAACGTGTAGTCGGCCCAGATCTGCGCCGGGTAACCACCACCGTTGATACGGCCCTTGCCGGGGATGAGCCCGGTCGCGCCGGTCAGGGTGACCTGCGGGTGCGGCGGCTTCGCGGACTCGCCGAAGAGGCCGACCGACGTCACCAGGTCCGGCGTATAGGCCGTGAACCAGGCGGACTTGTTGTCGTCGGACGTACCCGTCTTGCCCGCGACCTTCTGCCCGTCGCGGTTGGGGTTGTCCCGTACGGACGTCTTGGCCGTACCGTCGTCGACCACGCCGGTCAGGACGGAGGTGACCGTGTCGGCGGCCTCGCGGGTGATGACCTGTTCGCCGATCGGGTTCGGCTTGATGGTCATCGTGGAGGACTCGGCCTCCTCGATGATCGCCGGGGTGACCTTCTTGCCGTGGTTGTCGAGGGTGGCGTAGACGCCGGCCATCTGGAGCGGGCTCGCGCCCATCGTGCCGAGGGTCTGCGCGGGGACGGCCTTGAGGTCGGTGGTGTCCATGCCCAGCGCCTTGGCCGTCTCCATCACCTTGTCCATGCCGACGTCCACACCGAGCTGGGCGAACACGGAGTTGATGGACTTGTTCATCGCCGTCTGGATGGTGACCGGGCCGTAGTCCTCGTCGTCCTCGTTCTCCGGCGCGAAGCCGATCGCGCTGCCGACGACGGGACGCTTGCTGGTGCCGTCGTAGATGGAGTTCACGTTGATCGTGTCGCCGTCCTGGGTCTTCGCGTCGTGCGCGAGGGCGGCGGCGAGGATGACGGGCTTGAAGGTGGACGCCGGCTGGTAGTCGGTGCGGGTCGCGTTGTTGAGGTAGTGCTCCAGGTAGTCCGTGCCGCCGTACATCGCGACGACCTTGCCGGTCTTCGGGTCGACGGACGCGGCCCCGGCCTGGACGTCGCCGTCCACGGAGCGTTTCTTCGGGTCGAGCTTGCTGGTGAGCTGCTCCTTGACGGACGCTTCGAGGGCCGCCTGCTTCTTCTTGTCGATGTTGAGGGTGATGGTCCAGCCGCCCCGGGTGACCAGGGCGTCGGCCTCGGACCTGCTGGCGGCCCGGCCGGTGGCGACGAGCTGCCGGGAGAGTTCCTTCTTCGCCGCGTCGACGAGGTAGCCGACCTGGCCCTTGTTGCCTGCGGCCGGCTTGGGGTCGAGCGGGATGGGGAACTTCATGGCGTCGCGCTTGGTCTTGTCCAGCCACTTCTGGCCGACCATGTTGTCCAGGACGTAGTTCCAGCGGGCCTGCACGAGCTTCTTGCCGGTCGGGGTGGCCGCCGCCCAGTCGTACTGGCTGGGGGCCTGGAGGAGGGCGGCGAGGTAGGCGCCCTGTTCGACGGAGAGGCGGTCGGCGTCGACGTGGTAGTACGCCTGGGCTGCGGCCTGGATGCCGTACGCGCCACGGCCGTAGTAGCTGGTGTTGATGTACCCCTCCAGGATGTAGTCCTTGGACTTCTGGCGGTCGAGCTTCAGGGAGATGACGATCTCCTGGAGCTTGCGGGTGACCGTCTGTTCCTGGGTGAGGTAGTAGTTCTTGACGTACTGCTGGGTGATGGTCGAGCCGCCCTGCGCGCCGCGCCCGGCGACGGTGTTGAGGATGCCTCGGGCGGTGCCCTTCAGGTCGATGCCGGAGTCCTGGTAGAAGGTCTTGTTCTCGGCGGCGACGAAGGTGCGCTGGACGTCCTTGGGGATCTTGGAGAGGGCGACGTTCTCGCGGTTGAGGTCGCCGTCGCGGGCGAGGACCGTGCCGTCGCTGTAGCGGATGACGTTGCTCTGCTTCAGCGCGTCGGCGTTCCCCTCCGGGATCCCGATCATCATGTACGCGGCGATGAAGGCGCCGATGGTGAGGAGGCACAGGCCGAGGAACGTCCCCAGGATCTTCTTCCAGGTGAACATCCTGCGTATGAGGCTGCGGCCGTCCTTTTTCTTACCGCTTTTTTGCGCCGCGCGGCGCGCCGCCGCACGACCGCCGGGTATCGGCTCCGGGGCGGCGCCCGCCGGTATCGGCGCCTCCGGACCCCGCTCCGAGCGTTCTTTGGGCGCCGCGCGGCGGCCACCGCGCTGTCGCGCACGTCTGTCGTCCGCTCGTCCCATGAGTCCGCTCGCTCCGCTTCCGTCTCGGCAGGTCAGCTCAGAAAACTAACATCGCTCTCTATGACAAAGGTCCGCCGATGCGGACTCTTACGGGCGTGATACTGAGCACCCGGACACAACGGCCCCCGGGATCACACCCGTTCCTCCCCAACGTTTTCGACGCTTCCGTACGCCCAAGGGTTGCCGCGAGCCAAAAAAGTGATATCACTTAGCTAGACCAACGCTAGTGACCTCGGGGGACAACCCATGACTGAACAGACCATGACGGACAATCCGGTACGAGAGTTCCCGGCGCACAGCGTCGGCGGCGGGCTCGCCCTGTCGCTCGGGCTGCTGGGACTGTTCGGCGGCATCGGTACGGCGGTCTCGGCGGCCGGCGTCACGGCCGTCGCCGCCAAGGCCGTACTCGTCGCCGGCGGCATCGTCATCGCCGTCGCCGCGCTCTTCACGCTCTGCGGGCTGAACATGATCGCGCCGGGCGAGGCCCGCGTCGTGCAGCTCTTCGGCCGGTACCGGGGGACGCTGCGGGACGACGGGCTGCGGTGGGTGAACCCGTTCTCCTCCCGGGCCAAGATCTCGACGCGGGTGCGCAACCACGAGACGCCCGTGCTGAAGGTCAACGACGCGTACGGCAACCCCATCGAGCTGGCCGCCGTCGTCGTGTGGCGGGTCGAGGACACCGCGCAGGCCAGCTTCGAGGTCGACAACTACCAGGAGTTCGTCTCCACGCAGACCGAGGCGGCCGTCCGGCACATCGCCATCGAGTACCCCTACGACGCCCACGACGAGGGCGGCCTCTCGCTGCGCGGCAACGCCGAGGAGATCACCGAGAAGCTCGCCGTCGAACTGCGCGAGCGCGTCGACACCGCCGGCGTCCAGATCATCGAGTCGCGCTTCACGCATCTCGCGTACGCTCCTGAGATCGCCTCCGCGATGCTTCAGCGGCAGCAGGCGGGCGCGGTCGTCGCGGCCCGGCGTGAGATCGTCGACGGCGCGGTGGGCATGGTGGAGGCGGCGCTGGCCCGCATCACCGAGCAGGACATCGTGGAACTCGACAACGAGCGCAAGGCGGCGATGGTGTCCAACCTGATGGTGGTCCTCTGCGGGGACCGCGCGCCCCAGCCCGTCCTCAACACCGGGACCCTCTACCAGTGACCTCCCCCTCTCCCGGCGAGCGCCGGCCGCAGCGCAAGCAGGTTCTGCTGCGGCTGGACCCGTCCGTCTACGACGCGCTGGCCCGCTGGGCCGGTGACGAACTGCGGTCCGCCAACGCGCAGATCGAGTTCCTGCTGCGCAAGGCGTTGCAGGAGGCGGGGAGGCTGCCGGGGGGTGCGGGGCCGCTGCCGCGGCGGGGGAGGCCGCCGGGGTCGTCGGGCGGGCGGGAGTAGCGGCTCCGCCACCCCGGACGCGCACGACGGCGGCCCCGCTCGGCAGGGCCACCGTACGCGTGTTCAGTCGCCGAGGATCTCTTCCGCCTCCAGCGTGACGCCGACCGCCTGGATCACCGAGGCGATCTTGAACGCCTCCTGGACCACCTCGCGGCCGACTCCCGCCTTGCGCAGGACCTGTTCGTGGGAGTCGAGGCACAGCCCGCAGCCGTTGACCGCCGACACCGCGAACGACCACAGCTCGAAGTCGGCCTTCTCGACGCCGGGGTTGCCGATGACGTTCATGCGCAGGCCCGCGCGGAGGTTGCCGTACTCGTGGTCGGAGAGCAGGTGCCGGGTGCGGTAGAAGACGTTGTTCATCGCCATGACCGCAGCCGCCGACTTCGCCGCGCGATACGCCTCAGGCGACAGCATCTCCCGTGCGTCCGGGGCGAGTTCGCGCAGGACGATGGGTGAGCGGGAGGCGATGGCCGTCGCCAGGACCGTACCCCACAGCTGCTGCGGCGGGAGTTCGGAGTTGGCGACGACCGAACTCAGGTTGAGGCGGAGGTCCTTGGCGTAGTCGGGTATGCGGGACTTGAGGGTGTCGAGGCTCAACGTCACTCACCCGCCAGGAGCTTGGCCGGGTCGAGGGTCGCCTCGCCCTGGGTCCAGTTGCAGGGGCACAGCTCGTCGGTCTGGAGGGCGTCCAGCACGCGCAGCACCTCCTTGGGGTTCCGGCCGACGGACCCGGCGGTGACCATCGTGAACTGGATCTCCTTGTTGGGGTCCACGATGAAGACCGCGCGCTGGGCGAAGCCGTCCTCGCCCTCGATGCCGAGGTCGCGCATCAGCTCGTGCTTGGAGTCCGCGAGCATCGGGAACGGCAGGTCGCGCAGGTCGGCGTGGTCCTTGCGCCAGGCGTGGTGGACGAACTCGGAGTCGCCGGAGAAGCCGAGGATCTGGGCGTCACGGTCGGCGAAGTCGTCGTTGAGCTTGCCGAACGCGGCGATCTCGGTGGGGCACACGAAGGTGAAGTCCTTGGGCCACGCGAAGACGACCAGCCACTTTCCCTCGTACGACTTGTGGTGGATCGTCTCGAACTCCCTGCCCTTCTCCAGCGAGACACAGGCGGTCAGTTCGAACTCGGGGAACTTGTCACCGACAGTGAGCATGAGCGCTCCTTGTAGCGAGAGGGTCGAGAGGGTCGGACGACGCAGATGCTTGCACAAGGTGCATTAATTAGGGAAATAGCTACACTCGGGAGTGTTGATCGGAGGTGGCTATCAGTGACCGTGGGTAATGCCGGGGCCAGAAGGCGCCAGCCCAGTCTGGCCCAGCTGAGGGCGTTCGCCGCAGTCGCCGAGCACCTGCACTTCCGGGACGCGGCGGCGGCGATCGGCATGAGCCAGCCCGCGCTGTCGGGGGCGGTGGCCGCGCTGGAGGAGGCCCTGGGGGTGACGCTCCTGGAGCGGACGACGCGCAAGGTGCTGCTCTCCCCGGCGGGCGAGCGCATCGCGGTGCGGGCGCGGGCGGTGCTCACGGAGGTCGGGTCGCTCCTCGACGAGGCGGACGCGGTCCGGGCGCCGTTCACGGGGGCGCTGCGCCTCGGGGTGATCCCGACCGTCGCGCCGTACCTGCTCCCCACGGTCATCGACCTGGTGCACGGCCGCTACCCGGCCCTCGACCTCCAGGTCCACGAGGAGCAGACGGCGAGCCTCCTGGACGGCCTCACGACGGGCCGCCTGGACCTGCTGCTGCTCGCGGTCCCGCTGGGCGTGCCCGGCGTCGTCGAACTCCCGCTGTTCGACGAGGACTTCGTCCTGGTGACCCCGCTGGACCACCCCCTCGGCGGCCAGCAGGACGTCCCCCGCGAGAAGTTGAAGGAGCTGAACCTCCTCCTCCTGGACGAGGGCCACTGCCTGCGGGACCAGGCCCTCGACATCTGCCGCGAGGTCGGCCGGGGCGACACCCCGGTCACGACGACGGCCGCCGGCCTCTCCACCCTCGTCCAGCTCGTCGCGGGCGGCCTCGGCTGCACGCTGCTGCCGGGTACGGCGGTGGCGGTGGAGACGGCGCGCAATCCGTACCTGCGGGTGTCGGCGTTCGCGGCTCCGGCGCCCTCGCGGCGCATCGCCCTCGTGACGCGGACCGGGGCCGCGCGGGCGGGCGAGTACCGCGAACTGGCGGCGGCGTTGCGGGAGTCGCTGCGGCCGTTGCCGGTGCGGACGGTCGGGGCGGCCAGGACTGTGCCATGAACAGCTTGCCGTAAAAGGGAATCGGGCGAGCAGGCCCCCCGGCCCGCTCGCCCGAGGGCGGCCCCTGTTTCCCCACGCCGCCCCGTACCGGTCCCCCGTGGCCCGCCCAAGGTGCCCACGGGGAACCGGAGTCGCTACTCCGTGCGCAGTCCGTCCGGCCGCAGCAGCCGCAGCAGCGGCGGCAGGCTGAGCAGCGTCACCACCAGGACGACCCCCGCCGCGATCCCGGTCATCGTGAAGACGCCGGACCAGTCGACGTGGATGCGTTCGCCGGTCATGCCGAGCAGGATCGCGCCGAGCGCGATGCCGATGCCGGCGGCGAGGACCAGGCCGAGGGCGATCGGGACCGCCGTCTGCCACAGGACGGACAGCGACAGGGTCCGGCGCCGGGTGCCGAAGGCCACCAGCGCGGAGAGCAACTTCCGCCGCTCACGCAGCTGTTCGAGCTGCGAGACCAGCAGGCTCGCGCCGATCAGGCCGAGGACGCAGGTCGCGCCGACCAGGAGCCCCGTACGGATCTTGTCGTACTCCTCGGACACCTTGCTGCTGTGCCACATCATCGGGTCGGACGCCGGGTCGAGGCGCGCCGCCGTGTTGCGGACCAGGTCGGCCGCGTCCGGGACGGAGTCGTCGAGGGTGATGTAGACGCTGCCCCAGGCGGTCTTCGCCATCTCCTTCGGCATGGCCTTCGGCGTGATCAGCACCCCGTAGTGCCGGTCCCCGGTGGGGTCGTCGATGGGCTGCGCGGGCTTCAGGACCGCCGGTACGGTCCACGCCGCCTGCTTCCTGCCCTCGTCGTCCACACTGAAGTAGACGGGCCGGCCGGCCTTGAGGAGGCCCTCGTCCTTGGCGCCCACCTCGTCGTCGGAGCTCTCGTAGGTGCCGTCCTCCCTCGCGACCCGGAAGACGTCCCCGTCGGTGCAGGACGGCAGTTGGGCGACCTCCTTCAGGCTCGCGCAGTTCCCGAGCGTCACCCGGACGTAACGGCCGCCCCCGTTCTCGGAGTTGAAGTACGCCCGGTCGCCGACGTAGGTCGTGGCGAACCCGGCGGCCTGCTTCACGCCCTTCGTCCGGTCGAACGCGGCCTCGTAGCCGACGAGTTGGTCGAACTGCGCCGACACCTGCATCGCCGCGCGGGTCGTGTCCTGCCCGGTGTCCTCGGTGTAGTCGCCGCTCACCCCGGTGAACAGCATCTGGAGCGCGATCGCGCCGGCCACCGCGACAGCGACCCCGTTGACCATCCTCGCCGCCAGACCGCTGCTCAACTGGAGCCGCCGTACGGCCAGTTGCCAGGCCACCCCGCCCGAGCCGAGCCGGGCGACGGCCGTCTCGACCAGCCACGGCAGCAGCGCGGTCACGCCGACCAGCAGCAGGAGGACGCCGGTGACGACGAGGTACTCGTTGAAGGTGCCGCCGCTGCGGCCCTGGCCGATCATCGGGAAGAGCAGCCCGGCCCCGGCGACCGGCAGCAGCAGCCGCCACCACAGGCGGCGCCGCGAGGGGCGCGCCGTACGCACCACGCCGAGCGGTTCGATGACGACGCCGCGCAGCGTGAACAGGGTGACCCCGACGGCCGCCGCGGGCACCGCGACGACCACGAGCAGGGTCAGCAGCGGCGAGGGCGCCAGGTCGCGGGACTGCACGCTGATCTCCATCAGCTCGACCTGGCCCGCGAGTTGACGGCCTATCAGGAAGAGCACGGCGCCGACCCCGAGCCCGAGGAGCGCCCCCGCGAGCGCCTCGCCGGCCGCGATCCGCCGCGTCATCAGCCCGTCCGAGCCTACGAGCCGCAGCGCCGCGAGCCGTTTGTCGCGCCGCTCGCCGCCGATGCGGACGGCCGCCGAGACGAACACGCCGACGGGCACGAGCAGGACGACGATCACGATGACCGTGAGCAGGACGAGGATCGGGTCGGGCGCGTCCGGCGACTGCGGCTTGTCGGCCCTGCCCCACTTGTCCAGCCGTATGACCTGCCTCTGCCGGTCCTGCTTGTCGAGCCCCGGCAGGGTCAGGTAGTACGACAACTCCTGCGAACCGACGATGCCCTGGTCACCGATCGTCCCCGCGATCTCGTACGGCAGCCGCTCGCGCAGCAGCTTGCCGGAGCCGGAGTCCAGGAGCTCCTTCAGCTTCGGCGAGACGACCATCGTGCCGGCCTTCGGGTACTCCTTCACGCCGGGCGGCAGCGGGGCGCGCGGGCCCTCCGGCTCGACCAGGCGTCCGCGCACCGACTTCTCGCGGAACGTCGTGTCGGCGCGGATCACCAGGACCGTGTTGTCGCCCTTCTTCGGCGCGGTCTCGGAGTTGTACGACCAGTCCGAGCGGGCCTCGTCCCGCGCGTCGCGTGCGCTCAGCGCGTGCGGGACCGCCGCGGCGAGCAGCAGCAGCGCCACGCCCAGGCCCACGCCCGCGGCCGTCAGCAGCGCCCTCGACCAGCCCTCGCGGCCCCCGGCGAACGCGAACCGCATCCCCATGGCGAGGTCCCGGGACCATGATCTCGCCTTGTTCATACGACGCGCTCCATGTCCCTCGACCGGCCGTCCCGGACGACGATCTCGCGGTCCGAGTAGGCGGCGACCCGTGCCTCGTGGGTGACCAGGACGACCGCGGCGCCCGTCGTGCGGGCCGCCTCCGTCAGCAGCTCCATCACGCGCTCACCGTTCAGGGAGTCCAGCGCGCCGGTCGGCTCGTCCGCGAACAGGACACGCGGGCTCGTCACCAACGCCCTTGCCACCGCGACGCGTTGGCCCTGGCCGCCGGAGATCTCACCGGGGCGCTTGCGGGACAGGTCGTCCACCTCAAGGCGCTCCATCCAGCCCAGCGCCGTCTTCTCGGCGGCCCTGCGGGACGTGCCGTTCAGCCGCAGCGGCAGGGCGACGTTCTCCACGCACGTCAACTCCGGTACGAGCTGGCCGAACTGGAACACGAACCCGAACTCCGAGCGGCGCAGCGCGCTTCTGCGGGCGTCGTTCATCGTCGCCATCTCCTGGCCGTCGTACATGATCGACCCCGAGTCGGGCGTCACGATCCCCGCGAGGCAGTGCAGCAGCGTCGACTTCCCCGACCCCGAGGGCCCCATCACGGCGACGACCTCACCGGGGTGGATGGAGAACTCGGCGCCGTCCAGCGCCATGGTGGGGCCGTACGCCTTGCGGAGATCCTCCGCGGCGAGGAGGGAACCGGCGGGAGCGGTCACGGGGCCACCGTCCTTGGTATCGGGGTCGGATGAATGGTCGGGGTCGGCCGGGCGGTCGGGGTCATCGGGTCACTGCCTCGCGGAGTTTCTCCAGCCTCGCGGCGGTGAGTTCGAGCCAGCGCAGGTCCGCTTCCAGGTGGAACAGGGCGTGGTCGCAGACGAGTTGGTCCGCGAGGTCGCCCTTGCGCTTGCGGTCGGTCAGGATGCGCATGCTGCGCAGGTGCTCCGAGCGCTGCGTGTCGAGGATGTCGGCCGCGTCGCGGTTGGTCAGCAGCGCGAGGACGACCTTCGTGTACAGCGTCGACTGGAGGTACGGCTCCGGCTTCTCCGGCGTCGCCAGCCACCGCTCGACGTCCGTGACGCCGGCGCCGGTGATCGCGTACCGCTTCCGCTCGGGGCCGTCGCCGGCCTCGATGCCGTCGACCTCCACGAGGCCGTTCTTCAGCAGCCGCGACATCGTCGAGTAGACCTGGCCGTAGTGCAGCGGCCGGTCGTGACCGAACTTCTCGTCGAACGCCCGCTTCAGGTCGTAACCGTGACGGGGTCCGGACTCCAGGAGTCCCAGGAGGGTGTGACCGATGGACATAGGGAGGACTGTACATGCGGTGTATACGTGGTGTGTATACGCGGAGTGTGTAGGCCCTGACCTGCGGTTTGTTCCCGCAGGTCAGGGCCGATTGTCACAGGTTCGGAACAGGGTCCCCACAGCGGGAACAAGGCGGGCCAACCAGTCAATCCGGTTGCCGCCCCCCTGTTCGCGCTCCTCGCCGGTGCGTGGGTGGACCGGTGGCGGAGCCGTACGGTGCTGGTGCTCACCGATGCGGGGCGCGCGCTGGTGCTGGGGGTCGCCGGGGTCGCCGGGGGCTTGGGGTGGTTCGGGGTGCCCGGTCTGTTCGTGCTCGCCTTCGTCGTCGGGACGCTGTCCGTGTTCTTCGACGTGGCATATCAGGCGTCGCTCGTACGGCTGGTGGAGCGCGGTCACCTCGTGCGGGGCAACAGCGCGCTGGAGGGCAGCCGGTCCGCGGCGCAGATCGGGGGGCCGGCGCTGGGAGGTTCGGCGGTCTCCCTGCTGGCGGCGCCGGTCGTCTTGGCCCTGGGCGCCGTGTGCTTCGCGCTGTCGTTCCTGTCGATCCGGCGGATACGGCGGGCCGAGCCGATCCCCGGCAGGCCCGGCGGAATCCGTGCGGGCCTGCGGTTCGTCGTCCGGGACCCCACCCTGCGAGCGGTCTGCCTCGCCTCGGCCGCGTTCCAGTTCTCCTTCGCCGCGGTGACGACCGTCCACCTCCTCTTCCTGCCGAGAGAACTCCACCTCTCGGGGACGGTGATCGGGCTGGTCCTCGCCGCGCCGGGGCCGGGCGCCCTGCTGGGTTCCCTGCTCGCCGCCCGCCTCCCGCGCCGGTTCGGCCACGGCCCCGTACTCGTGTGCGCGGCGCTTCTCGGGGACGGCGCCTTCCTCTGCGTACCCGCGCTGCACGGCTCCTGGGCCGCGACGGTCCCCGTGCTCCTCGCGGCCGGTTTCGTCCTCGGCCTCGGCGGACAGCTCGTGAACGTCACCGTCATGGCCGTACGCCAGTCCGTCACCCCGGACCAACTACAGGGCCGGGTCGCCACGACCATCACCTTCGTCGGACTGGGGCTCGCCCCGCTCGGCTCGCTCACCGGAGGGTTCCTCGCGGAGGCGTGGGGGCCGCGGACCGGGCTGCTGGTGACGGCCGCGGCGATGCTGCTCTCGCCGCTGGTGATGGCGCTGTCGCCGCTGGCGCGGCTGGGGCGGGAGCTGCCGACCGGCGCGCCGTACGGCAGCCCCGCTCACCGCTGTTGAGCGAGCCCCTCGTCCTCCTCGAACTCCTCCTCCAGTTCCCGCTGTTCGGCCGCGTACCGGCGCAGGTACCCCACGACCGTGTTCGTCACCGCCACCAGCGGCACGGCGACGACCGCTCCGCCGATGCCCGCGACGATCCCGCCCGCCGCGACGGAGAGGACGACGGCGAGGGGGTGGACGCTGACCGCGCGGCCGAGGATGAAGGGCTGGAGGATGTGACCCTCGATCTGCTGGACGGCGAGGACGACGGCGAGGGTCATGACGGCGGTGAAGGGGCCCTGGGTGACCAGGGCGACCAGGACCGCGAGGGCGCCGGAGGCGACCGCTCCGACCAGGGGGATGAAGGAGAACAGGAAGATGAAGACGGCGAGGGGGACGGCCATGGGGACGTCGAGGAAGTAGATGCCGAGGCCGATGAAGATGGCGTCGATCAGGGCGACGACGACCGTGCCCCGGACGTACGCCGTGAGGGTCGCCCACGCGCGAGGCCCGGCGCCGGCGACGCCCTCACGGGCCGCCGCGGGGACGATCTTGAGGGTCCACTCCCAGATACGGCGGCCGTCGTAGAGCAGGAAGAGCGTGGAGAACGCCGCCAGCAACACGCCCGTGAGGGCCTCGACGATGACCGTCACGCCCTCCAGACCCGCCGACGTGATCTCGTCCGCGTTGTCGCCGACCGCGTCGCGCAGGTTCTTGGCGATCGCGTTGATCTGTTTGTCGGTGACGTGGAAGGGGCTGTCGAGGAGCCAGCGCCGCAGGTCGTCGATACCGGACTGGATCTGGTTGGACAGGTCGTCGATGTTCTCCATCACCTGCCAGGTGACGAACCACCCGAGCAGCCCGATGACGACGAACCCGAGGACGGCGGTCAACGCGGTCGCGAGCCCGCGCGGCACCCCCCGCCGCTTCAGCGCGGCGACGGCCGGTTCGAGCAGCGCGGTCAGCAACAGGCCGATGACGAAGGCGAAGACGACGAGCTGGACCGCGCTGATGACCCGCATGAGGATCCACACGGTCCCGGCGAGCACGAGCAGCCGCCAGCCGGCCTCGGCAGCGACCCGCACCCCCCAGGGGACGGCCTGCGCGGGGTCGGTACGCAGGACGGGCGGACGCGCACGACGGCGCGCGGGACGCGGAGCGACGGACGCGCCGGAGAGCCCCGAGACCTCTGAGCCCCCCGAAACATCTGAGGCTCCCGAAACTCCCGGGGCCCTCGAAGCTTCCGGGGCCTTCGAAACTCCTGAGGCCGAAGGACTCGGCTTAGCGGGCGGGCCGGAGACCGGATCAGCGGACGGCTCAGGCACCGCGTCGGCGGCCGGCCCGGAGATCGCGTCGGCGGGTGGATCCTGGTCCCCGCCGGGCCGCGGCGCCGGTTCCCCTCCCGCCCGTGCCTGCGGATCCGCCTCGGCCGTCGGCTCGACGCTCGACGCGGCGGCCGGGGCCGGGGTCTGCCGCACGCGAGGGCGCGGCTTCGGCTCGTCCAGCACGCCGCCGTCCCGCTCGACCTCCGCGCGCCGCTCGTCGAGGCGCTCGCCGACCTTGGTGAGACCGGCGCCGAGCCGGCCGAGCCACCCTGGCACTCGCGACATGATCCGTTTCCGTCCCTTTTCCCGGGTCCTCCCGGTTCTTGCCACCACTCCTCCCCGGGAGCCGCGTCGAAACAGACCGTACAGGGCAACAGCCCCTCCCCTAAGGACGGGGAGGGGCTGAAGGAGGTTGAGAGGAACGCCCCGCGAAAAGGAACGCCCTGCCGGAACCGGCGCCTAGTACCAGTTGTTGGCCTGCCAGAACGACCAGGCGTCACAGGGGCTGCCGTAACGTTCGTTCATGTAGTTCAGGCCCCACTTGATCTGCGTCGCGGGGTTGGTCCGCCAGTCGGAGCCGACCGAGGACATCTTGGAGCCGGGCAGCGCCTGGAAGAGGCCGTAGGCGCCCGAGGAGGCGTTGACGGCGCGGTAGTTCCAGCTCGACTCGTGGTCGACGATGTTCGAGAAGCACTGCCACTGGCCGCCTGCAACCATCTGGCGGGCCATCGACTGGATGTCGGAGATGGAGTAGGAGCTGAGGACCGGGAAGTCGCCCTTGGCGGCCTTCGCCTTGGCCTCGGCCTCCGCCTTGGCCTTCGCCGCCTCTTCGGCGGCCTCCTTCTTGGCGATGGCGACCTCGGCGGCGGCCTTGCGCGCGGCCTCCTCGGCACCCTTCTTCGCGCTCTCGTCCGCGGCCATGGCCTGGTAGGCGGCCTGCTGCGTCAGGGAGGCGGTCTGGACCTCGGCCTGCTGACCCACGGGGATGTCCGCGAGGAGCATGGCGTCGTCCGCCGTCGTCTGTGCGTCGGTGTTCTGCTGCGCGGCGACGCTGCCCGAGGCAACGCCCACGACACTTCCGACGGCGGTGACCGCGGTGGCCGAAGCCACTGCGAACCCCCGGACCGAGACCCGGCTCACACGGTTTCCTTCCAGCATCGCCCGCTTCGGTGACCCTGGCGGACGCGATCGTGCCCCTGGCGCTGGCCTCCAACTACGGGGTCACGGGAAGCGCTGGCCCACCGGCGACCCCGTATCGGGGGGCGCCTTCTGGTACTTGGGCGGCGTACGACGGCGTATGTGAAGTTTGGGACGCTGCACCGCTGGGGGTACAGCTGTGTCGCACGCGGGGCCTGACAGAACCGAGACTCTGCCGTAACAAGCCGCCGATGACAATTCCGAGTTGGGTGTGAAAGCTCACATCGGCTGTGGGGCAAGGGATTTCGGCGAACGCTCACACACGGGGGCGCCGCCCCGCTAGGCTCTCGGCCTTTGCGGGGCGGCGCCGAACGGCCGTCCGAAGACGGTCAGATGCTGCCGTCCTCCAGCATTTCGGTCACGAGCGCGGCGATCTGGGAGCGCTCGGAGCGGGTGAGGGTGACGTGCGCGAAGAGCGGATGCCCCTTCAGCTTCTCCACCACGGCCACGACACCGTCGTACCGGCCCACCCTCAGGTTGTCGCGCTGGGCGACGTCGTGGGTGAGGACGACACGGGAGTTGGCGCCGATCCGGGACAGGACCGTCAGCAGGACGTTCCGCTCCAGGGACTGGGCCTCGTCGACGATGACGAACGCGTCGTGCAGGGAGCGGCCCCGGATGTGGGTCAGGGGGAGCACTTCGAGCATCCCGCGCGCGGTCACCTCCTCGATGACCTCGCGGCTCGTGACGGCCGACAGCGTGTCGAAGACGGCCTGCGCCCACGGGCTCATCTTCTCGGCCTCGGAGCCGGGCAGGTAGCCGAGTTCCTGGCCGCCGACCGCGTACAGCGGGCGGAAGACCATCACCTTCTTGTGCTGGCGGCGCTCCAGGACCGCCTCCAGGCCCGCGCACAGGGCGAGCGCGGACTTGCCGGTGCCGGCCCGGCCGCCCATCGACACGATCCCGACGTCCGGGTCGAGCAGCAGGTCGAGCGCGATGCGCTGCTCGGCGCTGCGGCCCTTGATGCCGAACGCCTCGCGGTCGCCGCGTACGAGGCGGATGTTGCCCTCGGGGGTGACCCGGCCGAGGGCCTTGCCGCGCTCGGACTGGATGGTGAGGCCGGTGTGCACGGGGAGGTCGGCGGCCTCGGGGACGTACACGTGTCCTTCCTCGAAGAGGACGTCCACCTGGTCGCCCGGCAGGGTCAGTTCGGACATGCCGGTCCAGCCGGAGGAGTCCGTGATGGCGAGTTCGGCGCGGTACTCCTCGGCGAGGAGGCCGACCGAGGACGCCTTGATGCGCAGAGGCAGATCCTTCGAGACGACGGTGACGTCGTACCCCTCGGCCTGGAGGTTGCGCGCGACCGCCAGGATGCGGGAGTCGTTGTCCCCCAGGCGGTAGCCGCTGGGCAGGATGCTGGGGTCCGAGTGGTTGAGCTCGACACGGATCGAGCCGCCCAGTTCCCCGATCGGGATGGGCGCGTCCAGGCGGCCGAACTTCACCCGGTAGTCGTCCAGCAGGCGCAGCGCCTGGCGGGCGAAGTAACCGAGCTCGGGATGGTGCCGCTTGGCCTCCAGTTCGGTGACCACGACGATCGGGAGCACGACTTCGTGCTCCTCGAAGCGGGTCATCGCGGACGGGTCGGCCAGCAGGACGCTGGTGTCGAGAACATAGGTGCGCCGGTCGGACTTGTGGCGCTTTGTGCTGGTCACCACGGAAGGACGTACCCCCTCGGATGAGGTCGGGGAGCGACGGAGTGGAGCTGGACCGGTACCGGGCCCGTTTGCACGGGCCGGAAACCGGCCCTCCACTGCTTCGTCCGTGCCGTGACCGCACGGTCGGGCTGGTGCAAAGGGCCTCCCGGGCGGACGGCCCCGTGCCGTCCGCTGAGATCCGACACCCGTGGGTCGGGTGTCGACCTGCTTGGCTTATGCCCTCTAATTTGCGCCGTCATGCCACGGCGGAGTACGGCGCCTTGGTGAACAGCTTGTTACGCCTGTGGTGGGAGGCCCGGAAAGCGGTTGCCGACCTGCCTCGGTCAGCCGCCGAAGCGGCGGTGGCGGGCCGCGTAGTCGCGCAGGGCGCGCAGGAAGTCGACCTTGCGGAAGGCGGGCCAGAACACGTCGCAGAAGTAGTACTCGGAGTGCGCGGTCTGCCAGAGCATGAACCCGGACAGCCGCTGTTCGCCGCTGGTGCGGATGACGAGGTCGGGGTCCGGCTGGTCGCTCGTGTAGAGGTGGCGGCCGATCATGTCGATGTCCACGGACCCGGCGAGCTCGTCCATGGTGACGCCCCGGTCCTGCGCGTCCTGGAGCATCGAGCGGACGGCGTCGGCGATCTCCTGCCGGCCGCCGTAGCCGATCGCGACGTTCACCAGTATTCCGTCGACGTCCTCGGTCGCCTGCTCCGCCTCTTTCAGCGTCAGCTGCATCTGGTCGGGCAGCAGGTCCTTCGTGCCGACGTGGTGGACCCGCCAGCGGCCGTCCGCCGCGAGTGTCCGGACGACGTCCTCGATGATGCCGAGGAGCGGGATCAGCTCGTCCTTCGGGCGGTCGAAGTTGTCCGTCGACAGGAGCCAGAACGTGACGACCTTCACATCCGTCTCGGCGCACCAGCCGAGGAACTCGGACATGTTGTCGGCGCCGGCGCGGTGGCCGTGGACGGTCGTGGAGCCCGCCGCCTTCGCCCAGCGGCGGTTGCCGTCCATGATGACGCCGATGTGCTTGGGCACCTGGGTGTGGTCGAGGTGGCCTTCCACCCGGCGTGCGTAGAGCCTGACCAGCAGGCCGCGCAGTTTGTCGCGCAGGATCACGTGATGTTCAGCCCCTCCTAAACGGCGGTCCCCGCAGGCGGGGAGCTTACCCCCAGGGGGAGTTGAGGCGCCTAATCCGGGGTAGGGCTCTCTGATTGCGTCCGCGCGGGCGGGGGTGCGCGATCACGCCCGGGGTCGGCCCAATAAAACGGGCCGGTCCGTGGGGGGGGATACGGACCGGCCCGAGGGGGGGTTTCCACCATAACCCTTTGTGAGGGATGGCGCGTACATCGGCGCCGAATTATTACTCTCCGGAGTTGCGCGGCGACGCCGTTCCGGGGGCGGAAGCCCTGTTCGTGGGGGTTTCGTGGCCTGAAAACGCGGGTGTACGGGGGTCCCTCGCACGGGGGAACGCGGCGCGCGGCGTCTCCTTGACGAAGGCGCCACCGCGCGGTCCCCTCCACTGCGCGGTGACGCCCACGCAGCTTTGCTCGCGCGAATTGCCGTGGCCGAATCTACGTGATGCCGGGGGATCGGAGCACCTGTTCGCGATAACGATGTGGAAACCCTGTGGAGATCGGGGAGGCCCGGCGACGGTTCCCGGCCATTTATCCGGCGACCGGTCTGCGCGCCTCGATCAGGTGCCGCGCGCTGTACGCCACGAAGGGGCCATCGGCGGTGATGCGGGCGTGCAGCGCCCTCAGCTCCGCCTCGTACCGGGCGGACGTGAAACCGGGGACCATCCAGACGACCTTGCGCAGGAAGTGGACGACCGCGCCGATGTCGTGGAACTCCATCCGCAGGCGCTCCACCCTGAGGTCGGTGACCTCTAGCCCCGCCTTCCGCGCCGCCTCCGCCTCGGCCTCCGGGTGCCGGTCGCGGCTCACCTCGTCCGGGAGCGGGCCGAGGAACTCCTCCACCAGCTCGAACGCGCTGCGGTGGCCCACGTGTTGGGCGAAGTACGTGCCGCCCGGGGTGAGGACGCGGGCGATCTCCGCCCAGGGCGGGCGTACCGGGTGACGGCTGGAGACGAGGTCGAACCCGGCGTCCGGGAAGGGCAGTTCGCCGTCCTCGCCGGGGCGTACGACCACCACGCCCCGGGGGCGCAGGAGTTGGGCCGCCTTCGCCGCGTTCGGGGCCCACGCCTCCGTCGCCGCGAGGACGCGCGGCGGGGTCGCCGTACGGCCCAGCGCGAACTCCATGACCTCCCCTCCCCCGGTGTCCAGGTCCAGCGCGGCGTCCGCGGCGTCCAGGCGGGCGGCGAGGGCCGGGGCGTAGCCCCAGGAGGGCCGCGCTTCGGTGGCCCGGCCCTCGAACCAGGAGAAGTCCCAGCCGTCGGTGGGGGCGGCGTCGGCTTCGGCGACGAGGGACGCGTAGGTGGCTTCGTCGGTGTCGGTCATACGGGGATGGTGGCAAGGGGGTGGGCGGGGGTGCCGCTGATTTTCTCGCCACCGGGCTTCCACGGCACCAGGTTCTACGGCACCAGGGGGCGTACCTCCTGTGCCGTGAACCTCAGGAATCCCTCCGGGTCCGGGTCGTCCGGTGTCGGGAGGAGGACGACGCTGTCGGCGCCGGCCTCGGCGTACCGGCGTACCTCCGCCGCCACCGTCTGCGCGTCCCCGGCGACGCCGACCCCCGTCAGGTGCTGCTTCTCCAGCTCGCGGGCGAGGCGCGGGGCCGCGTCCTCGCCGGTCGCGGCGAAGACGTACACGACGACGCGGTGCCCGGTCTTCGCGGCGGCGCGGATCTCCCGTACGCGGTCCGGGGTGGCCGACTCGTTCAGTACGGTGCCGTCCGCGATCCGGGCCGCGAGGCGGAGGGTGCGGGGGCCGATGCCGCCGATCAGGATCTCGGCGGGGGCCGCCGGGGGCCAGCCGAGGGACACGTCGTCCAGGGTGACGTACGTGCCCTCGCGGGTGACCCGCTCGCCGTCCAGGAGGGCGCGCAGGGCGCCGGTGTACTCCGTCAGGAGCGTCAGCGGGGAGTCGGGGCGGGCGCCCACCTGGGCCATCCAGTCCTGGACGCCGTGGCCGATCGCCAGCGACACGCGGCCCGGGAACATGCGGTGCAGGGCCGCCGTCTCCATCGCCGTCAGCGCGACGTTCCTGAGCGGGACCGGGAGCAGGCCCACGCCGATGCGGATCCGGTCCGTCCACGCCAGCGCCGCCGCTGCCGCCGTGAGGCCGCCCTGGAGGAAGCAGTCCTCCCACAGCCAGAGTTCGTCCAGTCCCGCCTCGTCGGCCAGGCGTGCCGCCGACTTCAGGCGTTCCGGGGGGAGTTGGGGGCGGAGGATGGCACCGAGGCTGATCGTCATGGGGACTTACTATCCACAGGGCCGGGTGGCTACAACTCCTTATCGGGAGGCGCGTGATGGGACGCTGGCGGGACGGGCACGGGGTGCTGGTCGTGCACGGGGCGCCTCCGGCGCGGGTGCCGCTGGAGATCGCCTCGTCGTACCGGGCCCGTACGAAGGGGCTGCTGGGGCGGTCGTCCGTCGAGGGGGCGTTGCTGTTGTCGCCCGCGTCCGGGATTCATACGTTCCGGATGCGGATGGCCATCGATGTGGCTTATCTGTCCCGGGACTTGAGGGTGCTGGCCGTGCGGACGATGGTGCCGGGGAGGCTGGGGCTGCCCCGGGTGCGGGCCCGGCATGTGCTGGAGGCGCAGGCGGGGGCGATGGCCGGGTGGGGGGTCGTGGCGGGGGTCCGGGTGGAGGTGGTCGAGGGGGCGTGACCTGGGTGTGGGGGTGTCGTTGTGAGCAGGCCCCCTCAGCCCTCCCTCGGGAACGTGATCTCCACCCGGCGGTTCTTCTTGCGGCCCTGTTCCGTCGAGTTGTCCGCGATGGGGTACTGCTCGCCGTAGCCTCGGACGTCGAACGTGAGGTCCGGGTCGTTCAGTTCGTCGTCCAGGACCGCCTGTACGGCGTTCGCGCGCTGGCGGGAGAGGACGTCGCCGTGCGCCGAGGAGCCCAGGTCGTCGGTGAAGCCGAAGACTCTGATACGGGTGGCGTTCTGCTTCCTGATCTCCTCGGCGATCGCCGCGATGCGGGAGCGGGAGGTGGGGGTGATCTTCGAGCTGTCCTTGCCGAAGAGAACCTCCGCTTGCAGGGCGAACTTCACGTCCGCGTTCGTGTCCTCCCTGCGTTCGTCGCCGGTCTGGTCCTCCACGACCTGCTTGATGTCGAGCACCTTCGCCGCAGCGAGGGTTCCCCCCTGCGGAAGCTTCAGGTCCGGGTCGTTGGGGTCGACCTGGACGGGGGCCGAGGCGGAGGGCTCGGTGCCGGGCGGGACGCTGGGGTCGTCGGTGGCTCGGGCGGGGGTGGTGAGGGCGAGGAGGAGGGCCGTGAGCGTGAGCGTCGTGCGTGCGCGGGTCATGGGCGGGCTCAGCCGGTGATCGGGAGGGGGGCGGAGGCGAAGGTGGGGAGCTGGAAGGTGACTTCCTTGGTGGCCTCGGGGGGTGCGGGGAACTGCATGAAGACGGCCAGGGTCTCGCCGGCTTCGAGGGAGGAGAGCCCGGTCGTCGCGAGGGGGCGGCCGTCCGTGTCCCGCAGGACGTAGTACCGCTTCTTGGCCTGGCCGTCGACGAGGGTCGCGCCGCCGAGGGACATGCCGTGGCGCATGATCTCCGTTTCGTCCCCGCGCACGCCCGACGGCACGAGCACGTTCTTGGCGCCGTCGTTCTTGAGGACGCCGTTCACTGTGACGAACCCGCCGGAGTCCCGGTCTGCGGAGGTGATCTGGAGCATCAGCCCGCTCGGCCCCTTCATCTCCGCGAGGGGCGGCTCCTCCGACCCCTCCTGCGGTCCCGGCTTCGACCCGCCGGTGGAGGCGGGCGCCGACGCCTCGGGCTTCTTGTCGTCACCGCCACCGCCACATCCGGCCACGCCGAGGGCCAGACCGGCCGCGACGGTCAGCGCGACCACTCCCCTGCGGGCCTTAGCCGTGAACCGAATGCTCATGCCTCTGCTTCCTTCGCGGTTGTGTCTCACTCGACCAGATGGACGTCGAAGAGGTCCTGCGGTTCCGGGAGACGGAGGTTCTGCGGGTCCAGGGGCCAGTCGCCGCCGTCGCAGTGCAGGACGGGCAGTTGGATCGGGGGAGTTCCACCACCGCCCGGCGTCTCGCCGCCCTCGTCTCCCGTGGGAGTGGGGGTAGGCGTGGGGCTGGGGAGCGCGTCGAAGCTGCACACCGAGTCGATCACCGCCGCGGCATGGGCCGTCGACTGGTAATCCTCCGAGCCGGGGACGATCGAGTCGCCGACAGACTTGTTCGTCTCCACCTCGACCGAATACCGCATGTCGCCGGGCAGGCAGGACATCGTCCGGGCGTCGTTCGCCTCCGCGAGCTGGTAAGCGCGCCAGCAGGTGTCGCCCGACCCGACGCCGTTGAAGATGCCGTCCCATTTCGTCGGGTCGAGGACGTTGTCCACCCAGTCACCGGCGAGTTCGTCACGGGTCTCCTGGGCCGCCGCCAGCGCCGCCGCGTCGGCCGCCGCCTGGGCGTCGCCCCGGTTGGCTCCCGCCTGGCCGACCGCGAGGTACGCGAACGCGAGAAAGAGCAGGCCCGCCACCACCATGATGTAGATGGGGAAAGCCTGCCCGGCGTCACCTCGCCCGCGGGCCGGCGTCAGCCTCCCGTGACCCTGCTGATCTGGTTGCGGATCGCGTCGAAGATCGTGCTGCCGATATCCGTCCCGGTGATGGCCAGGACGATCGCCACGACGACGGCGATGATCCCCAAGTACTCCACCGCGGTCTGCCCCTTGTCGCCCCGCGGTTTCCGCACGTTCTTCATCAGCCTGTCCTCCGGTCGCAGCGCCGCGCTCCCCGTGTTCCGGCGCAGCGTAGGCCGTGGGGGAAGCGGATGGGGAGGGTCCGGGGGCCCAAAGGTGGGCCCAAGAGAGGGGGCGCATCGGTCAGCTCACCCCCTGGACAGGCGGGGGTGCGGTGCCGAGCCATTTGGCTGTCGCCTCGGCGCGGCTCGTGCTGTGGAGTTTCGCGAAGATCCGGTTGATGTGGTTCTTGACGGTCTTCTCGCTGATGAAGCAGGACACGGCGATCTGCTGGTTCGACATGCCGGACGCGATGAGGTCCATGATCTCCGCCTCCCTCGCACTGAGCCGGAACCGGCCCCTGCTTGCGGAAGACTGTCCCACAAGTGGTTGCACTTGTGAAAGTCCTTTGCTGAAAGTGCCTGGATAATGGGGAGTTGGGGAGGGGCTGTCGTGTGCAGTCGCACTGTCGGCCGGGGGGCTCCACAGCCCCTCCAGCACCGCGGTCGCGGCGGTCGGCGTCAAGTGCGCACGCCCCCGCACCACATCACGCACGGCCTGCACCAACTGCTCGGCCCCGAACTCCCCGTGCACGAGATACCCCCGCGCCCCGAGCCGCAGGGCGTCCCGCACGGTCGCGGACTCCCCGCTGTAGGTCAGCATGAGGACGGCGCAGACCCGCACGAGCCGGGGCAGCGCGGCGAGCCCGTCGACCTCGGGCATCCGGACGTCGAGGAGGACGACGTCGGGCCGGTGGAGCTCGGCGAGTTCGCACGCCTCGCGCCCGTTCACGGCCTGCGCGACGACGTCGATGCCCCCGGCCCCGCCGAGCAGCGCGGCGAGCCCCGCGCGGACCACGGGATTGTCGTCGGCCACGAGAACCTTCATCCTGCGAGCCCCTTCCGTCACGCCGCCCCCTTCTCGAACTGTCCCACCCGCAGCGGGAGTCGAAGCTCGACGCTCACTTCGGTCCCCGGCCCGCCCCGCCCGATCCGCAGCCGCGCCCCGAGGGCCACGGCACGTTCACTCATCCCGAGCAGCCCGAAGTGCCCGGCCCGCCGCAGCGCGTCGAGGCTGGTGCCGGGCGGCAGCCCCTTGCCGTCGTCGTGGACGGTGACGCGCAGGACGTCCCCGTGCACCCCCGCGCTCACCTCGACGCGACTGGCGTCGGCATGCCGGTGCGCGTTGTCGAGCGCCTCGGCGGCGATGGTGAGCAACTCCCGCGCGACGAAGGGCGGTACGGGTACGGCGCTGCGCTCACCGGTCGCGCGATAGGTCGTCGGCAGCCCGGTGCGGGTCGCGAAGTCCGTCGTCCGCGAGGCGAGTTCGTCGAGCACGTCCAGCTCCTCGCCCGCCCCGAGCCGCAGGTCGGTCAGCAGTTCCCGTGACTCCCCGGCCGCGCGCCGGGCGGCGCCCGCGATCGACTCGGCCTGTTCGCGCACGGGTTGCTCGGCCCCGGCGGCCAGCGCCTCGGCGGCGAGGGCGACGCCGTACAGGGACTTGGCGAGGGAGTCGTGCATCTCCCGGGCCAGGCGGTCGCGTTCGGCGGCGACGGCCTCGGCGGCGGCGAGGCGGGCGCGGGTCTCGGCGAGCGCCTCGGTGGCCTCGCCGAACCTCAGCATCAGTCCCCGCAGGGCGGAGCCGAGCGCGCCGGTGATGACGCAGAAGCCGGGGAGCAGCAGCCGTTCGGCGACGGAGGCGCCGGAGCGGGCCGCCAGGGTCGTATGGACGAGCAGCAGGATGAGCCCTTGCAGGGAGGCGAAGCAGGCGGCGCCGCGCCAGCCGTAGAGGATCCCGGCGAGGAGGGGGGTGCAGACGCTGACGTACGCGAGGGTGGTGTCGGGGCCCGCGGAGACGAGCAGGAGCGAGCCGAGGAGGGTGTCCGCCGCGAGGAGGGTGGGGTGTCTCAGGAGCAGCGGGCCGAAGCGTTCCCAGTCGCGCAGGAGGGCGTACGACACCATGAAGGTGACGACGACGGCCGTGCCGACGAGGCGGACGCCCACGCCGGGTGAGGCGTTGAGGAGCGCGGAGGGCGCGGCGAGGGCGATCATCGCGAGGCGGAAGCCGAAGACCTGCCGGGACAGGGCCTGGAGGGCGTTGACCTGGAGGGCGAGGGGCGCCCCCGTCCGCTTCGACACCCCCATGTCCGCGCCTACTTCCCCGTGATCGTGCCGAAGTCGGTGCCCGACCCCAGCAGCAGTCCGGCGCCGAGGAGGAGCATCGTCGCCGGGACCATGAACGTGGTGATCATCAGGGTGGCCCGGGGGACCGCGCGGGCGGCCTTGCGGCGGGCGTTCTGGGCGTCGGTGCGGCGCATGTCCTTGGCGATGGAGACGAGGGTGTCGACGATGGGGGCGCCGAGTTCCTCGCCCTGCTGCAACGCCGTGACGAACATGGCGACTTGCTCGGAGTCGTTGCGTCGGCGCAGTTCCGCGAAGGCTTCGCGGCGGCTCATGCCGAGGTCCATCTGGCGCAGGGTGATGCGGATCTCGTCGGCCCAGGGGCCCTCGTAGCGGGTGGCGACGCGGTCGAGGGCCTGGCGGAAGCCGAGGCCCGCGCTGACGACGACGGCGAGGACGTCGAGGAAGTCGGGGAGGGTGCGTTCGATGACGTCCTTGCGGACGCGGATCGCGGACCAGATGCCGACCTCGGTCCACACGGCGCCGAAGGCGAGCATCAGCAGCGCGATCAGGGGGTTGCCGCGCAGGAAGAAGATCAGCGCCCCTACGGCGCCCAGCGTGCCGTAGACGGCGCGGCGGGCGGCGTAGCGGTCGATGGTGAGGCCGCCGGGGTTGCCCGCGAGGTCGATGCGGCGGCGGTACTTGGCGACGAGGCGGGGGCCCATCAGGCGCAGGACGGCGGGCGCGTACCGCATGCCGAGCCGGTCGACGACGGAGTCCACCGCGCCGGTCCGGGTCGCGCCGACCTCCAGGGCGAGGGCGAGGTCGGGGGGCAGTTTGACGTCCGCGCGGTACATGCGGATGCCGGTGAAGGCGCCCCACACGGAGGCCGCCATCAGGAGGGCGAGCAGCAGAGCCATGTCCAACTCCCCCCGCTCAGACGTCGATCCGGGACATGCGCCGGATGAGGACGAAGCCGACGGCGTACAGGCCGAAGGCGATGAGGACGGCGGCCTGGCCGAGCGGCGAGCCGGTCATGCGCTCCAGGGCCCCCTCCTTGACGCCGTCCATGAGGAACAACGAGCCGACGCCCAGGAGGGGTACGGCGTACGCGGTGAGGTTCACCTGCGAGAGCTGGGTGCGGATCTCGCGCCGGGTCTCCTTGCGCTCCTCCAGCGTCTCGGTCAAGTTCCGCAGGGCGCCCACGACTTGGCCACCGGCCTTGTTGGAGAGGACCAACGTGGTGACGAGGACGACGAGTTCGCGGGACGGCAGCCGGTCGGCGAGTTCACCGAGGGCGTCGTCCATGGACTGGCCGACCGCCAACTGGTTGGCGACCTTGGCGAGTTCCTCCCCGGCGGGCGCCTCCAGCTCCTCGGCGGCCATCCCTATCGCGGTGCGCAGGGCGAGGCCCGCCTGGGTGGCGTTGGCCAGGATGCGGGCCAGTTCGGGGAGTTGGTTGATGAACCGCTCGATGCGCTTCTGGCGCTGCCAGTTGAGGAACTGGACGGCCGAACCGACCGCGACGAGAGCGGCGATGGGGCCGAAGAAGGGGGCGAGGACGGCCTGGGTGACCAGCCAGAGTCCGGCGACCGCGCCGAGCAGGTAGGCGGTGAACTCGCCCGGGGTGACGTCGAGTCCGGTCGTCGCGAGCCGGCGTTCCAGCGAACGGCCCAGGCCGGTGCGGCGGATACGGCGGTCGAGGTCGCGGAAGCGGCGGCGGCGTCCCGGTGGCGGCAACTGGCCGGTGTAGGAGAGCCGGTCGACGAGGGCGGCGCGCTGGGCGCGGCCGGTGGCGTACGCGTGCAGGCCCGCGACGGCCAGGGTGAGGGCGAGGACGGTCAGGCCCGTCGTGAGCGTGGTGAGCTGGTCGAGGTCCATGGTCGTCCTGCCTAGCGTGCTTCTCGGATCGCGAGTTCGGCCGGGGTCTGGGCCACGCCGAACGCCTGCGGGATGGGCTGGCTCGCCATGTAGAGGCGGTCGGCGGTGCGGCGCGGGAGGGGGAAGTAGCGGAAGCTGCCGTGGATGCGGCCGTCGGAGGACATCGGCAGGGCGTCGAAGCGGGCGGCGGTGGCCAGCCGGTACGGTTCGCCGCCGTGGCTGTCGAGGAGCGCGATCTCGGTGATGCGGCGGGCGCCGTCGGCGAACCGGGTGAGCTGGATGATGACGTCGACGGCGCTGTTGATCTGGTCGTGCAGGGCGACGAAGGGGACCTCGACGTCGGACATCGAGGCGAGCGTCTGGAGGCGGGTGAGGGCGTCCTCGGCGCTGTTGGCGTGGACGGTGGCGAGCGAGCCGTCGTGGCCGGTGGACATGGCCTGGAGCATGTCCAGGGACTCGCCGCCGCGGACCTCGCCGACGACGATCCGGTCGGGGCGCATGCGCAGGGAGTTGCGGACCAGGTCGCGGATCGTGATGTGGCCCTTGCCCTCGACGTTCGGCGGCCTCGACTCCAGCCGTACGACGTGCTGTTGCTGGAGCTGGAGTTCGGCGGAGTCCTCGATGGTGATGATCCGCTCGCCCTCGGGGATCAGTCCGGACAGGGCGTTGAGGAGGGTCGTCTTGCCGGTGCCGGTCGCGCCCGAGACGATCACGTTGAACTTGGCCTGCACGAGGCCCGCGAGCAGGAACAGCATGTGCTCGTCGAGGGAGGTGAAGCCGACGAGTTCGTGGAGGGTGAAGGAGCGGGGGAAGCGGCGGATCGTGAGGATCGGGCCGGTCAGGGAGAGCGGCGGGATGATGACGTTGACGCGTTCACCGGAGGGCAGGCGGGCGTCGACCATCGGATTCGACTCGTCCACGCGGCGGTTGACCGTCGAGACGATGCGTTCGATGGTCTGCATGAGCTGGTCGGCGGAGGCGAACCGCAGCGGCAACTGCTCGACCCTGCCGCCGCGTTCGACGAATATCGCGTCCGGCCCATTGACCATGATCTCGGTGACCGAGGCGTCTTCGAGGAGCGGCTCCAGGATGCCGAGGCCGAGCGCCTCGTCGACAACGCGCCTGATCAGCCTGGCGCGTTCGGACGTCGACAGGACCGGGCCCTCGCGGCTGATGATGTGGCCGAGGACGCGTTCGAGCCGGGCCCGGCGTTCGGCCGCCGCGAGCGACGTCATCTCGGCGAGGTCGATCTCCTCCAGGAGCTTCGCGCGGTACGTCGCGACCAGGTGGCCGTCCTCGCCCCGGCTGCCGTTCTCCTCGGGCGTGCTGATCCGTGCCCTGAGGCTCATGGGGACTCCGTTCGCTGGTCGTTCGGCATGGTCGCGGTCCGCTGGGCGGGGCCGAAGTCGCCCCACCCGAAGAACACGGACGGAATGTCGACGGAGGAGGTGACCCGGACGTCGTCCCCGAGGTCGGCGGCGACGCAGCTGGCGTCCAGCCACGAGCTGACGGCGTCCGCGCACGCCTGACCGGCCGTCCCGGCCTCCCTTGCCTCGCTCCGCGCCCCGGCCCGCGCCGCCGTACCGGCCTGCTGTCCGGCGTACGCGATGATCCCCAGTTGGACGACGGCCATGCCGACGAGCAGCAGGATCGGCAGGAACCCCAGGTACTCGATGGCGACCTGGCCCCGGTCTCCACGGCGCTTGTTCATGTCAGGGCCCGTTCCATTCCTCGACGGCCCCCGCGTGTCCCTCGACCTGGAACGGCACCGAGAGAACTCCCGGGAAGAGGATGGGGACTTGCAGCCGGACGGTCGCGGTGACGAACCCGGACCCGCCGCAGTCCACCTCCGCGCCCCCTTGCCAGGCGCCCGGCAGATCCTCGGTCCCCGCCTGCTCGCACGCCCCCACCCGGGCCCCGGGGTCGGCGACCGCCCCCGCCCGCACGGCCGCGTCGGCGGCGTTCCCGGCGAGCGTGAACGTGTAACCCACCAGCACGCACTGCCAGATGGCGATGAGCGTGACGAGGATGACGGGCAGCATGCCGGTGAACTCGATGGCGACCTGGCCCCGGTCGCCGGTCAGACGGCGTCTCATCGCGCTCACTCCTTCCGCCGCCGCAGCCCCGCCGACCCCCGGTCCCCGCCGCGTGCCCGGCGTCCCTGCGGGGTCTCCGGGGCTTTGGCGAGGCCGAGTTCACCGGCGAGGGCCCACAGGGCCTGGCGTACCGGGCCCTTGGGGTCGAGGGCGTGCAGGCGGCCCGAGTCGACGGCGGCCTGCAACTCCTTGAAGTGGGCCGGAACCGCCGTGGTGGCGAGGGCTGTTCCGGTGATCTTCTGGATCAGGCCCGGCTGGATCTCGGTGGCGCGGGAGTGCCGGTTGACCACCACCGTCGTCTCCTCGGCCTTGCGGATCTGGAGGCGGTCCCACATGCGGACGGTGCGTTTGGCGCCCCGGACGGACACCACGTCGGGGGTCGTGACCAGCAGCGCCGTGTCGGCCGTCTCCACCGCCGCCGCGCTCGCGCCGCTGAGCTGGGCGCCGCAGTCGACGACGACGACCTCGTAGCGGGCGCGCAGCGCGCCGACGATGTGCCGGGCCGCCCGGTCGGTGACTTCCTCGCCGCGCTCCCCGTCGCCGGGGGCGAGCAGGAGGTCGACGCCCGTGTCGTGGCGGAAGACGGCCTCGGCGAGGATGCGGGGGGAGATGTCGGTGATCGCGGCGAGGTCGACGACCGAGCGGCGGAACTGGACGTCGAGGTAGGAGGCGAGGTCGCCGGTCTGGAGGTCCAGGTCGCACAGGGCGGTCGTACGGCCCGACGCCTGGGCGGCGAGGGCGAGTTGGATCGCCGTGAGGGTCGTGCCGACGCCGCCCTTGGCGCCGCTGACGGTGACGACGGTGCCGCCGGGGCCGGTGAACACGTCGGTGGAGCCGCCGAGATGGCGCCGGACGCCGGTCGACCACTGGGCGACGGCCTGGACGCGGGTCGCGAGGTCGTCGTAGGCGAGGGGGAAGGTGATGAGGCCGCGCGCGCCGGAGTCCATGGCGGCGGAGAAGAGGCCGGGGGACGCGTCGGTGGTGACGAGGATGACACCCACCGCCGGGAAACGCAGGGCGACTTCACGGACCAGCTCCAACGCCGGTACGGGGCCGATGCGTTCGTGGACGACGACGACCTCGGGGAGTTCGTCGACGGACTCGGCGGCCAACCGGGCGAGTGTGTCGACGAGTTGGGTGGAGTCGGTGACCGGCGGAACGGGTTCCGCGTCGGGCAGCTGGCTCAGCAGGGAGACGAGGGAGCGGACCGCGTCCGCGTCGCCGACGGCCGGGAGGATCCTCGTGGGCATGGTCGGCCTCTCACTTGTCCGTGGCGAGCTGGTAGGTGCGGTCCTTCTCCGGGACGGCCGTGCCGGTGCCGGGCGCGACCAGCGCGAGGCGGACCCGCTTCGCGAACGACTCGGCGTACGTGATGCGCTGGGCGTCGAGCGTGGAGAGGGCGAAGGTGATCGGCACGGCCTGGGTGGGACCGGCGGAGCGCTCGTCGCGGTCGGGTTCGAGGGCGGTGAGCTTGCCGACGTCCAGGACGCGCGCGTTGGTGACGATGATCTTCGAGACGTCCGGGTCGGCGTCGCGGGCGCCCTCGAAGGTGGCGTACACGTTGACGGACGCGCCCGCCGTGATCTTCCCGGCGACGCCGGTCGCCGCGTCGATCATGATGGCGACCTCCTGTTCGCCGGGGCGCAGCGCGGGCTGGTCGACGACCATGTCGCTCTGGAGGAGGGAGCCGGCCTTGAGGGTCGTGACGGCGATCTTGCCGCGGATCGCGGCGAGGTCGGTGACGGCGTTGTCCGACAGCCACCGCTTCGGCATCGAGATCTTCTCGAACTGCCCGGCGGACAGGGCGGTGTAGGGCGCCACGTCGCTCTTGACCTGGTACGCGGCGACCTCGGGCCCGACCTTCGACTTCACGTCGTCGACGACGGACAGCACACCGGCGAACGCGCCGAGGGCGGCGAGGACCGACAGGAGCAGAAGGATCACGCCGCGGCGCTGACGGGAGTTCATGAGCCGTGCAACCTCGTTGGGGGGTCGGGTCCAGCGGACGGGGTCGGGTCAGCCTGCCGGGAGCGCGTGGCGGGGACCGCCGGTGGTGAGCGCGCGGACCGGTTCGGCGGGGACGGGTGGCGGGGTTGCGGAGCAGAAGACGCAGCGGTCTCCGATGACGTCGACACCGCACCAGTGGCACACCGACTGCCGTACGGAGGTGACGAGTTGGTACAGCACCGACAGGTCCGGCAGATAGGCGCAGAACTCGACGAGCTTGCCGGTCCCCCACCACGCGGCGGACTCGGCGGGCAGCGGGGTCTCGCGCAGGCCCTGGGTACGCCAGGCCGGTGCGAGGGTCTCGGTCACCCACTCGGCGGGGAGCTGTCCCCTGGCCAGCAGCAGCCACGTACCGAACTCGGGCCCGGGGACGGTCACTCCGGGTCCGGCCTTCACCAACTTCGGCTGGGGGTGGGCGAGTACGGCGAACTGGCTGCCGGGGACCCAGGAGCGGGCGTGCGAGGTGAGGGTGACCGGGATGTGATCGAGGCGGGCGACCGAGCCGAGCAGGGCGCCGGCGTGGATGTAGTGGGTGAGGAGCCGTCCTGCGGAGGCGAGGACGCCGGGGCTCAGGTCGCAGGAGGCGAGCTGCCTCAACTGGCGGGCCAGCACGGCGAGACCGAGGGGCGGGAGGTCGGGCTGGAGCAGGGCTATCCGGTCGCTCTCCAGCAACGAGCGGACCGTGTGCAGCCGTTGGACGACGGCGGCGGGGGCGGCCTTGGCGCAGACGACGACGAGATGGCCGTAACTCTCCACGACGCCCTGCACCGTGGCCACGGCCTGTTCCAGCGGCTGGCGTTCGATGCCCTCCAGCACGACGGCGGGCACCGTACGCTCGTCCTGCGCCGGCAGTGCGAGACCCGCACCGGTCACCGCAATGGCAGTTGGCACGCGCAGCTCCCCGATTCCCGCGACCCGGCGCATCGGCGTTACTCCGGTGCACCGGGATGACTTCATTGCGTGACTACCTCAGCACTGTAACCACGCCTCACCACCGGGAGAACAGCTTTCGTGAGCCGGTAACGAACTCTTCTCCG
Source organism: Streptomyces niveiscabiei (assembly GCF_033794345.1). Taxonomy (NCBI): domain Bacteria; kingdom Bacillati; phylum Actinomycetota; class Actinomycetes; order Kitasatosporales; family Streptomycetaceae; genus Streptomyces; species Streptomyces niveiscabiei. The sequence goes on from NZ_JARAYJ010000035.1 coordinate 42,626, forward strand.
GAGCTCCACCGGCCAACTGCCCCCAAACCGCCGCAACTCACCTCCACGCACCCTCCACAAACGGAGTGCGCGCCTTCCTTGCAACAGGGCCCCCGGCTCGGAAGAGCTCAGAAGAATTCAGACCACGGCTGGTCCCACACCTGCTTCGCGCACAGCACGACGAACAGCACCCCGGCCACCGCCAGCATCCCGTTGCTGAGCCACCCGTTGCGCCACTCGGCGGGCGTGCGGCGGGAGTTGAGGAGCCAGATCAGGGTCAGCGCGAGGAACGGCAGGAACGCGGCGCCCAGCACCCCGTACAGGATGATCAGCCGGAACGGCTGGCCCTGGAACAGCAGGACGATCGGGGGGAACGTCAGCCAGAGCAGGTATGCGCGAAACGGCCACGACCGCTCGCGGGCGCCGGACGCGATGTCCTCGGCCGTGGCCGCGCCGTCCGTGCGCAGCCGGGTCACGAAGTCCGCGAACATCAGGCTCACCCCGTGCCAGACGCCGATCAGCGAGGTGTACGACGTCGCGAAGAACCCGATGAGGAAGAACGTGGCGGTGGCGGAGCCGTACTCGGCCTCCAGGATGTCCCCGAGCTGGACAAGTCCCTTGTCCCCGCTGGCGATCGCGATGTTCGCGGAGTGCAGCAGCTCGGCCCCGACGAACAGCATCGCGACGACGAAGATGCCGGTCGTGGCGTACGCGACCCGGTTGTCGAGGCGCATGACCTTCATCCACCCGGAGTCGGTCCACCCCTTCGCGTTGACCCAGTACCCGTACGCGGCAAGGGTGATGGTGCCGCCGACGCCGCCGATCAGGCCGAGCGTGTTGAGGACGGAGTCCTTCTCGTCGGGCAGGACGGGGAGCAACCCGGCGAGCGCGTCGGGGATGTTGGGGGTGACGCGGATCGCCAGGTAGACGGTGACGAGGAACATCACGCCGACCAGCACCGTCATGACCTTCTCGAACACCGCGTACTTGTTGAACCAGACGAAGACGAGTCCGGAGAGACCGCAGGCGACGGCCCACCACTTGAGGTCCATGACGTCCGGGAACAGCGCCTGGAGGGGCAGCGCGCTGGACGACATCGCCGCCGCGCCGTACACGAACCCCCAGATCACGGCGTACACGCCGAAGAACCAGAGGGTCCAGCGGCCGAGGCTCGCCCAGCCGTCGAAGAGGGTGCGGCCGGTGGAGAGGTGCCAGCGTCCGGCGGCCTCGGCGAGGGAGATCTTCACCAGGCAGCCGATGACCGCGGCCCACAGGAGGGTGTAGCCGAAGTTGCTGCCCGCGATGAGCGTCGCGACCAGGTCGCCGGCGCCGACACCGGTCGCCGCGACGACGACTCCGGGTCCGATGTGGCGCCAACCGGCCTTGCGTGGAACGGGGGTGGAGGGGGCGTGGGTCGTGGGGTTTCCCGTGGTGTCCGCCATGAACGTCAAGGATGCGCCAAGTCTCGTATACGGCAAGGGGGCGCGCGCGATGCCTGCCCATGAGGCGCCCTTGACCTGCTCATGCCATTGACCCGACCATGAGCGACACGCCGCACAGCCCGTACACAGCAAAGCTCCCCTGCTCCACCCCCACCCCTCCGGACAATCCGGACGGACCTGGAGACACAAGGAGACCTCATGCGCCTTCGCATCCGCGGCTCGAACCCCCGATCGGGCAGACGCACCGCCGCACTCGCCGCCCTCCTCGCGCTGACGCTCGCCGCCCCCGTCTCGGCCTCGGTGACCAGCGCGTCCGCCGACAGCGCCGCCACGGCCGCGCCGGCCTCGGACGACATCCGGCAGTACGAGATCCACGTCCACAACAACACCTCGCCCGTGCGCACGGCGATCATGCGGGCCGGGGTCAGCATCGACGAGGTGGACTCCGAGACGGTCGTCGTGTCGGGCAGCGGCGCGCAGATCGAGCGGCTGCGGGCGGCCGGGTACGAGGTGACCCCGCTCGGCGGGGCCCCCGACCGGCTCGCGGCGGACGAGCTGCGGCTCTTCGACTTCCCCTCGGCGGACTCCCGCTACCACAACTACGCCGAGATGAACGCGGAGATCGACCAGCGGCTCGCGGCCTACCCGGGCATCATGAGCAAGCGCGTGATCGGCAAGTCGTACCAGGGCCGGGACATCTACGCGATCAAGATCAGCGACAACGTGGCCACCGACGAGGCCGAGCCGGAGGTGCTGTTCACGCACCACCAGCACGCGCGCGAGCACCTCACCGTCGAGATGGCGCTGTACCTGATCCGCGAACTCGGCGCCGGGTACGGCAGCGACTCACGGATCACGAACATGGTGAACGGGCGCGAGATCTGGATCGTCCCCGACCTCAACCCGGACGGCGGCGAGTACGACATCGCCACCGGCTCGTACCGCTCGTGGCGCAAGAACCGGCAGCCCAACTCCGGTTCCAGCGCGGTCGGTACGGACCTCAACCGGAACTGGAACTACCGCTGGGGCTGCTGCGGCGGCTCCTCCGGCTCGACGTCCTCCGAGACGTACCGGGGCGCGTCCGCCGAGTCCGCGCCCGAGGTGAAGGTCGTCGCCGACTTCGTGCGCAGCCGGGTCGTCGGCGGGGTCCAGCAGATCAAGTCGGGGATCGACTTCCACACGTACAGCCAGCTCGTGCTGTGGCCGTTCGGCTACACGACCGCCGACACCACGACCGGCATGACCACCGACGACAACGCGGCGTTCAAGGCCGTCGGGCAGAAGATGGCCGCGAGCAACGGGTACACGCCGGAGCAGTCCAGCGACCTGTACATCACCGACGGGTCGATCGACGACTACCTCTGGGGTACGCACAAGATCTTCGCGTACACCTTCGAGATGTACCCGTCGTCCGCGTCCGGCGGCGGCTTCTACCCGCCCGACGAGGTGATCGAGCGGGAGACGTCGCGCAACCGGGACGCGGTGCTGCAACTGCTGGAGAACTCCGACTGCATGTACCGGTCGATCGGCAAGCAGGCGCAGTACTGCTAGTCCCCTAGTCCTCTTCCGGTTCTTCCGGCTGGGCGTCGTCCTCGAAGTACGCGTCGAGGACGGCGTCCAGTTCGCGCTCCCAACCCGGGAACACGGAACGGGACTTCGCCTCGATCTCGATCGGGTACCAGCGGCGGTCGGGCGTGTGGACGGTGATCGTGAACCGCTTGCCGAAGCGGGTCGTCTCCGTCTCCACGGCGCCGATCTCGTCCCACCGGAACTCGCAGTTCTGGTCGTCGAGGGCGAGGCGGACGCCCTTGTGGTCGGCGACGAAGGAGGCGCGGCGGTCGGACGCCTCGAAGACCGGGCCGTCGGCCGGCGCCTCGGGCTCGGATGCCGCCTCGGTCTCGGGTTCCGCCTGGGCTTCGGGTTCCGCCTCCGCGACCGCTTCGCCCTCCTCGGGCACGGCGTCCTCAGGCTCCTTCGCGGGCTCCGCCGGTACGGGCGCGGTGAGCCCGGGGATGAAGGCCGGGTCGAAACCGGCACCCTCCAGGGGCTTGCTGCTCGATCCTATGCGCTGGTCCACAGCGGGCAGTATGGTCGACGATCCTGTGCCGCACACAGCCGACCCTCACTTCGTTATACGACAGAGCTACGACCGGGAGTGTCCTTGCCCCGCCCCTCGGCCCTGGCCGACCTCGCCGCCGAACGCCTCGACCACCGCTTCAAGGGCCTCCCGCCGGACGCCGCCGGCCGCAGCGTCGCCGAGCTGACCGCCGAGCGCCGCAACCTCTTCACGGGCGGCTTCCCCACCCCGGTCCTCACCCTCTCCGCCGAGCGCCTGACGCACAACCTCGCGCTCCTGGAGTCGTACACGGCCCGCCACGGCCTGGCCTTCGCCCCGCACGGCAAGACGACGATGGCCCCGGCGCTCTTCCACCGCCAACTCGCCCACGGCGCCTGGGGCATCACCCTGGCGATGCCCCACCAGGTGCGCGTGGCCCGCGAGTTCGGCATCTCCCGGATCTTCCTGGCCAACGAACTCGTCGACGCGGCCTCCCTCCGCTGGCTCGCCGCCGAGCAGGACGCCGACCCCGGCTTCCGCCACATCTGCTACGTCGACTCCGTACGCGGCGTCGAACTGATGGACGCGGCGCTCCAAGAGGCGGGCGCGGTACGGCCGTTGGAGGTGGTCGTCGAACTCGCGGCGGGCCCCGAGGGGCGCACCGGCGTGCGTACGGGGGCGTCAGTCGTCGCCGACGCGGTCTCCGAGACGCGCACGCTCCAACTCGTGGGCGTGGCGGGGTACGAGGCACAGGTGCCGGACGCCACAGCCGACGCCGTCCGTTCCTGGACGCGGCAACTCGTCGCGCTGGCCGTCGACTTCGACCGCGAGGGGCGGTTCGCCGGGCCGGAGATCGTCGTCAGCGCGGGCGGCAGCGAGTGGTTCGACGCTGTGGCGGACGTCCTCGCGGAGATGCCCGAACTGTCGGCGCCCGTACTGAAGTTGCTGCGCTCGGGGGCGTACGTCACGCACGACCACCTGCACTACCGCGACCGCACACCCTTCAACCGGGTCCCCGAAGAGGGCTCCCTGGAACCGGCGTTCAGGCTGTGGGCGCAGGTCGTGTCTCGTCCTACGGAGAGGCAGGCGTTCATCAACGCGGGCAAGCGGGACGTGGCGTACGACCTCGGGCTGCCGGTCGTGGAAGTGATCCGGCGCGCGGGCAACGAGCGTACGGCTGACGGCATTTCGGTGAGCGCGCTCTCCGATCAGCACGCCTGGCTGGAAACCGGACCCGGTGTGGATCTGGAGGTCGGTGACTGGGTCGGGCTCGGGCTGTCGCATCCGTGCACGACGTTCGAGAAGTGGCCACTGATCCCGGTGGTGGAGGCGGACGGCACGGTGGCCGAATACGTACGGACGTTTTTCTGAAGCCGTGTCGCGGGGCGGCCCGTCACAGTCCCGTGGGACGGGCCCCCGTACACGAACTCCGTTACGGCTTCGGCAGGATGCAGCCGCTCGCGTTCAGGTTGAGCTGGTTGCCGGTCGTGAAGCAGGCCGGTATCTGGTACGTCTCCTGGGCGTAGTTGATGCCCTTGCGGACCGTCACCGTGCCGGACTCGGTGACCTCGCACGGGTTGTTGACGGTGCACTGCGCGCCGTCCTCGTTGCCCGTGTTGTTGACGGCGACGACGTTGCCGGTGGCCTGGTCGACGACCGGGGACCCGGAGGTGCCGCCGATGGTCTGGCAGGCGGAGGTGTAGCGGACCGAGTCCTTCCAGGTCCAGTCGCCCTCCTTCAGCCGGTAGACGAAGCCGTCGATGTTGCAGCTGTACAGCCGCTTCCAGTACCCGGAGGCCACCGTGATCGCCGTACCGGCGGTCGGGTGCGTGTTCTGGACGGTGAGCGGCGAGATCCCGTAGTTGTTGCGGATCGTCGCGTAGGTGCTGGTCAGCTGGTAGATCGAGACGTCCGTGTCGGTCATCGTCGCGTACGCCAGCTTGCTCGCCCTGAGGGTGGCGACCTGGGTGCCGGAGGAGTTGAGCAGGCCGAACGTGCGGCTGGACGCCTGGTTGACGATGACCTGGCCGGGGGCCGGGAAACCGGAGGTCAGGCAGTGGCCGTTGGACATGACCAGCGCCGGGTCGGTGTCGAGCGAGTTCGGGAAGCGGATCACCGAACCGGAGCAGTTGCTGAGCGCGACGGTCCCGGCGAGGGTGACGGCCTTCAGCGCGGGGGCCGCTTCGGCCTGCGTGGCGGCCGGCGCGGTGGCGATCTTGCCGACGGTCGCGGCCGACGCGTCCGGCGCGGCGACGGCGGGAGCCGCACCCACCCCGGCCAGGGCCAGGGCGAAGAACGCGGCGACGAGAGGCTTTCTCATGTGGGGGTCCCCTCTGGTGACTGGATGCTGCTGACTGGATGTTTGTCATGCACATAATCAACATCCGCACCGCTGGGAACAAGCGGTCGTTTTCAGCCGGGCATCTTTGACCCCCACGTGGCGCAAAACACGCCCCGGGTCCGGTAACCGGGCCGTAAGCTCCCTGACATGCAGGTGATCCAGTCCACAAAGCTCGCCAACGTCTGTTACGAGATCCGGGGCCCGGTCCTCGAAGAGGCAATGCGGCTGGAGGCGGCAGGTCACCGCATCCTCAAGCTCAACACCGGCAACCCGGCCGCCTTCGGCTTCGAGTGCCCGCCGGAGATCCTGGAGGACATCCTCCGCAACGTCTCCACGGCCCACGGCTACGGCGACGCGAAGGGGCTGCTGGCCGCCCGGCGCGCGGTCGTCATGCACAACCAGACCCTCGGCATCGAGACGGACGTCGAGCACGTCTTCGTCGGCAACGGCGTCTCCGAGCTGATCGTCATGGCGATGCAGGGCCTGCTGGACGACGGCGACGAGGTCCTCGTCCCCGCCCCGGACTACCCCCTGTGGACGGCGGCCGTGTCCCTCTCCGGCGGTACGGCCGTCCACTACCGCTGCGACGAGCAGTCCGACTGGATGCCCGACCTCGCCGACATCGAGCGCAAGGTCACCGACCGCACCAAGGCGCTCGTCATCATCAACCCCAACAACCCGACGGGCGCGGTGTACGACGAGGAGATGCTCCGGGGCCTCACGGACATCGCCCGCCGCCACAACCTCCTCGTCTGCTCCGACGAGATCTACGACAAGATCCTGTACGACGGCGCCACGCACACGGCGACCGCGGCCGTGGCCCCCGATCTCCTCACGCTCACGTTCAACGGCATGTCCAAGGCGTACCGCGTCGCCGGGTACCGCGTCGGGTGGATGTCCATCTCCGGTCCCCGCGCGCACGCCGACTCCTACATCGAGGGCCTCACGATCCTCGCGAACATGCGGCTGTGCGCGAACATGCCGGGGCAGCACGGCGTGGTCGCCGCGCTCAGCGGACGCCAGTCCATCAACGACCTCGTGCTGCCGGGCGGGCGCCTCAAGGAACAGATGGACACGGCGTACGAGCTGCTCACGCAGATCCCCGGCGTCACCTGCGTCCGCCCCAAGGGGGCGCTCTACCTCTTCCCGCGCCTCGATCCGCAGGTCTACAAGATCAAGGACGACCGGCGGATGGTCCTCGACCTGCTGCGCCAGGAAAAAATCATGGTCGTCCAGGGCAGCGGCTTCAACTGGCCCGAACCCGACCACTTCCGGGTGGTGACGCTCCCGACGGCCGCCGACCTGAAGGACGCGGTCACCCGGATCGGCCGCTTCCTGGACGGATACGCCCAGCACTGACGTTCAGTGACGAGCCGGGGTCACTTTTGTAGTGCCGCCAACTTTAGACAGAATCTAAGCTAGGATGGCTTCCTGTCAGAGCACAGGAGGCCACCCTCATGTACGAGCCGATCCGCACGAAGTCGGTCCACAGCACGCCCGTGCACGCCTCCGACGTCCCCCACCGCACACGCGAGGAAGAGCTGGACATCCAGCTCGCGGGCCACCTCTCGGCACTGCTGGCCGTGACCGATGAGTTGAGGGCCCACGCCTCGACGCCGGACCTGGAAACGGCCGCGAACAAGCTGGCCCACCAGGTCACACGCCTGCGCGGCGGCCGAGTTCCCCTGCGCTCCCACACGGACGCCGCGAGCCACTCCCCCACCACCCTGCACCGACGGGCCCACGCCCTCGCCGGCCGCGCCCTGGTCGTCGCCGCGTCCCGCGCGGACACGACGTCCGCGATCCTGGCGGCCCAGCGCATGGACGCCCACACGGCGGCCCTGGGTATCGCCGCCCACTGATTCCCCCCACGGGGTCCACCCCCGAACGGCCCCGGCCCGCGCGCACCCGCAGCGACGCGCGGGCCGGGTGCCACTTTTGCGGGCCGGTGAGCTTCCGGGGCCGAAGCCGGGGAATCCACGGGCAACGCCAACGCCACAATCACCACACCGACTACCAGAATGCGTCCGCCCCCCTGCTTATTTGCACGCGAGCACACAGCCTGCGATCTTGATAGCCCGATCAAGGCAGGAGAGGCGGCAATCGGACAACCTGCCGTCCGCCTACGGGGACTTCCTGTCAACTGCACGCCATTTGCTCGCTAAGTGCACGTAGGCAAGAAGTCACTTCAGGATGAGCATCCCCTCTGCCGCTGTCAGCGATACCGCAGTGACGGACCAGCGCACGACGTGCTGTCGACTGGACGATGAAGCGGCGCTCGCCCCGTGGGGTACGCGGTCGGGCTGTGCGACACACCACATCGACTGGCGTGTATTCACCGCCAGACAGAGAAGACCTTTGACTCCTGCATTCCGTGGCGTTTCGGTGGGGCGCGTGTGCATCCACGCTCACACTCTTCGTCGAGGGGATCCCTGGTGCAGAAGTTTCGGAAGAGATACTGGTCAGAAGTGGTTGCCGTAGCTTCGACACTGGCTGCGCTCGCTGCTCCCGCCGTCACAGACACGGGTGGCGGGAGCCATCAGGACGAAATGGGCGCAGATTCCCACGTTGTGCGCCTGATCCCAGAGATAACTGCCGGTTCCGACCAGCCCGCAAGCAAGGCCGGCAGCAACCGTATCTCCGATTCAGTGGAGAGTTGCACGGCACCTGACGAGAACGGTCATGGAATATGCATCGAGCGCAGCACCCTCAGCGGCTTACCACCCCTACCAGGCAGCGAGACCGACCAACCCTTAGCCGGGGTGGCGCCCCCTCAATGGTGCGAGGACGCCCAGAATCGGCTGCTGGCCACGCGTACGCAAGCCTGCCGGATCGATGCACTCGTCTACCGGACATGGAAAGAACAGAACGGCACCAAGACCCAAACCGGTGGGGTCGAGATCATTGTCATCAACTACAGTTACGGCAGCACAAGTGAATCTCGGATAGCCCACCAAGTCGATATAACCGCCCCGAAAGGGTGGGGTGCCGCACTGTCAGGCTCCTATATCGGCAGCGCAAGGGATGGCGGTGCCTGCACAAAAGAGAGTGGTTCGTTCCCGACTAAGCCAATCCAACCCCTGAACAAATGGCATACAGGCGAGGCATTCTTCGCCTCAGCGGCAACCGCGCCCGGCGCAAGGGGAGAATGCATCACGGGATGGAGCCTGACTTTCTCAACACCGGGATATCCCTCGGCGCACTACGTCGACCCCGCCATCGGCGAATTCCGGTGTGACAACGACACGGCCGGAAGGACGAAACCTGGGTGCGTCGTACCCTGGTACGCGTCAGCTCTGCAATACAGCGCGGCCGTCAACCCCGAACTGGCTTCCCATGTCTCACGAGCGCAGGCGTCCGGACTGCCCGGCGGCACCTTCGAGGCCCCGCTGACCCGCACGACCGACGCAACGGTCATCAACAACAACCGGACGAAGGCGTGCGGTGACGCACCCAGCGTCACGGGAAAGAGCTGCGACGAGTACCCGGTCGCTACCTCCTATCAAGGACTCAGCGCTGGCGGGACACGTCGTAGTTTCAACGGCTGCGGACTCAACAACATACCCACGCAGCAGGGGCCGAACGGCGTCAGCATCTGCATGATCAACGCGAGCGAGAACGACTCCCAGGGCGGACTCAACTCCGGCTTCTACAGGAGCGAGCGCGTTCTCGACAAGGATCCGTTCCGCGTACTCGTCACCCCGTAAGCCTCCACGCCGAACGTCAACCACAATCAGACCGGTACGGGGGCGGCACGCCAAGACCGTCTCAGCCGCCCCCGGCTCGTCAGCAGACAGAACTGCCGCGAAGAGCCAAGCGCGGAACAGGAGGGACCGCATGGACACCCCATGGCATGAAGTCTTCATCGGAGAGGGCACGTTCGGCCTGCTGGACGACGGGGAAATCCCCGTACATTCCGCAGACTGGTCGAACGGGCTGATCGCACCCATGCTCCAAGGCGGAGCCCTCGTCCGTACAGGTATCCATACCGGATCTGTCCGCGTCTGCGTCCAGGCGCAGCGAGAACCGGCGACAGAGATCGACACGACACGGCCTTGGGACGAGATCGTGGAAGCCGGCGTGACCGCCCCCCACGACCGTCTCCGACTCGAATCGCTCGACTTCGGCCCGCCCGACCCGAACGGCCCTCTCAGCGGACGAGGAAGCCGTCACTACCGTGTCCGAGTCCACGCCCGAGGCAGAGAAACAGCTTGGGACAAGACGGCCGAAGCACCCACCGAGGAATACCTGATCCTCGTATGGCCCTCGGAACTCGCGCCCACCCGAACCCTGCTCGCCGGCAACCGCCTCGAACAACAGCAGCAGTCCGAAGCCGATACCCCTCATCCGCCGCGCCTGTCCCCACCAAAAAAGCCCGGGCCAGAGCCCCGCCCCCGGCCCGACGAAACGGTCTGAAGGAATCGCTCGGGGACGTGCGCGTCAGAGCTGCCCCTGCTTGACGGCCTCCAGGAACGAGGTCCAGCCGCCAGCCGGGACGACGAGGGCCGGGCCGGTGAGGTTCTTGCTGTCGCGGACGGGTACGCCGGTCGCGTAGCCGTCCAGGACCTCGACGCACTCGGCGCCGGACGACCCGCTGTACGAAGACTTGCGCCAACCGCTCAGGGTGGACGCGTCCGCAATGCGCTGCTCAGCCATGTTGCCTGTAATCCTTCTCTGCCGCCCTCAACAGGGCTAGGGACTCCTGGAGCGGTTGGGCTTCACTCAAGGCAAGATCGTAGGCCCCCTGGATCTCCTCGACCATGGCGGGGGAGTCATGCACCGTCCCCGTACGCAAGCCCTCGGTATACGCAATGGGTGGCTGATCCGCGAACCACATCAGCATGGCCAGGCCCTCCAGCAATGGGTGCGGAGTCACGCTGAACGACAGCACGTTGACCCTGATCCGACCAGACTCGGCAAGCGCCACGATGTGAGCCAGTTGGTCTGCCATGACCCTAGGGCCTCCGAGGGGACGCCGGATGACCGACTCATCCAACATCGCCCATAGTTCGGGAGTCACCGGGTCCTCCAGCAACTTGGCCCGCTCAAGCCGTGTCACAACAGCCTTGTGACGCTCCTCCTCACTCCGACGGGGGTATCCGGAGTCGATGACAACCCTTGCGTACTCTTCGGTTTGCAGAAGACCAGGGACGTGCGACAGCCCGAATACACGGATGTTCGTCGCCTGCTGCTCCAACTCCCGCGCACGCTCGAACCAGTCGGGAACGTCGCCCTTCTTTCCCGGCCGGAAAGTAGCCAGCACATTCCCCGTACCCAGCGCCAGGTCAAGCCTCTTGGCGTCCTCTTCGCTGGGATAGCGCGTCCCGTTCTCGATCGCGGCGATGTGCGAACGGGACATGATCGCGGCATCCGCCAGCTCCTGCTGCGTCCACCCCTTGGCGATCCGCGCATCCTTCAACCACTCGCCGTAAGTCGTGGCCATAGCATAACTCCCCCTTGTCCCAGCGCTGTTGTAACGAGAATGCCAGTAGCGCGGCCCCCGGAAGGGGTCGTTCCCTGAAGAGGAGGAAACCCCGACCGTCAGGAGATCAACGGCGATGAACAACAGTACGCCGTACCCCCAGGAATTCATCAAGCCCGAAATCATCGACGACTGCGACGACTGCAAGGTGTTCGTCGACAAGTGGTTCCGGCACATGAACCGGAAGAGCGAGAACTACGACCCCTCCGCCGCCAGCGACGCCGCCGTCCTCTGGAAGATGCACGTCACGAACACCCACCCCGGGACGTCGAAGTGACGCCCCCGAACGCCCGCGTGACCGCCCTGGGCGAACCCCAGCTCGTCCAACTCCTCGACGACACCGAGGACTCCGACTGGCGCACCGAGTACGGCGGCACCCTCGACCCCACGACCGGCAGGGTCGAACTCCCCGCCCCCGCCTACACCCCCTGCCCCTACGACAACTGCCCCGAGTGCGCGCGGGAGGAGACCCGTGGTCACCGCTGAACACATCGGCAAGACCGTCACCGACGGCCAACGCACGGGCATCCTCATGGCGTTGCTCACGTACGAGAACCCCGCCCAGCTTCCCGCAGTCCGCCGCTCACAGCTCATGGCGTACGTCCGCCCCGAAAGCGGCGGCATCGAATGGGACACCCCGCCGTCCGAACTGAGGCTCGCATGAGGGCCCTGTGCACCGTCGTGGTAGTCCTCGCGGCGCTGATGTGGGTCGTGACCGTGGCATGGATCGTCGCCGGGGTGACGACCTGAACCGGCGCCCCCGGACACAGCGAAGGCCCACCACCCCCACCCCGTCGGGGCCGACGGGAGGAGCGGTGGGCCCGGCCCCGCACGCCGTTGTGCAGGGCCTCGCCGGTAGTACCGCGGCCGGTTCGTGACGACGCGTCTGGTCAGGGACTGATCGGTGAACCGGCCACGGGGTCAAGGGGGTTAGGCGAGGCGGGACACCAACGCCTCGTACTCGTCCCAGAGTTCCTTCGGCGTGTGGTCGCCGAAGGTGTTGAGGTGGTCGGGCACCAGTGAAGCCTCCTCGCGCCAGATCTCCTTGTCGACCGTGAGGAGGAACTCCAGGTCGGAGTCGGCGAGTTCGAGGCCCTTCGTGTCGAGGGACGCCTTCGTCGGGAGGATGCCGATCGGGGTCTCCACGCCCTCCGCCTTGCCGTCCAGGCGCTCCACGATCCACTTCAGGACACGGGAGTTCTCCCCGAAGCCGGGCCACACGAAGCGCCCGGAGTCGTCCTTGCGGAACCAGTTGACGTAGTAGATCTTGGGGAGCTTGGCGGCGTCCTTGTCCTTGGCGACGTCGATCCAGTGGGCCATGTAGTCGCCCATGTTGTAGCCGCAGAACGGCAGCATCGCGAAGGGGTCGCGGCGCAGCTCACCGACCTTGCCCTCGGCGGCGGCGGTCTTCTCGGAGGCGACGTTCGCGCCGAGGAAGACGCCGTGGTTCCAGTCGAAGGACTCGGTGACGAGGGGTACGGCGGACGCGCGCCGCCCGCCGAAGAGGATCGCGGAGATCGGGACGCCGCGCGGGTCCTCCCACTCGGGTGCGATGATCGGGCACTGCGAGGCCGGGACGGTGAAGCGGGCGTTGGGGTGGGCGGCGGGAGTCTCCGCGCCCGGCGTCCAGTCGTTGCCCTTCCAGTCGGTGAGGTGACCGGGCGTCTCCTCGGTCATGCCCTCCCACCAGATGTCGCCGTCGTCCGTCAACGCGACGTTCGTGAAGACGGAGTTGCCCCACAGCGTCTTCATCGCGTTCGCGTTGGTGTGCTCACCCGTGCCGGGCGCGACGCCGAAGAAGCCGGCCTCGGGGTTGATGGCGTACAGCCGCCCGTCCTCCCCGAACCGCATCCAGGCGATGTCGTCACCGATGGTCTCGACGGTCCACCCGGAGACGGTGGGCTCCAGCATCGCCAGGTTCGTCTTCCCGCAGGCGGACGGGAACGCGGCGGCGACGTACTTCGCCTCTCCCTGCGGCGGCGTCAGCTTGAGGATGAGCATGTGCTCCGCGAGCCAGCCCTCGTCGCGGGCCATGACGGAGGCGATGCGCAGGGCGTAGCACTTCTTGCCGAGCAGCGCGTTGCCGCCGTACCCGGAGCCGTACGACCAGATCTCGCGGGTCTCGGGGAAGTGGGAGATGTACTTGGTGGAGTTGCAGGGCCAGGGGACGTCGGCCTGGCCTTCGGCGAGAGGCGCCCCGAGCGTGTGCACAGCACGCACGAAACGGCCGTCGGTGCCCAGCTCGTCCAGGACGGCCTGCCCCATGCGCGTCATCGTCCGCATGGATACGGCGACGTACGCGGAGTCGGTGATCTCGACGCCGATCGCGGAGAGCTTGGAGCCCAGCGGGCCCATGCAGAACGGGACGACGTACATGGTCCGGCCGCGCATGGAACCCCGGAACACGCCCTGCTCGCCGGTAAAGATCTCCCGCATCTCGGCGGGGGCCTTCCAGTGGTTGGTGGGACCGGCGTCCTCCTCCTTCTCGGAGCAGATGAACGTCCGGTCCTCGACCCGCGCGACATCGGTCGGGTCGGAGGCGGCGTAGTAGGAGTTCGGCCGCTTGATCGGGTCGAGCCGCTTGAACGTGCCCTTGTCGACCAACTCCGCACAAAGTCGGTCGTACTCGGCTTCGGATCCGTCACACCAGACGACGTTGTCCGGCTGGGTCAGTTCGGCGATCTCGTTCACCCAGGAGACGAGTTCCTGGTGAGTGGTGGGGGGAGCCGCGATGTCGCGCGCCACGATTGCTCCTACTGGGACGAGGGTTTCTGTTTTGTGCCCCGTGGGGGCCACGACCCGGACGCTTCACTGAAGGGCGCTCATCCGGTGCCGACCGCACTCATTTGATCATCCGCCGGGTCAGCGCATCTGTCCAGAGGGCGTCACATATGAGCGGAGTGAGGCTCGCCACGTGTTCACGTGACCACAGAGGGGAACGAAGGGCGACGCGGGCGGGGCGAACGGCGGAACATCGCGCGCCCGCGCACGGACATGCGGGCTTCCGTCGATCACAACCCCCGTGAGACGATGGCCACTAGGCGCTGATCGTCTCGTCGTACTGACGCGTAACTTACGGTTACGTAGGTACGATTTCGCGTATGACTGCGCCCTCCCTGCCACACCAGCTCAAGCAGCAGGCCCAGCACCTCGCCGAGCCCATCAAGCCGAAGCTGCGCGGCTGGCTGCATCTGGGCATGTTCCCCACCGTCCTGATCGCGGGCCTCTTCCTGACCGCCCTCGCGGACTCACCGAAGGCCCGGATCGCCTGCGCGATCTACGTCCTGACCGCCTGCCTGCTCTTCGGCGTGAGCGCGGTGTACCACCGGGGCAACTGGAGCCCCCGCATGGACGGCATCCTGCGCCGCCTCGACCACGCCAACATCTTCCTGATCATCGCGGGGACGTACACCCCGCTGACGATGCTGCTGCTGCCCGCCTCGAAGGGGCAGTGGCTGCTGTGGGGCATCTGGGGCGCTGCGGCGGCCGGCATCCTCTTCCGCGTCTTCTGGGTCGGCGCGCCCCGCTGGCTCTACACCCCCTGCTACATCGCCATGGGCTGGGCCGCCGTCTTCTTCCTCCCCGACTTCATGCGCGCGGGCGGCATCGCGGTCCTCGTCCTCGTCATCGTCGGCGGCGTCCTCTACAGCGCGGGCGGCGTCATCTACGGCATCAAGAAGCCGAACCCCTCACCCCGCTGGTTCGGCTTCCACGAGGTGTTCCACTCGCTGACGCTGGCGGCGTTCGTGGTGCATTACGTGGGGATCTCGCTGGTGGCTTACCAGCACGGGTAGGCGGCATACGGCGGTTCATGAGGCCACGGCTCGATGCCGTGGCCTTTTTCATGCCCTGCCGCTCCGCCGGTTCGGTCAGGCACCCCGGAAGATCCCCTCCGGATCATCGTGGGCCCACGCGGCGTACTCCTCGAAGCCCAGGTTGCCGATGCTCAGGTTGGCGCAGACTTCGTGGACCCCTGCGGGGACGGCGCGGAACTCGCGGCCGTACTCGGTCAGTTGCTCGTAGTCCTCGTCGTCGCCGCAGTCCTCCCGCGTCAGCGTGGTGACCGCCAGCAAGGCGTGGCTTCCGGCGCGCATCGTCGTGCGGTCGGCGAGGAAGACGACGGACAGGTTCTCGTCGGCGCGGACCGCGTTCAGCACCTCGTCGGCGGTCGCCCCCGCCCAGGCCGGGTCGTTCACGAAGTGGACGTCCGCCTCGTAGGGCCTGTCTCCCCAGGGTTTCGTCAGCGCCGCCGCCACGTCCTGCCACGCCTGGTCGTCGTCGTAGTCGGTCCTGACGACCAGGGTTGCGGACTCATCACGGCCGGTGACGGCGGGGACCGGTCTCATGAGTTCATCTTAGACAGCAGAAATCGATTGACTGCAACCACCTTTTGAGAGTTACTCTCATTTCATGGACACTGTCACCCCAGACCCCCGTCGCTGGTGGGCCCTCGCCGCGCTCGTCGCGAGCATGCTCACCCTCGGCTTCGACATGACGATCCTGAATGTGGCGCTGCCGACGATGGCCGGGGATCTCGGTGCGAGCACCGGGCAGCAGCAGTGGATGGCGGACGCGTACGTCGTCGTGTTCGCGGCGCTGATGCTGCCCGCGGGCCTGCTGGGCGACCGGTTCGGGCGGCGGCGGATGCTGGTCGTCGGGCTGGTGGTGTTCCTCGCGGGGTCGCTCGTCGGCGCGCTGGCGAGCGACGTGAACTGGGTGATCGCGGCCCGCGCGTTCATGGGGATCGGCGGTGCGCTGATCACGCCGCTCGCGCTGTCCGTGCTGCCGTCCCTGTTCGGCGCGGACGAGCGGACGAAGGCGGTCGGCGTCATCTCGGCGGCGAGTTCGCTGGGCCTGCCGCTGGGCCCGATCATCGGCGGCTGGCTGCTGAACCACTTCTGGTGGGGCTCGGTCTTCCTGGTGAACGTGCCGATGGCCGCGATCGGGATCGCCGCGTGCGTGTTCCTGCTCCCGGAGACCCGCGACCCGTCCTCCCCAAAGGTCGACACGGTGTCCACCGCGCTCACCGCGTCCGGCCTCGGCACCCTGATCTTCGCGATCATCGAGGCGCCGGCGCGCGGGTGGGGCGACCCGCTGATCGTCGCGATGTTCGCGCTGTCGGTCGTACTCCTCACGGGTCTGGTCCTGCGTGAGCGGGGCATGGCGCGGCCGATGCTGGACATGTCCCTGCTGGCGCAGCGCGGGTTCCTGTTCAACACGCTCGCCGCGACGCTGGTGATGTTCGTGCTGTCGGGGCTGATGTTCGTGCTGCCGCAGTACCTCCAGGCGGTGCTGGGCAACGACGCGCTCGGTACGGGCGTACGGCTGCTGCCGATGATGGGCGGCCTGATCGTCGCCGCGCGCGCCGCGCAGCCGGTCGTGGAGCGGTTCGGCGCGCGGGCGGTGGTGAGCGCGGGGCTCGCGGTGCTGGCGTTCGCCGCGATCCTGGGGAGCCGTACGACGGTGGACTCCGGGTACGGGTTCACCGCGCTGTGGCTGTCCGTCACGGGGCTCGGGTTCGGGTTCTCCGTCGTCCCGGCCATGGACGGGGCGCTCGGGGCGCTGCCCCGGGACCGTGCGGGCAGCGGGTCGGGGCTGCTGATGACGCTGCGCCAGGTCGGGGCGGCCGTCGGAATCGCGCTGCTCGGCAGCCTCATCGCGAGCGACTTCCGCGACCGGCTCGACGTGACGGGACTGCCGTCCGGGCTCGCGCACACGGCCGGGGAGTCGGTCGTGGCGGCGCATCTGGTGGCCGAGCGGGCCGGGGTTCCCGGTCTTACGGCCTCCGCGAACGGCGCGTACGTCCACGGCATGAACCTCGCGCTGCTGGTGTGCGGCGTGTGCGCGCTGGTCGCGGCGCTGCTGGCGGCGGCGTTCCTGCCCGGGGGCAAGGCCGCGGAACCCACGGTTCCGGACATGGCCCCTGAGCAGGCCGATGCACGACAATGACGTCCATGGCACCCCCAAGTCACCTCTCCCTCGACGCCGGTTCCCCCCTCGGCCTGCGGGAACGGAAGAAGATCAAGACCCGGCAGGCGATCCGCACCGCGACGTACGCCCTCGTCGAGGAGCAGGGGTACGACGCGACCACGATCGAGCAGATCGCCGAACGGGCCGAGGTGTCGCCGTCCACGGTCTTCCGGTACTTCCCGACCAAGGAGGACATCGTCCTCACGGACGAGTTCGACCCGCTGCTCCTCCAGGAGCTGGCGAAACGTCCCGCCGACGAGCCGTGGATGGTGTCCCTGCGGCACATCATGCGGCTCGCGGTCAGGGCGGGGCTCGCGGAGGAGGAGGCCGCGCACACCCGCCTCCGCTCCCACCTCCTCGCCCACGTCCCCGCCGTGCGCTCCCGGATGCTGGAGAGCATGTCGGTGACGGGGAGGCTCCTCGCGGAGGCGGTGGCTTCCCGGACGGGCCGGGAGAAGGACAGCCTGGAGGCGCGCGTCTACACGATGTCGCTGATCGGGGGCCTGTCGGAGATCACGCTGTACTGGGCGGAGAACGACTTCCGGGACGACCTGATGGACCTGCTCGACCGGGCGCTCGACGTGCTGGAACACGGTCTGCCGCAAACCCCTTGAGCCGACCGGCGAGCGGCCCCCATGCTGGCCGGGTGACGACCGCACCGCAGATCCACTTCCGGGTCGCCCCCGAACTCTCCCTCTTCGTCCGCCGCGCCGCCACGGCCCTGAGGATCGACGGCGTCTCGACGCTGGGCCACGTCGTGGAGTCCGCCGGAGTGCCGCTCACGGAGGTGGGCGCGCTGCTGGTGGACGGCCGCGAGGTGCCCGCCTCGTACGTCCCCTCCCCCGGCGAGTCGGTGGAGGTGCGGGCGCATGTCCTGCCCCAGCGGGTCCCGGGCGCGCCCCTGCGTTTCCTGCTCGACGTCCATCTCGGCACCCTGGCGCGGCGCCTGCGGCTGCTGGGCGTGGACACGGCGTACGAGTCGACGGACATCGGCGATCCGGCGCTCGCGGCGAGGTCGGCGGCCGAGAAACGCGTCCTGCTGAGCCGGGACCGGGGCCTCCTGCGCCGCCGCGAGCTGTGGGCGGGCGCGTACGTCTACGACACGTCCCCCGACGCCCAGCTCCGCGAGACCCTCACCCGCTTCGCCCCCGCCCTCGCCCCCTGGACCCGCTGCACCTCCTGCAACGGCCTGCTGCGCCCGGCGACGAAAGCGGAGGTCGCGGACCGTCTCCGCGAGGGGACGCAGGCGTCGTACGACGTGTTCGCGCAGTGCGGACAGTGCGGGAAGGCGTACTGGAAGGGCGCGCACCACGAGCAGTTGGAGGCGATCGTGGCGGAGGCGGTGGGCTTCCGGGGGGAGCCGGGCTGAGCGGCCCGCGTGGTCGGCCGGTGGTGCGGGTGTCCGGCGTGCGCCGGTGGGTTTCCCAGGGTCGCCGGAGCCCCCGTACGGTGGCTTCGGCGTCCGCGTGAGCCGTTCGGGACTGTCGGTGGCGGCGGCTAGCATTTCGGGCAGGGCACGGGAGGAAGACACAGGATGACGCAGGCCGAGGTGGGCGGGGTGGACGAGCGGGTGCCGGGGCGCCGGTGGACGGTGCGGCTGGACCCCGTCGGCCGGGGCGGGGTGGTGCGGGTGTCGTGCAGTCGTCCCGCCTGTGCCGAGCAGCGTTTCGCGGGCGCGGCCGAGGGGCGGGCGGCTGCGGTCGCGCATCTCAAGGCGCATCTGCGGGTCGCGGCCCCCAGGGACGGCGTGTACTGCGCGTGCCGGGCGGACGGGTGTCGTACGCACATGCCCACTGTCGGCCGTAACCAGCGGTCCGAGCCCTGGCGGTGCGGAGGGGCGGTCGTGCTGGCCGTGGTCACGGACCGGGAGGGCCGGTGGTGGCAGGCCATGGAGTGCTGCTCGCGGTGCGCGGCGGCGTCTCCGGGGGCCAGGACGGTGGCCACCGCGCAGGCGGGCGGGGCGCAGGGCGCCGACCGTCCGGCGGGTGCGGGTGCGGGCGCGGGGGTGCACAACCCGGCGCACGCCCCCGCGCGCACTTCCGCGACGCAGGGTGCCACAGGCGCGGGCACACCCGCGGGCTCCGGCACCGGTACGCCCCCCGGCCGGCCCGCCGTCCCCCAGTTCTCCGACCAGCAGCCCGTCACCCCCCAGTTCTCCGACCACCACCCCGCCACCCCCGTCCCGGCCCCCCGCCCCGCGCCCAAGGCGGCCCCCGCCCGCCGCCGCCCGCAGATCGCGAAGATCGCCCAGCGCGTCATCCCGCACGACCTGCGCCCGGTCGAACTGCGGGACGAACTCATCGAGTTGGGGAACCTCTTCCGCGCCTACCAGAAGCGCGACAAGCCCGACCTCTCGGTCCTGGCCGACCTCCAGGAGCGCAAGGCGCGCGCCTTCGTGGCGTGGGCGGACGCGACCTCGGAGGGCGTCCTGCGCTTCGAGGCGCAGCGCGCCGAGCAGGCCGCCGCGACGATCCGCATGCAGCACGAGCAGCGCACCGGCACGGGCACGGGCATCGCCTACAGCGGCCCCGTCGACGGGGTCATCGACGGCGACGGCCCGGCCGTGGCCCGCCTGCTGACGGGCCTGACCCAGTGGGAGCACGCGCGCGCGGTCCTGGCGTACGTCGCCGAGCACGCGCCCCTGCCAGGACCTGAGGCCCGGCTGGCGGTGCTGATGCTGACGCTGCGCACGGCGCACACGGGCACCGGCAACCTCGTCGGCCAGGACCTCAACGGGCTCGGCCTGACCGATCCGCAGGCCCTCGTCGAGGAGCTGACCGGCAGCGGCTGGCTGGAGATCCCGGGTACGGCCGAGGAGTTGCTCGCCTCCCGCCCGGAGAACCCCACGCCGATCACGGTCCCCTCGCTGGTGCCCCCCGAGGACGGGGCGGGGCCGTTCACGTTCGGCAAGAAGATGCGGCCCAAGCTCTCCGGCTGGGCCCAGCGGGTCGTCTCGGACAAGAAGCTCCGCAAGAAGAAGGCGCCGGCCACCACCCGCCTGCTGACCCTGGCGCTGGCCGCCCAGACCGACGCCTCGGGCCGCCTCGGCCCCGGCGGGGGCGGCATCGCGCTGGACCGGCTCACCGCGTGGGTCCCGGTCGACACCGCCGAACTCAAGGACCTCGTCGAGCAGTTGACGGCGGCGGACTGGCTGGCCGAGGCCGACCTCACGGACACGCACCTCGCCGGGCAGCTGTCCGAGCGGGTCCTGCCGGTGAGCTGCCCACTGCGCAAGGCGGAGCCGGAGACGGAGTCGGAGGAGTCGGGCGAGGCGGAGTGAGAGGAGCCCCGTACCCGGTCACATGCCGGGTACGGGGCTCCTGTCGCCGTCGGCGTGGCTAACCGCGCTTCACGTCCTTCGCGTCGCACGCCACCTTGTTCCGGTTCGGGTCCAGCCCCAGCGGATCGTCACCGCCGTTGACGGTCAGCCGGCCGTACTCGTTCTTCGCGAGCCACGCGCAGCGTGCGGCGGTCGTCTTCTGCACGTTGGCCGGGAAGGCCGTCGGTACGCAGACGTTGATGGAGCCATAGTGCCGGTCGCAGCCGGAGATGGTCGGACTGACCTTCTGCGACGGCCTCTTGACGCCGGGCCCGGTGACCTTGCCGGTCAACTTGTCGGCGAAGGCATGGACATGGGCATGGGCATGGGCATGGGGTGCGGCCTCGGTCTTGGCGAGGGCGTTCGGGCCGGTCAGGTGGACCCACTTCGCCACCGAGGGAACCCCGTTGGCGTCGACCGCGAACAGCATGTACCAGCCGGGCGGCGCCAGGTTGGGGTTGCTCGTGACGTTCAGGTCGACGTTGTTCCCGTCCACCGACAGCGGCAGGTCCACGAACCGCTGGTTGGGGTCGGAGGAGTGCGTGACCGCCGCCGGGCGGATCAACTCGGCCTTGGCGATGGGCCGGTCGACGGTGATGCGCTGGGTGTCGCCGTACTGCCACTCGGTGTCGATGAGTGACGTGATCGCCGGACGCGGGCCCTTGAAGAGATAGGGCGGCGAGTAGACGGACACGTCGTGGTTCCAGGTGCCGTTGCCGGGGTTGTCGCCGGTCGTCAGCACCCGGCCGTCCGGGAGGAGTACGGCCGAGGAGTGGTAGCCGCGCGCCTCGGGGTCGGCGGCGACCTGGTCGAACGTGTTGGTCGCCGGGTCGTACAGGGACGACTCGTACACGGGGTTGGCGCGGTTGTGCAGGGCGCCGCCGGTCTCCAGGACCTTGCCGTCGGGCAGGAGGACCGCGGAGACGTACATCTTGCCCTGGTCGCCGGTCTGTTGGACGGGTCCGTTGCCGAGGTCGACGGTGCCCTGCGGGATCGGCGGGCCCGCGACGTACGCGGGGTTGGGCTGCTTCAGGTCGATGACGTCGGTGAGGCGGTTGCCCTCGGGGTTGGAGTCGATGTTGCCGCCGCCGAGGGTGAGGACCTTCTGGTCCTGTGCCGGGGGCAGCAGCACGCTCGCGGACTGGTCGCGCTCGTCCTTGTCCTGGAGGCCGGGGATCTGGGTGACGGTGTTCGCGTCGTAGTCGTAGACCGCCGAACCCGTCCCCGGGATGTTGTTCCCGAAGACATGGCTGCCGGTGTAGAAGAGCCGGCCGTCCTGCATGAGGACCATCGCCGGGTACAGCCCCCAGTACGACCAGGTCTGGTTGACCTTCCACAGCGGCAGCCACTGCTGCTCCGCGTCGGACCAGCGCTCGGCGGTCACCGACCCGGAGGAGTCCTCGCGCAGCCCGCCGAAGGAGAGCACGTCACCGTCGCCGAGGACGGTCGCGGACGGGTACCAGTGGCCGTCGTTCATGTCGTTGGTCTTGCTGTACGTCTCGGTGACGGGGTCGAAGACGTACGAGTCCTTGTACCCCTCGTAGCCGTGGCCGCCGACGACCGGGTACGCCTTGTTGCCGCTCATCACCAGCACGCGCCCGTCCTGGAGCTGGACGTGCCCGGAGCAGAACATGTCCTTCGGCGTGGGGATCACCTTGTACGTGCCGTTCGCCGGGTCGTACACGGCGGAGGTGAACGTGCCGGCCGCGAACTGCTCCTCGCTGTTCCCGGAGCCGGCGATCATCAGCACCTTGCCGTTGTTGAGGACGACGGAGTGCATCGAGCGGACCGGGTTCTGCGTCGGCAGGACGCTCCAACTGCCGTCCGCGCACTGGGCGTTGGTGCCCGTGCAGGTCGGCGGCGGGGTGACGTCCGGGACCTGTTCCATCGTGTAGTCGTCGGTCGTCGCCGAGCCGGTGCCGTACACGGAGACGCCCCAGGTGATCCGGTCGGTGCCGGCCGGGACCTCGGGGGTGCGGACGCTCGCCCGCGTCCAACTCGCCGCGAGGTCCAGGGTCTTGAGGTCGGTCCAGTACTGCCAGCCGGCGGTGGCGTCGTGCCGGAAGAGGGTGACGGAGGTGTCGGGCGTCGTCGACTTGTACCAGAGGGACAGGTCGTACTGCTTGCCCGCCGTGACCGTCGGCGCGCAGGCCGCTGACTCGGTGATCAGGGCCTTGCGGTCGCCGTCCACGCGCCGGGTCAGCTCGACCTTCATCGCCTTGGTGCCGGAGTGCGCGTCCGGGGTCGTCGTGAACGTGAAGTCGTTGTCACCCCAGCCGGACTTCTCCCAGCAGTACGGCATGTCGCCCGAACCGGCTGTCTCGAAGCCGGGGTTGAGGACGAGGTTCGCGGCGGAGGCGGGCTGCGGGGAGGTGAGGAGCAGGCCGCCCGTGAGGCCGGTGACGGCCAACAGGGCTGTTCTTCTACGGTACTTGAGACATAGATGCTTGTGATGCGGTTTCATGCGGCTCCCTTCAGGGGTTTCCCCCCGCGCTTCCCTCGCGGGAGATACACCAGCGCCTCGGTCCCGGCGAAGCGCAGAACGAACGTCGTCACCAGCGCGAGCGCGGTCGCGGACAGCGCGCCCATCCCGAACCGGTGCACGAACAGCGCGATCAGCGGGATGCGCAGGACGAGGTCCGCGTTGGCGAGCAGCGCGAACCTGCCGGCCCGGTCCCACCAGCGGCGGTGTGCGCGCCGGTCGCGGAAGAGCAGGTGCTCGATGAGGACGAAGTTCCAGGCCACGCCGAACTGGTTGGCGAGGATCTCGGCGGGCAGGTAGTGCAGCCCGGCCCGGGTCAGCGCCCACAGCGCGACCAGGTTGGGCAGGAACCCGCTCAGCCCGATCAGGCCGAAGCCGATCATGCGGGCGAGCGGCGAGGCGGTGCGCAGCCCGAGGAGGTGGCGCAGGAACCGCATCCCTTCCTTCGCCGTGGACTTGGACTCCCCGGCGTACCGCTCCTGGAACACGAACGGCACCTCGGCGACCCGCTGCGGCCTGCCGCGCACGGCGAGTTCGAGGAGGATCTTGTAGCCGAGGGGTTTCAGCCCGTCGGCGCCGACCACGCTGCGCCGGATCGCGAAGAACCCGCTCATCGGGTCGCTGATCCCGCGCAGCCTGCGCGGGAAGAGGGACTTGGTGAGCCAGGTCGCGCCCTTCGAGACGGCGACCCGGTAGCCGCCCGCGAGCCCGGCGCGGCTGCCGCCCTCGATGTACCGGGAGGCGACGACGAGTTCGGCGCCGGTGCGCTCGCCGGACGCCACCAACTCCGGTACCAGGGACGGGGGATGCTGGCAGTCGCCGTCCATCACGACGACCCAGTCGGAGCCGGCCGCCCTGATCCCCTCGACGACGGCGCCGCCGAGGCCGCCCACCGGCTCCTCGCGGTGCAGGACGGTCACCGGGAACGGGCAGTCCTTGGCCGCGTCCCGGATCACCTCGGGGGTGTCGTCGGTGGAGTCGTCCACGAAGACGACCTCGCAGGGCAGGCTGCGGGGGACGGACTCCCGGATCTGGCGCAGGAGTTGGCGGATGTTCGCGGACTCGTTGAAGGTGGGGACGACGATGGTGACGGCGCCGGGCTCCGGGATGTCGTCCTCGCGGACGTCGGGGACCGGTGCGGTGTACTCGTGGGTCACAGGGCCCCTCCGGCCTCACTGATCTCGATGCTCACAGCGCGCTCCCGACCTTGCGGATCTCGATGCGGTCCTCGCCGACTCCGAACACGGCGACGGGAGTCGAGTTCGTCAGCGCCGCTTTCACGGTCGGCAGGTCGCGCGCGTCGCGCCGTACCGTCGGGGAGGCGACCACGTAGTCGACGTCCTTCCAGCCGTTCGGGAGGGTCTTGGTGACCGCCGGGTCGAGGTCGGCCTTGTAGAACCAGATGGCGCCGAGGCCGGGTTCGTACCCGGCGTGCACGAGGTCGAGCCAGAGCGCGTCGTCGACGAGGACGCGGGTGCGGGCGGGGTCGGCGACCTGGTGGTCCAGCCACTTCGCCGCCGACCGGTAGGGGCCGTTCGCGTCGGCGGTCACGGCGGTACGGTCGCCGTCGTACCAGCGGGGTACGACGTACAGGGCCGCCGCGACGGCGAGGCCCGCCGCGAGCGCGTACCGCCCGTACCCGATCCAGCGGTGCTCGGCGGCGGCGCGCCGCTTGCGCAGGATCGTGTGCGCGAGGGAGGCGACCGCGCCGGCGAGGACCAGGGAGAGGAACGGCAGCGCCTGGATGACGTACATCGCCGGGAGGTAGCCGCCGGGGCGCAGCGCGACGGCCGCGAGGATCGCGACGGCGAGCGAGGGCCCGGCGAGGGCGCGGGCGGTGACCGACCAGCGCCAGCTGAGCAGGAGCAGCAGCGCGCCCGCGAGGCCGCCGACGATCAGGACGCTGTCGTAGTACAGCCAGGACTGCAACACCCCATGTGCGCCCGAGCCGTTGTCGAGGATGAAGCCCGAACCCGGCCTGGTCATCTGGTATTTGATGCCGTCCCACAGCGAGACGTGCCCGCCGCCCGGGAACAACTCGCCCTTCAGCAAGGCGAAGAGGGGGTAGGAGACGCCGATCAGGACACATGCGGTGACCGCGCCGGTGAGGGCGAACTTGCGGGTGTCGCGGTGGCTGTGGCGCCACATCGTGAGCAGGACGGCCGGGAGGACGAAGAGCATCGTCTCCTTCGTCAGGACGGCCGTCGCGGCGGCGATCCCGGCGGCGAAGTGGTGCCACAGGTGGCGGCTCGGGGAGGCGGCCAGCGCGAACGCGAGGAGCGTCCACATGACCGCGAGGTTGTCGAGGAAGATCTCCCGCTGGAGGACGACGGAGAGCGGGGAGAGCCCGAAGAGGGCCATGCCGAGCCCGGCGGCCCAGCGCGGAAGGGAGAGGCGGCGGCCGAGGACGTACAGCAGGACGGCGCTGGCGGCGGTGATCACGAGCATCGCCGCGCGCATCGAGCCGACGGTCATCGTGCCGGGGTCGAGGGCCTTGGGGAGCCAGGTCAGGACGGCCAACTGGAGCCAGCCGAGCGGGGGATGGTCGTACCAGTAGGTGTAGTGGGCGAGGCCCTTGCCCTCCTGGACGGCCCACGCCTGGGCGAGGTAGGTGCCCTCGTCGTCGCTGAGGGTGGGGTAGGCGGCGATGTTCCAGCCCTGGACGACGAGGATCGCCGTCAACAGGGCGCCGCACAGCAGGAGATCGGGTTTCTTCGAGGGGCGCGTGCTGGGGGCGGGGCCGGTCATGGGCGCGACGGTGCGCTGCGCGGGGACCTTCGGGGTGGTCACCGCGGGGAGGGTGGAGGTCACGCGGGAACGTCCTCTCGGGTGGTCAGGTGCGCACCGGTGTGCTCGGTCAACTCCCATTCGTTGCGCCCGCGTTGCTCGCGCCAGACGGCACGGATCGCGGCGCCCGCGAGGAGGACCTGGTAGAAGGGGCCGCCGGCGACGAGCTTGACGTAGTGGGCGAAGCGCACGCGCAGGCCGTACTGCTTGCCGAAGTCGTGGAGGCCGACGAGTTCGAAGACGAACGTGACGAGTGCGGTGACGGCCGGCAGGAAGGTGACGAAGGCGACGGCGACGGGGACGTCGAGGAAGAGCGCGATCGCCGCGTTCAGCGGGATGACGACGCCGGAGAACGCCTGGAGGAACGGGGTCATGAGGGTGTAGCGGGCCAGCAACCGCTGGCCGAAGCCCGGGAGTTGCTTCCAGTCCTTCTTGCGGTAGACCTGAAGGAAGCCCTGGTTCCAGCGAGTTCGCTGTTTGAGCAGGGACATGAGCGAGCCCGGGGTCTCCTCGCGGGTCACCATGTCGGAGTCGTAGGCGACGACGACCTTCTTGCCGACGGAGGAGAGCCGCACGCCCAGGTCGCAGTCCTCGGCGAGGCAGTTGGAGTCCCAGCCGCCGGCTTCCCGCAGGACGTCGGTGCGGACGAAGACGGTGTTGCCGCCGAGCGGGATGAACCCCTTCTCCGCGTGCAGGTGGAGCCGGGAGCGGAACCAGAAGAAGTACTCCAGGCAGTTGCGCAGGCTGTACCAGCTGGAGTGGAAGTTGATGAGCTGGACGCCGCCCTGGACGACGTCGGCGCCGGTGGTGCGGAAGGCGTGGTCGACGTGGGCGAGGAGTTCGGGGTGGACCTGGTCCTCGGCGTCGAAGACCCCGACGACGCCGCCGCGGCAGTGCGGGAGCGCCGTGTTCATCGCCTTCGGTTTGTTCTTCGTCTCGTGGGTGTCGACGACGACGCGCACGCGCGGGTCGCGGGCGGCGGCGCGTTCGGCGACCTCGGCGGTCTCGGGGTCGTCGTGGCCGACGATCACGATGATCTCGAAGTCGGTGTGGCTCGACTCCAGGAGCCGGCGGATGGTGTGGTCGAGGACGGCCTGTTCGTGCCTCGCGGGCAACAGCAGGGAGAACGAGGTGTGCTGGCCGCCGTCGGGTTGGCCGAAACTGGTCGAGGCGAGCACTTCCGGCGTACGCCAGGCGTGCATCTGCCACCAGAGGGTGAAGGCCGCCATCCCGAAAAGGGCCAGCGAGACGGCGGATATGAAGACGGACGTGAACAAGAAAAGATCCCCCCAGATCTCAGAGCCCCCTGTCGCGACGGCGCGTCACATGCGTCGCGTCATGTGCTGAGGCTAAGTGGAAACTGTGAACGGGGGGAGGTCTTCCGATAAATAGCTTGTTTCAGAGCCGACTTGTTCTTAGCTGCCCATATCCGGACACGTGGTCTCTTTTTTGGCCGGTAATGATCAAGTGGTGCGACCGTTCCCGCCGGTCAGTGCGGTGCGCAGGCGATCGGGGTCCGTCGTCGGAAGATCACAGGTGAAGTTACGGCAGACGTAGGCCGTTGGTTCACTTCCCGAAAGCGGCCGGTCGACGATCAAGGGGAACTCGTCACTGCCCGTCACACCATAGGCCACGACCGCTCCGGGAGCGGTGGCCAGAAGTGCCTGTCGGTGCAGGCTCTTTCCGGCCGGATCGGTCAACTCCCTTGCGACGACGGCGACTTCACGCGGGCCGTCGAGGAGTGCCTCCGCCGCGGCCAGGCCCCAGCCGATGAAGCGGGGGACCCGGGGGCCCAGTGCCTTGACGACGCCGAGTGCCTTTTCGGCGACGGTCCGGTGGGGTTCGGCGCCCGTGTGGGCCGCGTACGACAGCAGCGCCGACGCCGCCGCCGTCCAGCCCGAGGGGGCCGCGTTGTCCGTGGGGTCCTGCGGGCGGCGGATCAGCTGCTCGGCGTCCGACGCCGTGTCGTACAGGGCGCCCGACTCCGGGTCCGTGAAGCGGGCCAGGACGTGGTCAAGGAGCAGGCCGGCGAAGTCCAGCCAGACGCCCTCGGCGGTGACGGCGGCCAGCGCGAGGAAGCCCTCCGCGACGTCGCCGTAGTCCTCCAGCACGCCCGCGTTCGCGCCGGGCCGGCCGTCCTTGCTGGTGCGGGTGAGGTGGGCGTGGTCGTCGAGGTGGACGCGGACGAGGAGGTCGGCCGCCGCGAGGGCGGCCTCGATCAGGTCGGGGCGGTCGAAGTACGCGCCCGTCTCCGCGAGCGCCGCGACCGCCAGGCCGTTCCAGGCGGCCACCACCTTGTCGTCCCGGCCGGGGGCGGGGCGCTCGGCGCGGCGCGCGAGGAGGCGGGTACGGATCGACGCGATCTTGTCCGCGTCGAACACGCCTTCCGTCTGCGGGAGTTGGAGGACCGAGGCGCCGTGCTCGAAGGTGCCGTCCTCGGTGACGCCGAAGTAGTGGGCGGCGAGGTCGGCGTCCTGGCCCAGGGTCTCGCGGAGGTCGTCCATGGTCCACACGTAGTACGCGCCTTCCACGTGCTTCCCGGTGCCGTCGTCGCTGTCCGCGTCCAGCGCCGACGCGAACCCGCCCTCGGGCGTGCGGAGTTCGCGGACCATGAAGTCCGCCGTCTCCAGGGCGATCCTGCGGGCCTGCTCGGAGCCCGTCGAGCGCCACAGGTGGGCGTACACGCGGCACAGCAGGGCGTTGTCGTACAGCATCTTCTCGAAATGCGGCACGATCCAGTCGCGGTCGACGGAGTAACGGGCGAACCCGGCGCCCAACTGGTCGTAGATCCCGCCCCTGGCCATCCGCTCGCACGTGTCCGACGCCATCTGCAATGCGCCCTCGGACCCCGTCCGCGCATGATGCCTCAACAAAAACTCCACCACCATCGACGGCGGAAACTTCGGCGCACCCCCGAACCCCCCGCGCTGCGGGTCGTACTCCCGCGTCAGCCCCAGCAGCGCCGCCGCCAGCTCCTCCTCACCGGGCGGCTGCGCGTCCCCGAACGAGATCTCCCGCTCCCCCAGATCCCGCACGATCTTCCCGGCGACCTCCGCGACCTCGTCCCGCCGACCGCTCCACGCCTGCCGCACCCCCTCCAGCACCTGCCGGAAGGAAGGGGACCCGTGCCGGGGCTCCGGCGGAAAATACGTCCCGAAGTAGAACGGCTCCGCATCCGGGGTGAGGAACACGGTCATCGGCCAGCCGCCCTGCCCGGTCGCCGCCTGCACGGCCTCCATATAGACGGCATCCACGTCCGGCCGCTCCTCGCGGTCCACCTTGACGCTGACGAAGTGCTCGTTGAGGTAGTCGGCGGTCTGCTGGTCCTCGAAGGACTCGTGGGCCATGACGTGGCACCAGTGGCACGCGGAGTAGCCGACCGACAGCAGGACGGGTACATTGCGCCGTCGCGCTTCCTCAAAAGCTTCCGGTTCCCAGGGCCACCAGTCGACCGGATTGTCAGCGTGTTGCAGCAGATAAGGCGAGGTCACACCAGCCAGCCGGTTCATGCGAGCCAGCCTCTCACAGCGCCTGCCGCGACCTGTAGAGCACTGACGAGCCCGCACCACTTGGCCGAATTGCACTTGTGCGCCATGACATGGTGGGCGATTCCTTCCCCTGCCGAGTCGGGCGACCCCGTACCTCGGAACAGTAGGCTGGGCACAGCAGAGCCGGACCTGCCGAGGCTCCTCGAAGGAGGTACACGATGACCGCCGAGATGGTGGCGCCCGCGTGGATGCATTCGCAGATCAGCGCGGAGCAGTACGACTCCTGGTCTGAGGAGCAGTGCGCCGGCATCGAGATCGTGGACGGGATGGTCGTCGTGAGCCCGAGCGCCTCCAAGCGGCACAACCGGCTGGCCCGGGTCCTGGCCAATGCCCTGGACGCCGCCGCGGGCCCCGACTGGAACGCGGACACGGACTTCGACGTCCGCCTGCAGGACGTTCCGCTTACCAACCGCCGTCCGGACGTCATCGTCTACCGGGCGGAGACCATCGACCTCACGCCCACTCGCCCCGAGCACGTCCTCCTGGTCGTCGAGGTCGTCTCGCCCGGTTCGGAAACAACTGACCGGATCGTGAAGGTGGACCAGTACGCCAAGGCCGGCATCCCCTTCTATTGGCGGGTCGAACAGGCCGCCACCGGTGTCCCGATCGTTTACACCTATGTCCTCGATCCTGCAACCAAGGCTTACAGGGACGGCGAGATGTTCACCGGCATGGTGAAGGCCACCGCGCCTTTCTCCATCACGGTCGATCTCGGACTCTTGTAAGGTGCCGAGAAGCCGCCCCGCTATCGACGCTTGACGCACCACATGCGGATGCGACTCCAACTCGCACACGATCGTTCAGCCGCACCCGGTCAAGAACTACTCAAGGGCACGTGGGCGACCGACCGTGCCAACTGGGCAACCGTCCAAAAGGCAAGCCAAGTCCTGGTATCCAGTCACCGTTCATCAACGCCAACGTGCTGACATCACCATCGGCGTGATACAGGAGGGAACGGAAAGGTATGCCTACCCTCATGAGTCGAGCGGAGAAGCTGTGTGATGATCCTGGTTGTGCGGGACAATAGCGAGGCATCCCGCACAGCCATGCCGGTTCACGCAGGGCTGAGGCTACACAAGCCTGGACTAACTGCACCTCACTCGGTGTCAATGTCGGCCTCGCCGACCTCCTTGTCGGCCGACTTAATGCCCAGGCTCTCGATGAACTGCCGCTCCCGCGCCGCTAGTTCGTGCTGCCGGGCAAGGATGAACTCGGTGAACTCGTCGGCCTTGAGGTACTCGATGGACGCGAGGCTGACTCCGTGCGAGTCCAGGATGTCGGTCCGTCCGTCCTCCGCGAGCCTGATGAGCGCCTGCCGGATCGACACACCCGGCGGCGTCGTCATGACGATCCGGTTGGCAGGACTGGAAGCTCCGGGGACCCCGCTCTGGGTGATGACGTGTCGATAAGTCTCGCTGTGCGCCGTCGCCAGCTGTTCCAGTACGTTGGCGCTGCCGCCGTCGAGGTTCTTCCGGTCCGGGAACGTCTGCAGGTCCCAAATGAGGTAGGCGCGCACTCGCGCGCTGCGCAGGTCGAAGCGTTCGGGGAAGGAACGGGCCCGCTCAGCGGAGTAGCTGAGCCCGCCCTTGCCCCGGGCGAATGCCTTCATCTCCGTAATGAATTTCCGGACCTGGGTGGTGGTGGACCCGGCGAAGGTGCCCGCCAGGGATGTGGTCCAGAACCAGTGCCGGAGCTTGACCCGCTGCTCCGCTTCGACGTTGTCGGAGAAGTGGAAGAAGACGGCGAGCAGCATGATCTGGATGTTGTACGGAACCAGGCGAGCCAGCGGGACCCGGACCTCCTCCCGCAGGAACTCGACCACCTTCTGGAGGATCAGGTCAGTGTCTTCCACTGCGGTCGTGAGCTGCCCCTGGACCTTGCGAGCCATCGTCTCCCAGGAAGTGTCCCCATATACGTCCTCCTCGCCGGACAGCGCGAGAACGGTCTGGAAGATCGTCATGATCGGGATCTCGCCGAAGCCCGAAGCGGCGATCCGCCCCTTGATCTCCTCCATCTTGTCGCTGAGCGTCTCCGAGCCGATCGTCCCGTAGGTCAGTGCGGAGACCATCTGGTCGGGACGCATCTTCTGGCCGCTGCTGTTGATCCTGGAGAAGACCTCGATGGCCTGCTGCAGAGTGCCGCCCTCCATACGCACCACGGAGACCTTGTAGTTCTTCACCCGCTTCGCGATGCGCTCGCTCTCCTTGGTGAGACGGTCGGCCTCCTCGCGGGAGTGGGAAACGTCGGACAACGTCCGTGCGTATTCGAGAAAGTCCAGGGTCCCCAGTACGGACCGCATGGGCAGGAAGTGGCCGGGCACCGGCTCGCTGCTCTTCCAGTGGCGGTAGCGCACGCCGTCGTGCTCCGACCGGACGAGAGGCCGGTAGACCCACCACATCCAGTCTTCCTGGCGGGCGGACCGCGGAGCGTCAGCCGAGCGGTGGAGGACGCCGAACAGCGTCGAGAGCCGCTGGTGACCGTCCAGGACGTAGGCGACCTTCGCCCCTTCCGATGCCGGCGGAATCCTGCGCCCACCGATGGTGTCGAGGCTTTCGAGCGGCATGGTGGTCTCCCAAATGAGCAGGCTGCCCATCGGGTAGCCGCGCTCCATGCTGTCGAAGAGCTGGAGCATCTGCTCGGGGCGCCACAGGAAGGGGCGCTGGAACTTCGGCACCCGCAGCTCGCCCTGCGCGATCCGCTCCAGGACCTGCTCCAGGAAGTGGACCTCCGGCACCACGGAGATATCCTTGACCACCTCGATGTCTCCCATTCTCAGATCACACCCCGAATCGTTTCGAACATCAATTGCAATTCCTGTTTCGCTCCGGGGCCCAGGCCGTCCAGGTCCCGCTCCGATATGCCGCCGCGCATCACCTCTTGCAGGAACAGACTCGGCAATTCCGTTCCGAATCCCTCCTGGAGGGTGATGAGATCCTGCTCCGCCACTTCGTCGTACAAATCACCGTGGCGCTGCGGGATGGCGTAGGTGGTCCCGGCCTTCTTGGAGTGGCGCCCCTTCTGGTCGGCACCCTTCTGCGGCTTCCCCTTGAATCCGTGCTTCATGTCGAAGTGGGCTCGCTGCTCAGGCGAGAAGGTCTTGAAGGACTCCAGGCGCTTGGCCATGGAGGACATTCCGACGGTCTTCTTCGGCTGCCGGGCCAGGACCCGGTTGGGAATGTAATTCTCCATCTCCCGGAAGCTGAGGACGTGCACACTCACGCCTTCACGGGCCGCGGCTTCTGCCTTCTCGTGATTGCCGGTCCGGTCCGTGGGGTGGAAGCTGTCGCTGTCGATGACGAGGACCACACGTTTGGTACGGGAGAACAGCGCGGCCTGATGGACCGCGTGCAGGGTCGCCCCGTCCTTGCCGCCTCCGTTGTACACGCCGAGGCGGCTGCCCTCCTTGGCGTCGATGACGTCCTCGCAGCCGAGCAGACGCGCAAGCGCCTCGATCATCTGCCAGTCGTAGATCGCGTTCTCCACGACCAGCACGGCCGGCCGCTCCAAGTCGCGGATGTCCGCCGAGAGCGTCTCGCTGGCCACCCTGACCACGCCCGTGGTCCCCCCGTGCGGCGCCCATGTCTGCGCCATGCTCGCCTTCTGCGCGAGCAGCCGGTAGCTCTGCGCCAAGACTGGGAGGTGTCGCTCCAGGAACGTATGGACGGCATCCACATCACGCGGGGAGATCGCCCACTCGTGCCGCCCCTCCCTGAAGAACGCGATCAGCTTCAATATGAGCTCTGCGTTCTCGTCGCCTTGACGGTCCTTCAGCAGATCGACGGGAATCTCAACGCGCATCGTCGATCCGATTCGCCTGCGCGTCCGCGAGGGCGCGCGCCTCCTCGAAGTCCTCCGCGAAGACCCCCCGCGGCCAGTAGTCGAGGTTGCCGAGGGCGTCCACCTCGATCTTCCGCACGGTGGCCGCCCCCTCGGCCTGCTCAACGAAGTAGATCTTCACGTCCTCCGGCGCCAGCTTCCGCTCCGCGACTCGCCGGCGCAGCCTGAGGAGGAAGTTCTCGCTGTGCGTCTCCACCAGGAAGCGCACCTGTGACTCCTGCACGGCGTCGACGTAGAGATCGGCGATCGCGGCGTGTGCCGAAGGGTGGAGATGGAGTTCGGGCTCCTCCACGATCTCGATCACCGGCCCGGCGGGCGATTCCACGCGGTCCGCGGCCAGCTGGATCACTATCGGCAGGAACTGGACCACACCGGTGCCGACGTCGTCGATGTGGACGACGAGATCGGGGTCGCGCAGGGAACGCAGCTTGGGGATGTACATCCCGGAGCCGACATCGGTGATTTCGAGCCGCCACCCGGCCAGGATGCTTTCCAGTAGGGTGTTCACCTCACGGCCGATCAGACCGCGCCCGTACACCTCGTCCGCGGCGAGCATGCCGAGCGCCCTCTCGCCCCGATAGCCGACGCTGCCCAGGGTTCTGGCGGTAGACCGGAAGAAGCGCTCCGGGCTCTTCCTGAACGGACCCAAATACCGGATCTCGTCGAGGCCTTCCCTAATGAGCCCAGTGACGCCGCTGACACCACCGACGGAGTCCGGCCAGTCGGCCGGATCGGGCAGCAGCCCGCGAAATCCGACTTTGGCCTCCTCGCCGTCGACAAGATACGCACGCTTCTCCGGAGAGTAGGCGTCGACGCCTGGCATCCATGAGATGTTCGCGACCTCTGTCCCGCAGAAGATCTGCACCGAGGAGACCAGCTGAATTCCCTGGTTGGCGATGTTCTGGACCTCGGCTGTGGCGCTGACGGTCCCACCGTCTTCGCGCCCGATCGACGCTCCCAGGCGAATGTGTCCATGAGGTGACGAGCCGTGGATCAGATCGGCGAACGAAGGAGTGAAGCCCTGGATCAGGTCCAGATCCAGAGGGTGCGGGGAGTCACTGCGGATACCATGGGAAAGGAGCGGGAGCGCTCGTACGACCGCACTCTTGCCAGAATTGTTCCGGCCCAGCACCACGGTGATCTTTCCAAGCTCCACCTCTTGTCTCTCCCTGAAGCAGCGATAGTTCTCCAGCGAGAACCGTTCCAAGGACACCTGGGCTCCCGTTCGGTCAAACCATGTCTGGCGAGGCCCTGCCGACCTCAACGCACACCGCTCCAGCGGCACGCCAGCTTTTCCTCAGCAATAGTCTCAGACGGTGGAACCTCGGCACCCGAGTTTCGCTCCTCCATCTGCGGAGATGCCAAACGTCTGCCTTGGAGTTCCAGTTGCCTGGCGAGGCCGTCAGCGGCCACACAACAATCCTCCCCCTGGGCTGGAGAGGTGCTTCGCGCGGCTGCGAGCCTGAGCGCCAGGAAGGGCAGCCAGCCGATCAGCATTCCCCAGACCGCGGCCTGGCCCGGCCTTTGGGCCTCCTGGAAAGGGTACGGTCGACATCCCCTGCGGCCAGCCCCAGCCCGCCTGCTTGAGTCAACTTGCGGTCCGCTTGGGCCTGAGTGTGTCGCCCGCGCCGCAGACAGACGCGAGGACCATCGACTACCAGGTCTGCGAGTTCACTGACACCAGTGGCACGCGGAGTAGCCGACCGACAGCAGAACGGGGACGTCCCTCCGTCGCGCTTCCTCGAAAGCCTCCGGTGTCCACGGCCACCAGTCGACCGGATTGTCAGCGTGCTGGAGCAGATACGGCGAGGTCACACCCGCTAGCCGGTTCATGCGATCCAGCCTCTCACAGGGCCGGACACGAGCCGGGAGAACGCTCTCGAACCGGTCGTCGCGGCCCACGAGGAAGTGCACGGCACGCTCACGGAACAGGAGGTCGAAGCCGCTCGTCGAGAGCTGTTCGGGGACGAGAACGCCGAGCGGCGCTGACCATTGCGGAGGCCGTGCGCGGGAAGACCGACCGGGCGCGCTTGGCGTGGGTGCTCTCCCGGCTGCGGGTGGAACCGGTCGGCCAGGAGGACATCAGAGAGGTATGAACGCCTCCCCCAGTCGATCCCCCTCGGCGTCGACCGGCCTGGTGAGCCGTCCGACGCGCCCCCGCGCCCCCTCCCTGCCGACCCCCGGCAACGAGTTGTGACAGGACGGTGCCAGTTCTCCCCTTCGCATCCGGGCGCCCCCCGCCGCACACTTGACCAAGGACAGCTGTTGCCGCCGGAGGGGGACGGGACATGCGGGACAGTCATCGGGTCGAGGCCGAGCGGTTGGTGGTTCGGGCTGTTGAGGAGGAGGTGCGGCGGTCCGGGGGGCGTACGGACGGGAAGGTGCTGCTGGGGAGGGCGCGGGGCGCGCTCGATGCCATGGCGGAGACCGCCGGCGCCGAGTACGAGGCGTACACGAGGGCGTTGAGCGAGGCCGAGGCGGCGAACGTGAGCTTCGGGCAGCGGTACGCCGAGGAGGGCGGCCGAACTCCGCTGCTGATCGCGGGTGTTGCCGCGGTGACGACGACGGTGGCCGACCTGGTGCTCGGCACGGGCACGGGCACGGCGTTCGGCGCGGGCCTCGCGGTCGGGGTCGTGGGCGCCGCGGCGACGGTCGTGAAGGTCGCCGGCACGCATCTGCCGGCCGCGAGCCGCCGGGCCGGCGCGGCCGGACAGCCGGGCGGGGCCGAGCAGTTGCGGCTCCAGTGGCTGACGGCGCTCGAGGTGCGGGGCATCCGCCCGTTCCTCGACCAGCAGCGGGTGCTGAGCGCGTCGACGGGCCCGAAGGCGACGGGGCCGCAGCTGAAGGGCACCGACAAGAGCGCAGCCGCGCGCGGCCGTACGCTGCTTGAGCAGTCGTACGCCCAACTCCCCGAGTCGTCCGGGGTGTTCGCGGGCCGACGGCAGGAGCTGGCGAAGATCAGGCAGTGGGTGCAGGCGGGCCGGGCGTCGACGCGGACCCGCCCGACGGTGGTGGTGCTGCACGGCGAACCCGGCAGCGGGCGTACGGCGCTCGCGGTGCGCGCGGCGCACGATCTGCGCGACCAGTTCCGGGGCGCCTGCGTCGTGGACCTGCGCGGCGGTTCGGACGAGGGCCCGCTGTCGACGCGGGACGCGCTGCTGCACCTGCTGAACCGGCTGGGCGCGCCGCGCGAGCAACTCCTGTTCCGGGAGCGGTCGTCGGCGGACCAGCAGGTGAAGCGGCTGAGCGAGCTGTACTACCAGCACCTGACGAAGCTCCCGGTCACGGTCGTCCTGGACGACGCCTCCGACCCGGCGCAGGTCCGCACGCTGATCCCGGAGCGCTCGGACAGCCTGGTCCTGGTGACATCCCGTACGCCGCTCCCGCTGCCCGCCGAACTCGGCGCGTGGGTCCACGAGTTGCCGGTACGCCCGCTGGAGGCGGCCGGCTCCGAGGAACTGCTGGCGGCTGCCGCGCAGGACAGCACGGGCCCCTACGACGCGGAGTCCACCGACCGGGTCCTGGACCTGTGCGGCGGCCTCCCGCTGGCGCTGCGCATCGCCGGTTCCGCGCTGGGCCCGCGTTCGCCACGCCAACTCGCCACGGAACTGGGCGCGTACGGCCCCGTACAGCCCACCGACCGTGCCCTGTGGCTGCGTTACACCGACCAGCCCGAGCAGACCCGGCGGCTGCTGCGCCGGCTCGCGCTCGCCGGGCGGGCCTCGCTGGGGGCCGCCGCCGCTGCCGCGCTGCTCGCCACCGACCGGAGCGAAGCGGCCCGGCTGCTGGGCGAGTTGGCGCGTGCCGGGCTGATCGACCGGGTGCGCGGGGACCGGTTCCGGCTGCACGACGTGGTGCGCGCGTTCGCAGCCGCCCGGTTGCAGGACGAGGAGGAGACGAGTGAACTCGTCGCCGCGCAGGAGCGGTTGATCGTCAGCTATTCCGAACTCGCCGACTCCGTGCTGCGTTTGGTCGACGGCAACATGTCGACGCGGTCCGACCGGTTCAGCCCGCACGGATTCACGTCCCTGGACGAGGCGTTGCGGTGGCTCGACGACGAGTCCAGCTTCATCACGGCGACGCTGCGGCACGCCGAGGGCGTCGACCAGGCCGCCGTGCTCAGTCTGCTGGGCGCGCTGTGCGACTACTGCCTGCTGCGCGGCGACCTCTACCGGCTCGGTGAGATCAGCGAGTTGGCGCAGTCCATCGACCGGGGGCTGCTCGTGCGGTCCGTGCAGTGGCGTACCGGGATCGCCGCGCGGCAGCTCGGTGAGCTGGACAAGGCGCGCACGACGCTGACGTCCGTCGTCGACCTGTATCTCGAAGCGCACCACGACGCCGGTGCCGCCCGCGCGCTGTGCTCGCTCGGGATCACCCTGCACCACCAGGGGAACCTGGTGGAGGCGGCCGTGAAGCTGCGCGAGGCTCTCGACCTGCAACAGGTACCGGAGTTGGCGACCGACCGGGCGTGGTCGTTGCACGCGCTGGCCGCCGTCGAGCGGGACCGGGCGCGGCTGTCCGAGGCGCTGGAGCTGCTCACCGAGTCGCTCGTCCTGCACCGGCGGGGCGGGTCCGTGCACGGGGAGGCGTGGGCGCACTACCAGTTGGGCCAGCTGAACCTGCGGCGCGGTGAACTCGAAGGCGCCTTCGGGGAGTTGAACCGGGCGCTCGAACTGTACGGGCGTACCCGTGACGCCCGCGGCGAGGCGTGGGCGTTGACGCAGCTCGCGCGGACGCGGCTCATCGCCGGGGACGCGGCGCTCGCGGCCGAGGAGCTGCGGGCCGCCGCCGCGCGGCACCGGGAGAACGAGGACGCCCGCGGGGAGGCGTGGACCGTCTACTACCTGGGCCTCGCCCTGGAGGAGACCGGTCAACTCGACCGTTCGGTGCGCGAGTTGGAGCGCTCCCGGACCATGTTTTCCCGGATGCGCGACG
The DNA here is from genome assembly GCF_033794345.1 of Streptomyces niveiscabiei. NCBI lineage: Bacteria > Bacillati > Actinomycetota > Actinomycetes > Kitasatosporales > Streptomycetaceae > Streptomyces > Streptomyces niveiscabiei. The sequence goes on from NZ_JARAYJ010000035.1 coordinate 80,804, forward strand.
TCTACGGCCTCGCCTGCGCCCGCCACCAGTCCGCCCGTGTCACCCGCGATCAGCGGGCCGCGCAGACCGGGTCCCTGCGCAACTCCGGGTTCGCCCGGCAGTTGCTGGTGGACGCGCGCGCCGACTTCCAGCGGATCGGGGTCGCGCACGGGGAGGCGTGGACGTGCCTCGAACTCGCCGTCGTCGACGCGGGCAACGCGCGTACGGCGCAGGCCCTTTCGCTGTGCGACGAGGCTATCGCCCTCTTCGCGTCGTACGGCGACCGGCGGGGCGAGGACTGGGCGCGCTTCCTGCGCTGCACGCTCCTGCCGTACGCCTCTCCCGGCGGGGTCGAGGTCGGGACCGCCGTCGCGCAGGAGGAGCTCCGCCAACTCGGCCGCGAGACCCACGACTTGCGGGACGAGAAGCTGGGCGACTTTGTCGACGCGTTCGGGTTGGTGCTGGAGCGGGGGGTGAGCCTGGAGGCGGGCTGGCAGGCTTGGCGGCTGCGGATGGTGCCGGGGCGGCATGCGCGGGAAGTGATGGGGGTGGCGGTGTCGGCGGGGGCGGCTTAGGGAGGGGGCGGGGTGGACGTCTATCAGGAACTCCTCCGGCGTCGGATGGTGGTGCTGGAGGAGGAGGTGCGGCTTCCGGCGGGGGTGCCGGTGATCCGGGTCGAGGACATCGGGGTGTCCGAGCCGCCGGAGGTGACGTTGCTGCGGGTGCTGGCGGAGCCGGGGCTGCGGGAGCGGGTCGGGGACTCGGACGTCGAGGAACTGGTGGGTTCTCCCCGGGAGTTCGCGGAGTCCGTCGTCAGGCTGTCCCGTCGGGTGCTGCGAGGCTTCGGAGGCTTGGTCCTGCGTCTCGACGGCCCCGGACAGCCGTTGCTCGACGTCATGGAGTCACTGGCGACGAGCGGGGTGGTCATGGTGCTGGCCGTCACCGCGCCGCAGGATCAGCGCTTCCCTGAGACGCTGGGTCCCGAAGCGATGCACCTGTACGAGAGCCTGGCCGCGCTGACCACGACCGGCCCTCTTCGCGTACCGCTCGATTTCCTGACGCGCGAACAGCCTGAATCCACCGGCCAGTTGGCGGGAGCCCGCCTGGCGGACGTGAACCGCGCGGGTATGCGGCTGCACAGCACGGCCGCCGCCGGGATCACCCGGCACTGGTCCCCCGACGAGACCCGCTCCCGTGCCGTGACAGCACTGCGCCTGCTGCTGGACACCCACCGGCCCGAAACGGTCGACCGGTTCGGCTGGACGTACGTCCTGCTCGCCGGACGCCTCCTGGACCTGTCCCCGGACGACCGGGCGGGCAAGGACGCCGTGCGGTCGCTGACGCGGGAACTGGAGCGTTCCCAGCAGGTGTTGGCGCTGGCCGCGCTCTGGCGGTTCGTGGGTTCACCGGCTGTCGTCCCCTCTCCGTTCCAGCCCGCCGTGGGCGAGTGGGAGCGGGGGAACCTCCGCGCCGCCTCCCGGCTGCTCGCCGAGATCCCCGAACGCCGCCCCGCCGACGGCTGGGTCCTGCACACCCGCGCCGCCGTCGCCTGCGACCGGGGCGACCTGTGCGGCGTGGGCCCTTTGCTGCGGCGCGCGATCGAGGCGCACCAGGTCGCCGGGGACCGGCGGGGTGAGGCGTGGGCGATGCTCTGGTACGGGCGTTGGAGGCTGCTCAGCGGGGACTTCGACGAGGCGGAGAAGGTGATCGACGCCGCTCGGGTGGCGTTCCAGGACGTCCACGACACTGCGGGAGTGGAGTGGGCGGGCGTCGAACAGCAGCGGCTCGCCCTGTTGTTGCGTGCCAGCGGTTACCCGGACGGCGCCCCGCCCGAACCCAGGTCCGCGAGACCGCGTCAGGGAAGCGGGCGGGCAGGCGACTGGGCCGACTTGTTCTCCGCGCTGCCGCGGACCCCCCTCCGCAGCCGCTGGGAACCGCTCGTGTCCTCGGACCAACTCTGCGCGGCCTGGTCACGGCACTTCAGATGCATACGGGCCCGGCAGCCCCTGTACTCCGACACGGGCGTGCTCATCGAACTCAACCGGAACATCGAGGCGTTCGCCCGCCTCGGCTGCCCCCACGGCGAAGCCTGGACCTCCCTCGAACTGGCCATCCGCACCCCTCACCACTCCTCCGGCTCCCACGCCTTCGCCAAAGCCCGAGCCCGTTTCCAGTCCATCGGCGACGAAGCCGGCCTCGCCTGGGTCACCCTCGCCCAAGCCTTCGCCATCAACGATGACCCACCCCCCGAAGCCCTCCACGAACTCTCCCGCCGCTACCCGCCCGCCCTCCTCGCCGCCACCGAATGGCCCTGGGAACACGGCCGTTTCCGCATCCCCGTCGCAGCCCGCCTCCTCATCCCGGAGCCCCGCTACGAAGGCACCCAACTCCGGTTGCCCACAACGGAATCCCGCGTCCGCCTCACCCTCCACGACGACAACCGCCTCACCCTCCAGGTGGTCCCCGGCCCGCGTCACCCCTGGTCCACGACCGCCGCCCTCCCCTGGCTCTCCGCCCGGGCAACTCCCCTCACCCCGGCGGACATCACCCCGGAACACGCGGTGACGATCCGCCCCGGCCCCCCGGACGACACGGACGCCGGCGCCGAGTTCCGCTTCACCCCCCACCGCCCGGGCCTCCACCGCATCCGCTTCACGGTGGAACACCACCTCACCGGCACGGTCCTCCAGGAACTGGAGACGGAGTTCGACGTGACGGACACCCCCGGAGCCGACCTCACCGGCACCACCCCCACCTCCCTCGGGAGGACCTGACCGGTGCCGAAAGAACTCCCCCTCCGCATCACCCAGGACCCCAGCCACGGCTTCACCCGTCACCCCGCGTCGACGATCCGCCACCCGGACCTGGTCCTGACCCTGGACACGTACGCGGAGGACCACATCAGGGCCCGCGCGTACGGCACGGCGCTGCCTCCGTCCCCGCACGAGTACACGGCCCGCCTGGACGTCTCCCCGGCGACGGTCCGATCCAGCGCGGCACGTCTGCGAACCCTGTGGAAAAGGGAGTTGGTGGCGCACGAGCCGGTGGACCCGGCGACCGGCATGCCGGTGAGCGAGCCCTACGCGACCCGCATGGACCTCACGGACGAACCCGAACTCACCGAGATTCTCGACGAGTTGGCGGAACAGGGCGCGTACCTCCTGTGGCACGAGCTGCTCGGCGCGGGCGGCCGGGGGGCCGACCGGCTGCGGAGGGTCGTCCAGGAGGCGCTGACCAGCGAGAAGCCGCTCAGGATCAGGGTCGACTCGGCCCTGTTCCTGCCCTGGCCGATGCTGGCGCTGCCGGCGGGAGCCGAGGAGAACCCGCTGCACCGGTTCCTGGGCTACCGGCACCAGATGGAGCAGACGGGCGGCCGGTACGCGGACTTCCCGGACGAGGCGGACCCCCAACTCCCCCCGCCCGTACCGGTGGTGAGCCTGAACCACGACAAGAACATCGACCCGTACGGCCGCACGAGGGCGGCGGACGTGGCGACGGCGCTCGCGGAGGGCACCGTATGCGTGGAACGCTCCCGCCGGGACGAGCTGCTCGCGGCGCTCAAGTCGGGGCGTATGGACGACCAGTTGATGTACTTCTGGTGCCACGGCAGGTTCGAGGCGGCGCAGGACGCGGGCGCTCCCCTGCTCGTCGTACGTCTGACGGACAGTCAGGACATCGATGCGCACACGGTGTTGGCGCGGCGGACGGCGGGCCTGCTGCCGTACCGTCCGCTGGTGCTGTTCAACGCGTGCTACGCGGGCCTGCCGGGCGGCGCGGACCTCACGTATCTCGGCGGTGCGCTGATCACGGCGGGCGCGGGCGGCGTGCTGGGCCCGCAGATCGAGATGCCGCAGGTGTTCGCGGCGGAGTACGCGTACGCGTTCGTCACCCGGTATCTCGGCGCCGCCGACACGGCCGGCGAGATCGCGCACACGCTGGCCCGGCACTTCGCGGACACGTTCCGCAACCCGCTGGGGTTCGCGTACGCGCTGCACTGCGGGATGGACCGGCGGCTGGAGCGGACCGCCCCGGTACGGTGACGCCGGTCACGCCGTACTGTGCGGCCCGGTCGTCACGACGTATCCGTACTACCCCAGTAGTACCCGTGTAGTACGACCGAGCCACCGACGGGTCAGCTCTTGGCCGGCTTCTCGGAGGCGGGAGCCGGGGTCTCCTCGGCGGAACCCCCCGGTTCCTTGAAGTCGACCCGGTTCATGTGCTTGCTCATCGACTTCATCAGCCCCCACACCGCCAACGCCATGGCGGCGAACACGATGAAGCCGAGGACGCCTGGGGTGACCTTGTTCTCGTCGACCTCCTTGGCGAGGAGGACGAAATGCGTCATTGCCGGGCTCACGCTTGCGCTCATGTCAGGCATTGTCGCGGATGCCCGCAAAGAGGTCGTCCTCGGGGATGGACGAATCGACGAGCGACTTCGCGAGCTCGTACTCCTCGGTCGGCCAGACCTCCTTCTGGATCTCCATCGGAACGCGGAACCAGCCGCCGTCGGGGTCGATCTGCGTGGCGTGCGCGAGGAGCGCCTTGTCGCGGATCTCGTAGTACTCGGCGCACGGGATGTGCGTGGTCAGGACGCGCTCGACGCGCTCGAACTCGTCCCAGCGCTTGAGCCACTCCTCGTACGGGGACTCCATGCCGCGGGCGATCATCGCGTCGTGCAGGGCCTGGGTGCGCTGCCGGTTGAAGCCCTGGTTGTAGTAGAGCTTGCGCGGCTGGTACGCGGGCCCGTACTCGGACTCGGGGTACTTCTCGGTGTCCGCCGCCGCCTCGAAGGCGATCATCGAGATCTTGTGGGTCATGATGTGGTCGGGGTGGGGGTAGCCGCCGTTCTCGTCGTAGGTGGTGATCACCTGTGGACGGAACGAACGGATCTTGCGGACGAGTTCCCCGGCCGCCTTGTCTTCATCCTCAAGGGCGAAGCAGCCCTCGGGGAGCGGCGGCAGCGGGTCGCCCTCCGGCAGGCCGGAGTCGACGAAGCCGAGCCACTCCTGCTTGATGCCGAGGATCTCGCGGGCCTCGTCCATCTCTTTCTTGCGCACCTCGTGGATGTGCTCCTCGATGTACGTGTCGCCCTGCAACTTCGGGTTCAGGATGGAGCCGCGCTCCCCGCCCGTGCAGGTGACCACCAGGACGTCCACCCCCTCGGCCACATACTTCGCCATGGTGGCCGCGCCCTTGCTCGACTCGTCGTCGGGGTGGGCGTGGACGGCCATCAGTCGCAGCTGGTCAGTCAAGACTCATCCTCAGTCAGTCGGCACCCGGTCGTCCGGTGTGCAATCACGTCGGTCCGCCCCGTAGGGAGGTCTCCGAGGGGCGGTGGTCGCCCGCGCGCGGGGGGCTTCTATAGTGACCGAATCGGGGGACGAATTGTTCCGGGGCCCGGAGGACCGACATGAGTACGGCAAGTGCGAGCGCGCCCGAGGGGCGCTACGGCCGTACGACCGACGCGCGGGCCGACCACCGGCTGAAGGTCCTCGGCGGCGTCCTGGGCGTCCTGCTCCTCGGGCTCATCGGCTGGTTCGGCTGGCACTACGTCGGCCAGAACGAGATCAGCGGTGAGGTGATCACCTTCCAGGTCTCCGACTCCTCCGTCTCCGTCCACCTCGAAGTGCGCAAGGACTCCGGGACCAGCGGCTACTGCACGGTCCGCTCCCAGGCCGCGAACGGCGCCGAGGTCGGCCGCGCGGACTTCCGCTTCACCGGCTCGGACACCCGCATCGACAAGGTCGTCACGCTCCGTACGACGGCCCGGGGGACGACGGCCGAGCTGCTCGGCTGCCATCCGGGCTGAGACCGGCGCTCACCCGTTCGACGTATCCCGCCTGCGGGGTAGCTCTGACCTGCGGTGACGGTTTTCCGGTGACTTATGTCCTCCCCCTTCCGCCGTCGAATTGTTAGGCTCGTGGTTTCGCCCGTCCCTGAAGGAACATGCTTCGGGGTAGGGCGATGCTTTGTATTCCCAGTACCGACGAGGAGCACCTGTGACCCAGACCAGCGAGAACGTCACCTGGCTGACCCAGGAGGCGTACAACAAGCTCAAGGACGAGCTTGCGCACCTTACTGGTCCCGCGCGCTCGGAGATCACCGCGAAGATCGCGGCGGCGCGCGAGGAAGGTGACCTGCGCGAGAACGGCGGTTACCACGCGGCCAAGGAGGAGCAGGGCAAGCAGGAGCTTCGCGTGCGCCAGCTCACGCAGCTGCTGGAGAGCGCCAAGGTCGGTGAGGCCCCGCAGTCCGCGGACGGCGCGGTCGCGCCCGGCATGGTCGTCACGATCGCCTTCGACGGCGACGAGGACGACACCCTGACGTTCCTGCTGGCGTCCCGCGAATACGCGAGCACGGAGATCGAGACGTACTCGCCCCAGTCGCCCCTGGGCTCCGGTGTCATCGGCCACAAGGTCGGCGAGGACGCGGAGTACGAGCTTCCCAACGGCAAGAAGGCGATGGTCCGCATCCTGAAAGCGACCCCGTACAACGGCTGAGCCGTCCCACGCCCTCGACGGCCCCTGTCACCGGTTCGGTGACGGGGGTCTCGTCGTGGTACGGGGGTGAGGGGCCGCGAGCCGGCGGGCGCCGGGGGCGCTCACCAGATCAGGCCGTCGCCGAACGGTACTTGCGGACCGCCAGCGTGCGGAAGACGACGATGATCAGCAGGGAGTAGAGGACCGAGGCCCAGACGGGGTGCTGCATGGGCCAGGCGTCGGAGCGGGAGAGGCCGGGGTCGCCGAAGAGCTGGCGGCAAGCCTGGACGGTGGCGCTGAAGGGGTTCCATTCGGCGATGTGCCGCAGCCAGGGGGTCATCTGGGCGGAGTCGACGAAGGCGTTGGAGATGAAGGTGACGGGGAAGAGCCAGATGAGGCCGCCGGAGGTGGCCGCCTCGGGTGTGCGCACCGAGAGGCCGATCAGCGCGCCGATCCAAGTGAAGGCGTAGCCGAGGAGGAGCAGGAGGCCGAAGCCGCCGAGGATCTTGCCGAGGTTGGTGGGCTGGTCGGTGCCGAGGCGCCAGCCGACGAGGAGGGCGACGACGGCGAGGACGACGAGGGTGATCGCCGTCTGGACGAGGTCGGCGATGGTCCGCCCGGTGAGGACGGCGCCGCGGGCCATGGGCAGGGAGCGGAACCGGTCGATGAGGCCCTTGTGCATGTCGTCGGCGATGCCGGCACCCGCTCCGGCGGTGGCGAAGGTGACGGTCTGCGCGAAGATCCCGGCCATCAGGAAGTTCTTGTAGACGTCGGGGTCGGTGCTGTCGCCGATCTTCATGGACCCGCCGAAGACGTAGGCGAACAGCACGACGAACATGACCGGCTGGATGACCCCGAACAACACCATCTCGGGGATGCGGGACATGCGGATCAGGTTCCGCTTGGCGACGACCATGGAGTCCCGGAAGGACTGGACGGCGGGGTGTGGCGGGGCGGGGACGACCCGGGGTTCGGTGGTGGTCATTTCGCGGTCCTGCCCTTCTTCTCGGCCTTCCCGGTCTTCTCGCCGCCGCTCTCGGCGTCGCTGTCGGTCTTCTCCTCCGCGACGTGCCCGGTGAGGGAGAGGAAGACGTCGTCGAGCGTGGGCCTGCGCAGGCCGATGTCGTCGATCTCGATGCCGCGCAGGTCGAGTTCGCGGATGATCTCGGCGAGCAGCTTGGCGCCGCCGGTGACGGGGACGGTGAGCCGGCGGGTGTGCTCCTCGACGGTGACGGAGCCCTTGCCGGAGGCGGCGAGGAGGTCGGCGGCGGCGGACATGTGCCCGCGCTCGTGGACGACGACCTCGACGCGCTCGCCGCCGGTGCGCGCCTTGAGCTGGTCGGACGTACCGCGCGCGATGACGCGGCCGTGGTCGACGACGGCGATGTCGTGGGCGAGCTGGTCGGCCTCCTCCAGGTACTGCGTGGTGAGCAGGAGGGTGGTGCCGCCGGAGACGAGGTTCTTGATGACCTCCCACAGGAGCAGGCGGTTGCGGGGGTCGAGGCCGGTCGTCGGTTCGTCCATGAACATGACCGGCGGGGAGACGACGAGCGCGGCGGCGAGGTCGAGGCGCCGGCGCATACCGCCGGAGTACGTCTTGGCGGTGCGGTCGGCGGCGTCCGCGAGGTCGAAGCGGTCGAGGAGCTCGGCGGCGCGGGCCTTCGCCTGCCGGGGTGCCATCTGGTAGAGGCGGCCGACCATGACGAGGTTCTCGCGGCCGGTCAGGTACTCGTCGACCGCGGCGAACTGGCCGGACAGGCCGATGGACCGGCGTACGTCGTTGGGCTGCTTGAGGACGTCGAGCCCGGCGACGACCGCGCGCCCGCTGTCGGGGCGCAGCAGGGTCGTCAGGCAGCGTACGGCGGTGGTCTTGCCCGCGCCGTTGGGGCCGAGCAGGCCCAGGACCGTGCCTTCGGGGACGTCGAGGTCGACGCCGTCGAGGGCTTTGACGTCACCGAAGGTCTTGACGAGTCCTTCGGCGTAGATCGCACCCGGCATTGGGCTCTCCACGTCATCGGGGTGTTCGGGGATTCTTCGGTTCGCGGTTCTTCGGTTCGGGTGAAAGGTGTCGTGCGAGAAGCGTAGGTTCGTGCTTTCCGGATCGCCCGACAGAACGTTCGAGCGACGTACGACACACCATAACGCGATGTATCGCGTTGCTCAATGCATTTCACCCGTCCGGGCGAGCGGCACTCTCGTGACCTGGGGTTTCCTAGTCGATGACGGTGTAGCCGGCGGCCCGCAGGGCCTGTCCGACCTCGGTGCAGTGGGCCGGGCCCTTGGTCTCCAGGTGGAGTTCGACCTCGGCCTCGGCCAGCCCGAGCCGCGGGTCGGTGCGGACATGGCTGATGTCGAGGACGTTCGCGTCGGCCCCCGACAGCACCCCCAGCAGCGTCGCGAGGGCGCCGGGACGGTCCGTGAGCCGCAGCCGCACGGCGAGGTAACGGCCCTGCGCGGCCATTCCGTGCCGCAGGACGCGTTGCATCAGCACCGGGTCCACGTTCCCGCCCGACAGCACCGCCACGACCGGCCCCTCGAACGCGCCGGGCTCGCTCAGCAGCGCGGCGACGGGGCTCGCGCCCGCCGGTTCGACGACCAGCTTGGCCCGCTCCAGGCACAGCAGCAGCGCGGCCGACAGGGCGTCCTCCGAGACCGTACGCACCTCGTCGACCAGGTCGCGGACGATCGCGAACGGCACGTCACCGGGGCGCCCGACCCTGATGCCGTCGGCCATCGTCAGCGGGGAGCGCACCGACACGGGCCGCCCGGCCGCGAGCGACGGCGGGTACGCGGCGGCGCCGGACGCCTGGACGCCGACGATCCGTACGTCGGGGCGCAGCGCCTTCACGGCGACCGCGATGCCCGCCGCGAGCCCGCCCCCGCCGATGCCGACGACGATCGTCCTGACCTCCGGACACTGCTCCAGGATCTCCAGGCCCACCGTGCCCTGGCCCGCGATGACGTCCGGGTGGTCGAAGGGGTGGATGAACACCGCGCCCGTCCCGGCGGCGTACTCCTGCGCCGCGGCGAGCGTCTCGTCGACCACCTGGCCGTGCAGGCGCACCTCCGCGCCGTACTCGCGGGTCGCGCTGATCTTCGGGAGGGGTGCGCCCTGCGGCATGAACACCGTCGCGTGCACGCCGAGCAGCGCCGAGGCGAGCGCGACGCCCTGCGCGTGGTTGCCGGCGCTCGCGGCGACCACCCCGGCCGCGCGCTCCTCGGGGAGCAGACCGGCGATCCGCACGTACGCGCCACGCAGCTTGAACGAACCCGTGCGCTGGAGGTTCTCGCACTTGAGGTGCACCGGGGAGCCGACGAGCTGGGTGAGGTGCCGGCTGCCTTCCATGGCCGTCGTGCGGGCCACGCCCGAGAGCATCTTCTGGGCGCCCCGGACGTCGTCGAGGGTGACGGACCGCAGGGCGCCGGACGTGCTGTGGCTCATGCCCCCAGCATCGCAGTTCACAGCCGGGAACGAGTCCGCCGACCGAGGCGCGGGACGGGTTTGCGCAGCGCCGGTACGACTGACCGTCCGGCCGCGTACCCTGTCCCCCAACCCAGCACCCCCATGATGGAGCGAGCCCCCGGCCATGCCCACAACACCAGAGATGTCGATGGACATGACGACCGTCGGTGACACCGGTCTTCTCGACGCCCTCCAGCACGAGGTCGCCCTCTTCGCCCGCCGCGCCGAACAGACCCGGCTCGGGGGCGTGGGCCAGGTCCGCAACTCCATGGACCGTGCCGCGTACCTGCTGCTCAACCGCCTCGACAAAGAGGGCCCGATGGGCGTGAAGGCGCTCGCCGCGAGCATGGGCATCGACTCCTCGACGGTCACCCGGCAGGTCGCGCCCCTCGTCGACACCGGCCTCGTCAAGCGCACCTCGCACCCCGAGGACGGCCGCGCCGTCGTCCTCCAGCTGTCGCCGCGCGGCACCGCCCGCCTGGAGGAGGTCCGCTCCTCCCGGCGCCAGTTGATGGCCGAGCTGACGCAGGACTGGCAGCCCGAGGAGCGCGAGGTGTTCTGCTCCCTGCTCACCCGCTTCAACACCGCCCTCTCCGCGCGCATGTCCGCCCAGGGCCTGCCGGGGGCGGAACCCGCACAGGAGTCCTGAGGGTCCTCACATCGTCGGACGCTTCACCGGGCACGGGGGTTGACCGGTGCGGGGTCGCCGGTCTCAGATGAGGACGGTCCAGACGGCGGGGGAGGTGCCGGGTGCGGGAGTTCGAGGCGTTCGTCGCGGGTGCCGGGGGACGGCTGCTGTGGACGGCCACGCTCATCACCGGTGAGGTCGCGGACGACAACCCGCGCGCGCGACGCCTGCTGGCGAGCGCCCTCGCGCGTACGTACGCGTCCTGGGACCGCGTCCAGAAAGGCGACCCGTACGACCACGCGCGCGGGCACCTGGCGACCCGCTTCGCCCACTCCGCGTGGCGCCACCACACCACCCACCCCGACTCCCCGCTGGCCCGCCTCACCCCCCAGGAACGCCTGATCCTGGTCCTGCGCCACCACGAGGGCATCGCGGAGGAACAGATCGCCGCCCTCCTCGGCCTCTCCCCCGAACGCGCCCGCGCGATCTGCCACCGGGCCACCACGAACCTCCTGCACCCGCCCCGGGGCCCCGCGCCGATGGTGCGCGGGGCGAAGGCGGTGCCGTCATGAGCAGCCGGTCGAACCGTGAAGTGGCCGTGCGGCGGATGATGGAGGGGCCGACGCTGGTGGTGCCGGCGGAGGTGCTGGGCGAGGCCGTGCGGCGGGGCGGGCGGCTGCTGTGGTGGCGCAGGGTGGCGCGGCGCGTGATGTGGACGCTGCTGTTCGCGGCCGTCGTCGCGTTCGCCGTGTGGGCCGCCGTGGCACAGCCGTGGGTGGAGCCGCCGTCCGAGACGACCCCACCCGTGGTCCGCTGGTAGGGCTGGTAGGGCTGGTAGGGCTGGTAGGTCAGCCGAGCGCCTGCTTGAGGTCCTCCAGGAGGTCCTCGACGTTCTCGATGCCCACGGAGAGGCGGACCAGGTCGGCCGGGACCTCCAGGGCGGACCCGGCGGCCGACGCGTGCGTCATCCGGCCCGGGTGCTCGATCAGGGACTCGACGCCGCCGAGGGACTCGCCCAGCGTGAACACCCGCGCGCGGTTGCACACCTCGACGGCCGCCTCCTCGCCGCCGGTCACCTGGAAGGAGACCATCCCGCCGAAGGACCGCATCTGCTTGGCCGCGACCTCGTGCCCGGGGTGGTCCGGCAGACCGGGGTAGAGGACGTTCGTCACGCGCGCGTGCCGGGTCAGCATGTCGGCGACCTTCACCGCGTTCTCGCTGTGCCGGTCCATGCGCACGGACAGCGTCTTCGCCCCGCGCAGCACCAGCCACGAGTCGAAGGGCCCGGCGACCGCGCCCATCGCGTTCTGGTGGTACGCCAGTTCCTCCCCGAGCGCCTCGTCCGCGGTGACCAGCGCGCCGCCGACGACGTCGGAGTGGCCGCCCATGTACTTCGTCAGCGAGTGCACGACGACGTCCGCGCCGAGCGCGAGGGGCTGCTGGAGGTAGGGCGTCGCGAACGTGTTGTCGACGACGAGGCGCGCGCCCGCGTCGTGCGCGACCTGCGCGACGGCGGCGATGTCGGTGATGCCGAGCAGCGGGTTGGAGGGGGTCTCCACCCACACGGCCTTCGTCCTCGGCGTGATCGCCGCGCGCACGGCCGCGAGGTCGCTGGTGTCGGCCACCGACCACTCCACGCCCCAGCGGGCGACGACCTTCGCGAACAGCCGGAACGTGCCGCCGTAGGCGTCGTTCGGGATGACCACGTGGTCGCCCGGGCTCAGCAGGGTGCGCAGCAGGCAGTCCTCGGCCGCCAGCCCCGACGCGAACGCGAGCCCCCGCCGGCCGCCCTCCAGCGCCGCGAGGTTCTCCTCCAGCGCCGTGCGCGTCGGGTTGGCGCTGCGGCTGTACTCGTAGCCGCCCCGCAGGCCGCCGACGCCGTCCTGCTTGTAGGTCGAGACCTGGTAGATCGGCGGTACGACCGCCCCGGTGAGGGGGTCCGCCGTGTTGCCCGCGTGGATGGCGAGCGTCTCGAAGTGCTGACTGATGTGCCTGTCGCTCATGGGTTCCGAGGGTAGTGCGCTCGGGGCGGTGGTGCGGTACGGAGTCCGGGGCGGAGCCGGTTCGGGCTGGGGGGCGGGGGGCGGGGCCGGGAAGTTGTCCACAGGCCGTGGGAGGGGGTTCGCCAATTGTCGGTCGGGTCTGGTTCGCTTGAGGCATGGAGATTCTCTTGGTCCTGATCGCGGCGCTGCTTCTGAGCTTCGTGCTGCTGCCGTTCCTGCGGCGCAGGCGGGGCGGGATCGAGCTGGTCGCGCCGGGGCACCCGGATGCTGCCGACCCGGCGGACTACGGCTTCGTGCGCGAGGAGGAGTTGGACGTCCGGATGCCGGGCCCCGACCAGGACCTGGTCGATGTGCTGGACGTGGTGCAGCGGTCGCAGGACTATCGCGCGGCGCAGCAGTTGCTGGCGGGGACCGCGAAGGACGGCGAGGTCCGGTGGCAGCGGGTGCAGGCGTTCGCGGGGGCGGCCTCGCTGGAGTTGCAGCAGCGGCCGGGCGGGGTGAGCGACAGCCCGGGCGGGCAGTGGCTGCGGGTGTGGCGTGCCGAGCAGCCGAAGGACGCGGGCGGTGCGGCGGTGCACGCCGAGTTCCTGGTGCAGCAGGCGTGGCGGACGTCCGCGCCGGGGACCGACGACTTCCGGATCATCATGGAGGAGGCGAAGGAGGCGTGCGGGCAGGCGGCGCTCCTCGCCCCCGGTGACCCGGTCCCGTACATCGTCGAGCTGTCCATCGCGCGGGGGCTGAACTACTCCCGCGAGGAGTTCGAGCAGCTCTGGCTGAAGATCCTCGACCGCGCCCCCGACCACATGGGCGCGCATCTCTCGGCCCTGCACTACTGGTGCGAGAAGTGGCACGGCTCGCGGGAGATCGCCCAGTCCTTCGCCGAGGCCGCCGCCGCCCGCGCGCCCCAGGGTTCACTGCTCGCGGCGATGCCGCTGTTCTCGGTCTTCGAGCACCTTCCCGAGGTCAACCTCGTGCGCGGCTTCTACCAGGGCGAGGTCGTCACCAAGGCGATCCACGGCGCGCTGCACGCGGTGCACTCCGCGCGCCGCGACGACCCGATGCTCGCGCACGTCCGGCATCTGCTGGTGTTCTTCCTCGTCCGCAGCGAGCGGTGGGCCGAGGCCATGAACCAGCTCGTGCACGTCGACGGCCACGTGGGCGCGCTGCCGTGGACGCTGTCGCAGGACCCGGCGGGCGAGTTCGCGGTGTACCGGGCGCTGGCGGTGGCGGGGTACGAGGCGAACGGGGGGAGCCCGGCGACGCTGCGGGCGTGAGGGGGCCGGCGGGCGGGCGGGCCGGCTCCGGGGTCGTACCCGGGTACGGCTGGCGGGGTACGGCGACGTAGGGGGCCGTATGGGGCCGCAGCGCTGGAACCGTACCGCCGCGCTGCTCTGCGGGGCTGGCACCGGGGTCGTACCCGGTTACACCTGGCGGGGTACGGCGGCGCACAGGGCTCAGCGCCGGAGCCGTACCCCCGCGCCCTGCGGCCTACCCGGGTAGTACCGGAGAGCCACGGCCCCTCACCGGCGTATCCGTCCCTCCCCCGGGCATACGTCTCGCAGCGGAACTCCGGCCGGTGCCCCACCCCAGCCTCCCCGCTCCACCTCGCCCCGCGGAATGCCCGCAGCGTCCCGGACGTTGTACCGGGCGCCGCCACCCGCGACGGCGGACCCGCCCCAGATCGACAGGGAGACGCGATGCTCTTCGGCCGTACGCCCCAACTGCCCACCCCGGAGCAGGCGCTCCCCGGCCGGCCGGCGCCCGTGTACCAGGTCCCGGAGCGGCACACCGTGCTGGACACGCCCCTCCAGGGCCCCTACCCCGAGGGGTACGAGGTCGCCGACTTCGCGATGGGCTGCTTCTGGGGTGCCGAGCGGAAGTTCTGGCAGCTCCCGGCGGGCGTGTGGACGACCCTCGTCGGCTACCAGGGCGGTCACACCGAGAACCCGACGTACGAAGAGGTCTGCTCCGGGATGACCGGGCACACGGAGGTCGTCCGCGTGGTCTTCGACCCCGCCCTCATCTCGTACGACACCCTCCTGCGCACCTTCTGGGAGTCCCACAACCCGACGCAGGGCTTCCGCCAGGGCAACGACGTGGGCACCCAGTACCGCTCGGCGATCTATACCCACTCCCCCGCGCAGGCCGCCGCGGCGGACTCCTCCCGCATCTCCTACCAGAAGGTCCTCACGGACGCCGGCCACCCCGAGATCACCACAGAGATCCTCCCCGCCGACACCCGCCCCTTCTACCCCGCCGAGGCGTACCACCAGCAGTACCTCGACAAGAACCCCGCAGGCTACTGCGGCATCGGCGGCACGGGCGTCTCATGCCCGATCGGCGTGGCGAAGGCGAGCGACTGAGCACCGTCCCATCACGAGACGGATCCGACCTCCACGGCCAGGTAGCGGAACTCCCCTCCCTGGCCGCCGAGTTCCGAGTACGGCTTCCAGGAGAGGGCGTAAGTTCCCAGCAGCGTGCAGGTGTTGCGCTTGTACGTTCCCCCGGCCCACAGCAACGTGCCGGTGAGTGTGCGTCCTTGGTGGATCCGGAATTCCTCGTCGCGGGTCCGCTTGCGGCCAGGGGCGGGGGGAGTCCACAGGGACGCTTCGTTGGTCACCATGACAGCGAGACCGTTCTGCTCCCGCCCCGCGCAGAAGCGCTCCAGTCGGGCCATGTCGCGTACGAAGTGCAGGCGTGCCAGTTCTCGATCTCTCGATCGCGGTACGAGTCCGGCCGATGCACAGCAGATCCAGGTACCTTCTGCACCCCGGCTCCTCCCGCTGCGGTACCTCCAACCTGGATTCCACGTCCGGTGCCAGTTCCCACAGTGTCCGGGCGAATCCGTGTTGCAGGTCGGCCTCGGAGTGGAAGACGGGTCTGTGCCGTCGCCATCCGGCCATTGAAGGGGGCGCACCGGAGAATGTTCAACCTGCCGGACGAGGCAACGCGCACCTCGACCGGGACGAGTGGGGAGGGCCTGCGGCCCATGCGCTGATCCGGGCACCCGGTGTCGGCCGAAAGGTGTTCTCTCCCGGCCGAGTCGGGGCTGGGCGGGGAGCAAGGGGCGGCGGACAATGGGGAGTTCGTGTCGGTGCGGTCAAGGAGGGGTTCGTGGTGTTCGGTCGGAGGCGGGAGTTGCGGATGCCGACGCGGGAGGAAGCGCCGGTGGGGCGGGGGGAGTTGGCGTACACCGTGCCGGAGCGGCATGCGGTGCTGGGGACCGCTTTGCATGGGCCCTATCCCGAGGGGCATCGAGTCGCCGAGTTGATCGTGTCCCTCGTCGTGGTGTTGGGGATCAACGGCTGGGAGTGCGCGGGCGTCTGCCCGGGGCGCACTTCCACAGGCGAGTTCCGCTCCCTCAACAG